>JBGQGY010000043.1:0-24883 GCA_041497675.1 bacterium | reverse complement strand
GATCGTCGGGGCCGGCCTCGGCCGCCACCTGCGCGACGCGCTCGGCCGCACGCTGCCCCGCGGCGTCGGGGAGCGGGTGTCCGGCCTCCAGGAGCGTGATCCGGCGCAGGGAGGCGCCGTACCCGTACCGGGTGACCAGAACGCCGGCGTCGAGACGATCACCGAGGAGATCTTCCACCGCCATCGCCATGCGGGCCGAGGCTTTCCCGGCGCCGACCACAACGATGCGCCCACGGGCCGCGAGGTCATGCGCCCACCCCGCGGCCCGCAGCGTCGAGCCGTCAAACGCGATGGCGCGGTGGATCGCCGCCGCCGGATCGGCCGCAGCAACACCCGCGCCCAAAATCTGCACCGCGTGTCGTCGGAGCGTAGCGGTCTCGCCGTGGAAGAGGCGTGGCTGGACGTTCATCCGGCGGCAGCGGTGGACGCGATCCGCGCTCCGGTCCACCACGGTCCGCCTGAATTGGGTCTGATCGCTTCTACCCGCACGCTATGCATGCCCTCGGCGTCCAACGCGGCACGAACGATATCACGAGCCAGGGGGGCCAGATTGTTCACGTCACTCAAATGGACAAGCATGATCGTCTGTGACCCGCCCGTCGCCACACCGACGGCAGCCTGCGCGGCGCCATCGTTTGACAAGTGGCCCTGGGGACTGATGATCCGATTCTTGAGAAACCACGGATACGCCGAGACGCCCATCAAGCGCAGATCGTAGTTCGCTTCGATCAAGAAGAGATCGGCCGCGCGGGCGTGCTCGAGCATTACGTCGGTCACCTCGCCGAGATCGCAGGCCACCGCCGCCCGCACGCCGCAATAGTCAAACGCGAACCCGACCGGGTCGGCCGCGTCGTGCGGTAGCCGAAACGGCGTGACCCCCACCGCCCCGACCTGAAACGGTCGGTCCGAGCGAAAGGTTTCGACGGCGACCCCAGCGAGCTGCCCATTGGCCGCCCGCAGGGTCTCGTCGTTCACCAACACCGCCGCCCCGGTCGCGCGCGCGACGCCAGCCGCCCCTTTGATGTGATCCTCGTGTTCGTGCGTGAGGAGAATGGCGTCCAGCGGGGCGGTGGGACAACAGTCGGCAATCTCTCGAAGGAGCGTCTCAGCCGGCAGCCCGGCGTCGATGAGGAACCGCCGGCCGTCCGCCTCAACGAGGATGGCGTTGCCGGCACTCCCGCTGCGCAGAACGCGCACTCGTAGGGAATTCTGCTGGGACGAAGAGCCGTTCGAGCCCTGCACTCTGCCTGAAGTTCGTTGGCGGGCGGGTCACTCCTCCCCCCCAAATTCGGGCATGATCAGCAGGGCGGCTTCGGCCGCCAAGGCGCCAACGAGCTTGAACACCTCTACCACCTCCGCCACAGCGCCCGCGAGCGACGGCACCGCGGCGTCCGCCCGTGGCGTTGATGACGACGGAATCGGGGTCACGGGAGGAGGGAACATCGTGACGACCGAGACCTCGGCCTCAACGGCGATCCCAGCCAGCTCCTTGGCCCGGTCCACTGCTGCCGCGAAGTCACCAAGTTCGTCGACGAGCCCGTGCTCCAGGGCCTGGCGGCCGGTCCAGATGCGTCCTCTGGCGATCGCCTCGACGTCGGTCTCGGTCTTCCGCCGTCCGGCCGCGACGCGTCCGACGAAGCGCTGGTAGACGGCGCGCATCTCACGGCGCGTGCGCTCCAACTGCTCGGGTGTGAACGGCTGAAACATGGATTCGATGGTGGCCGCGTGGCCGCGTGCGATGATCTCGCGGTTCAACCCGAGCCGGGTGTACAGGCCGCGAGCCGTCAGCTTCCCGCCGATGACGCCGATCGAGCCGGTGATGGTCGTGGGCTGCGCAATGATCCGGCTGGCGCCGCAGGCGACATAGTAGCCGCCCGAACCCGCGACGTTGCCCATGTACACGACGACCGGCTTCTTCACCTTGATACGTTCCACTTCGCGCCAGATCAGATCGCTCGCCAGCGCCGAGCCTCCGCGGGAATCCACGTGGAAGATGATCGCGCGGACCCGTGGGTGGCGTTCTGCGGTACGAAACGCCCTCGCGATCGTGTCGGACCCAGCGAGCCGACCACCGACGAGCGGTACCGGCAGGGGGACATCACGACTCTCGCCCGTCGTGATGCCGCCAAGCAGTTCCACGACACCAATCACGGGTGTGCGCGCCCGCCACCGATACGATTGAGGCAGCCGCCGGCGGGCCTGCGGCCAAGGCACAAGGGCGGCGGGGCGCTCGACCGAACCCAGCCTGACCGGCAGTTCATCCTCATAGCAGAGACCATCGATCAGTCCTGCCGCCTTCGCGTCCCCGGCGCTCATCGGGGCATTGTTGATCGCGCCGCGCACGGCAATCGCGTCCAGCCGTCGCGAGGCGGCGACGTCGCGCGCGATCTCCGCCAGCACCGAATCGAGCACCGACTCCACCACTTCTCGATGAGACTCGGACATGGTCGACCGCATGAACGGGTCGGCCGCGGTCTTGTACTCGGCCACCCGCTCGAATTCGGGCAACAGACCGATCCGGTCGAGCGCGTCACGGTAGAAGGTCACCTCGGTGCGCAGACCCGTCACCTGCCACATACCTGCTTCCGGCATCCAGATTTCGTCCGCCGCGGTCGCGAGATAGTAATGGGCCAGGTGTGCATCCGGCAGGTACACGACGATTCGCTTCCCCCGCCGGCGGAGCTCGGCAAGGGCCTGCCGCAAGCTCTGCACCGTCGCCAGGGTGCGCGGCTCACCCTGGAGATCGCGAAACCGCAACACGATGCCGCGCACACGTGGTGAACGGGCGATCCGGGCCAGCCGGCCGCGGAGCGCTTCCAGGCTCTCTCCCAGTGGCTGCTGCCACGACAGACGGAACAATCTGCGCAGGAGCGGCGAACGGGGTCCGGTGCGCTCGGGATACGACCCCGCCAGCTCGACAAGGACGTAGTCGACCGGCGACCCGGGCAGCCGCGTGCGCAGGTTGGCGAGCGCCCGCAGGCCGTTGCGCAGCAGATCAATCAGCCAGACCACTAGTCGTACCCCAGTTCTGCGAGCTTCTCTTCGTCAAACCCAAAGTAGTGCGCGATCTCGTGCACGACGGTGCGGCGGATCTCATCCCGAAGCTCGTCTTCGGTCTCGCAGGCCTCTTCGAGCGACCCCTGAAAGATCGTGATCAAGTCCGGCAGCATGTACGGTTCCATCGGGCTGCGCTGAGGCAGCGGCGTGCCGTGGTAAAAGCCGAAGAGCAGGTCGTCTTCATCGACGCCCGCATCGGCCAGTTGCTCCTCGGACGGCCAGTCCTCGATGGCGACTTCGATGTTGTCGAGGGCCCCGCGCAGGTCGGCCGGAATCCCCTTCAGGGCTTCGGTCACGAGCTGTTCAAACCGTTTTCGGCTGAGATGCACCATTGCGTGCACAGAATCACGGCCAGACAAGTGGCAACCACGGCGGGTTGCTCACTTCTACAAAGCCGTTTGCGAGCATCTTGCTGACCTCTGCGCCGACCTGTTCTCCGGAAAAGTACGGCCCCTCAAACAGCGTACCCCGCGGCCCCCGCAGGACCCCCGGGTACGTCTCGTACGCGATTCGGTCTCGGACGAACTGGAAATTCACCTCGGGCGCGCTGCCTATCGCCGCGGCGTATGCGGCCGGATCGACGTGATCAAGGTCGAACGTGCGTCGCGCACTGAGCACAAGGTCGTCAACCTGCTGACGCATGCCGGGCGCGCGCTCGCTGACTTTCAGACTTGTGGCAGACTTAGCTGCGGGTCGCTGGCAACCGCCCGCTACGAACAATAAGACGAGGACGCTGGCGATCGCGCGTAGGGGTGCTTGAGCGTGGACCGTCATCGCAATTCCTCCCGTTGGCGACGGGCTCGTGTCACGCCCTATGGCCCCAGCACTTGGACTCCAACTTCTTGCCCTTCCTTCTTCAGGACAACCTTTGTGAAACCGCCTTGCGCGACGCGGACGTTGCGGACCGTGATGGGTGTCCCGGCCGCGCGGACGACGACGGTGTACACGCCCTCGGGTAACATTGCCCGATCCTGGCCGGTCAGCCCGCCGCCGACCCGCGCACCGGCGGCATCGAGCACGTCATAGGGCACGGCCAGCGACTGCTCGATCGCCTGCGTCAGGGCTTTGGCGTTGGTCGCGTCGAAGAACCTCCCGCCCGTCAGTTTCGCCACGCGCTCCATGTCGCGCTTGGTGGCCACGTCGGCGAGCGCGAAGCCCACAATGTTCAGCCGCACCTTCAGACCCTTTGCGAGAAGTTCCGACACCGCGGCCGCAGGATCGCCTTTGCACGCCTCTTTGCCATCGGTGACGAGGATCACCATCTTCTCGCCGGGTGTGCGGCCGAAGTCTTTTGCGACCTGCCGGAGCGAATAGTCGATCGGCGTCGTGCCGAGCGCTTTGATCGCGGCCACCCTCGAGAGCATCTGGTTCTTGTCAACCTTGCCGAACGGAAACACGAGTTCCGAATCCTGGCAGGCGCCCTTGCGCCCCTCTTGAATGCGATGCCCGTACACGCGCAACGCCACCTGCGCGTCGTCGGGAAGCCCCTTGATAATCTGAGACATGGCTTCCTTGGCGGTCACAATCTTCGGACGCCCTTCGACCCTCTCGTTCATCGAGCCCGACGCATCCAGGATCAACTCGATCTGGCTCGGCGCCGAGACCGATGCCAGGCGCTCGCCGGTCGCCGCCACCGCCAGGCCTCCGGTGCCCTGGCTCAGAGTCGGGCGAATGTAGTACGTCGCAGTCGCACGAAGTTCGTCGGCGATCTGTTGATAAAAGCCCTTCAACTCTTCAGGGGTGCGGGCGAAGAAGAACCGTCCGCCGGTGGCCGCGGCCATGTGGCTGAGCACCCGCCCACCGCTCGCTCCAAGCGCGGGGACAAACGCCGGCAGCTCCGTCCCGAGCCCAATCGTGTAGAGACGGGTGCGCTTTTCATCCAGCAGCTTCCAAAATGCCGCGTGCTTCAGGCGGCTGGTCGTATCCGCCCCGTCGGTCATGACAATGATAGCCCGATTCCCCTGCGCGCCTTCGAGCAGCTCGATCCCCTTCGCGATCGCATCGTAGAGCGGCGTCCCGCCATCGGCGTAGAACTTACCCTGCACCGCGGTCTTCAGGCGCTCCCGATCGTTCGTGAACTCGGGCAGTAGCACCTCGACCGGCCTGTCGGCCTTATCGTTGCTGAAGCGGATCAGGTTCAGCCGCTCGCTCGGGCGGACCTGGTCGACATACGCTTCGACTGCCTGCTTCAAGTTCTCGACACTCTCTTTCCTCATGCTGCCGCTCGTGTCCCAGACCAGCACGATTGAGACCAGGGGCTCCGTCACCTGAAGGAGATGCTCGCCGGGGCTGACGAGCCAAGAAAACGTCGTTTGCTGCGCGGGATGTCGCCCGGGGTCGAACTGTTTGAGCAGTTTCCCCGAGGCATCGAGCAAGGACAGCGATGTTCTGATATATGGGCGCCCGAGCAGCTCGAGCGTCAGTACCGACGGCGCCGTCCCCGGAATCGGCAATTTGAAGTCGTCTTGCTCGCCCAGCGGTTCGATTTTGCCTTTCGTCCTGCGGCCGAGCTCGAGCGGGTTGGCCTGCGCCGGCGTGTTGTTGGGTTCGGTTTCAACAGCGACACCGGTTTCATCCACCGGAGACGTCTCGGCCGGACCACGCGCGGCCATGGTCGAGTCGGTGAGCAGAATCGACTCGTACCCCGGGGCGGAGCCTTCGATCAGTTTGACTTTGCCCAGGCTCGTATGCCGGCCGCCGAAATTCTCGAGGATTCGCAACTTCACGAACCGCGCCCGCCGGCCAATTGGAAACGCTTGGTCACGCGGATCGGCCGTCAGGGCGACCCGGCCGACCTCCTGAAACCCATCAACCGGAGTCTCGGTCGAGACCAACACCGAGATCATCCTGGGCCACGAAGCGGGGTCAGAGCCCTTCGGCGCGCTAGGATTTAGGACGATCCGGTCGAGGAGCGCCACTTGATCCCCGCGGAGCGCAAACACGATCTCCTGTGGGAGATACGCCTGCGGCCCGTAGGGACCGTCCGCCGAGCGCCAGCCCGGAAAACCTGGATTGCTGTCGATCAGCCCGGCAAGGGACCCATGCTCATAGGACGATGTAGAGCGGACGACGGCGCCGCCCAGCGCGGGTAGCGCCAAATCTTTTGGCAGGTCGGCGAGGATGGATGACCCGCCGGCGGTCTCGATGATCTTCACCTCGCCCAGTTGCGTCAGTCCCCGGCCGGCGTAGTTGGATAGAAGGCGAAGCCTCACGAACTTTGCGCGGCTCGGTGCGATCTTGATCAGTTGTTCAGCGGAGCGACGTTGGAGCCGCGCGGTGGTGATTTTCACAAACCCATCGATCGGACTTGTCGTCGAGGTCCAGACTTCGATGTCCTTCGCAATCCGATCGGGCGAGTCGATGGTCTCGTGTGTTGTCGTATCCACAATGACCGCGCCGATCTGCGTCTCGCGGCCCTGGTAAAACGAGATCACGATGTCTTGAGGGAGTGTCCCATCCTTGGACGACCAACCGCACACTGGGCGACATCCCCGGCCGCCCGCGATGTAGGTCAGCCCGTCTATCAGATTCTCGGCGGCCCACGTGTGGTCGTCGTATTCCGACGTCTTGCTCTCGATCTTGCCACCCAGCACGGCCAGGGCGATGTTGAAACCTCGGGGTGAGTTGTTCGAGTCCACTAGCACCGCGTCGCCAGATGGGGATGCGCCGAACCCGGACGGGGACGCGCCGAGCCCGGGAGGCGTCCTCAACTGCGTTGCTGCGCGCGGTGGTGCCGACGCGGCGACCGCCAGCACGAGCGCGGTCACGAGCACGAACGCGCCTCGCGGATTAGTCATCATCTGCCCTCGCATTCTACGCACAGCATAGCAGCGTGTTAGTTGATGAGGAACCCATAGACGGTCATCGCCGTCGCGTAGAGAAAAGCCGAGGCTATGATCAGCCTGATCCCGTTGGGCCCGAGCACGAAGAACAAGCCGAACATACCCACGATGGCCACGACGACCGTCGCCATCATGAAGAAGGTGAAGCGCCACACGCGGTTGTCACGCCACCGCTGCTGCCGCCACGCCTGCTTGACCTCACGAAACGATACCTCGACGTCGAACGATCCGCCGGCCGTCTGCTCTGCGGAGTCCTCGGGCACCGGCTGACCCAAACGCCGGGACGGCATCCCCGTCACCGCGCCGTAGATGATCGCGGCAAAGAACCCGCCCCATCCGATGACCAGTAGGGTGATCATCACATTGAGATAGGTTTGGCGCGAGGCTTTGATTGCGGCATCCAGAACCCGCATGAACGGCAACCATTCCCCAACGGCGATGACAACGAGGACCAACGGGATCGTGACAAAATACCCCGCCGCCCGAAGCAGCCTTCTCACGCTTTCCCAATCCAGATGCTGACGCCCGGGCGCCTCGGATCGAAACGGACCACCCCGCGATCTCCAGGCGACCATGCAGCGGCCTCTTCGGGATCGAGATACCCGCTGCGTCCCTCGTGGGCTTCGCCCATGCGATCGGTGTAGCGATATCGGATGACCCACTGCGGCTGCCGGTTGAAGCGCACAGTGGTCTCCTCCACCGCGATGACCTCGGCCTCCGCCGACAGGCCCTCACGCAGCAGGCGCTCCTCCGTCCGGAGCCGTCTCAGGGCGGTCGTCACCAATCGACCGCCGATCGCGGTGAGGATCAGACCACCGGCCGCCATCGTGAAATCACGGCTCCGCCACGCGATCGGGATCCCGATGACGAGCATCATCACGCCGCCGAGCAGCCAAATGGCGCCAAAGAAACCCCAGAAGTCCCGTTTGAGTCTGACGAACAGGGGCAGCGGATTCATCTTCAAGGCTCCAGCCAGCGGCGAGTCCGTTCGACGGCCCTCTTCCACCCCGCGAGCGCCGCCTCCCGCCGCGCGGCATCCCAGGTGGGCTCGAACGTTCGGTCCGCCCGCCACAGGCTCCGCAACTCGTCTGTCGACGCGTAAGCACCTACGGCCAGCCCCGCGGCATAGGCCGCGCCGAGGGACGTCGTCTCACGGACCGCCGGCCGCACGACCGGCACGCCAAGGATATCCGCCTGCAGCTGCATGAGGAAGTTGTTGGCGGTTGCGCCGCCGTCGACCTTGAGGACACTCACCGGTGTCCCGCTGTCCGCCACCATCGCGTCGAGCACCTCGCGACTCTGAAAACAGATGGCCTCGAGCGTGGCACGTACCAGGTGCGCCTTGGTGACGAATCGTGTGAGCCCGACAATGGCGCCGCGGGCGCTCATGTCCCAGTACGGGGCGAAGAGCCCCGAAAACGCCGGCACGAAGTAGATGCCGCCGGCATCTGGCACCGTCTGCGCGATCGCCTCGGTCTCGGCCGCGTTCGAGATGAGCCCCAGGTTGTCGCGCAGCCACTGGACCGCCGCGCCGGTGATCGCCACCGACCCTTCGAGCGCGTAGGCTCGTCCGTCCGTCGCCGCGCCAGACTCCCCCGCGCCGAACGCATACGCCGCGGTACCGAGCAGCCCGTGCGTGCTCCGCGCCGGCGTGCCGCCCACGTGCTGCAGCAAGAACGATCCCGTGCCGTAGGTGTTCTTGGCCTCTCCCGATGAGAAGCACGCCTGACCCACAAGGGCGGCCTGCTGGTCTCCGAGGTCTCCGCACACCGGCAACCGGTCGCCGAACGGGCCGTCGGCAGACGTGAACCCGTACGGCTCCCGCGATGCCGACAGACGGATCTGGGGAAGCGCGCCCGCCGGCACACCGAAGCGGTCGAGCAGCACGCGATCCCACGACAGGTCGTTTAGGTTGCAGAGCAACGTCCTCGACGCGTTCGTCGCGTCGGTGACGTGCGCGCCGCCCCGTGGCCCCCCGGTGAGGTTCCAGATCAGCCAAGCGTCGATGGTGCCCAGACGCAGGTGACCGGCAGCGGCCAGATCGCGCACCTCGGGAACGTTCGCCAGCAGCCAGCGGATCTTCGTCGCCGAGAAGTACGTGCTGATCGGCAGCCCGGTGCGCGCGCGGGTATCATCCTGCCATCCTGCCTCGATCAACGCCCGGCAGTCAGGCTCTGTGCGTGTATCCTGCCAGACGATGGCGTTGTAGACTGGGCGTCCGCCGCGCCCGTCCCAAGCGACGGTAGTCTCACGCTGGTTGGTGACGCCGACGCCCAGGATGCGCCCGATCGGGGCCGCGCGCACGGCCTCAGCCACGATCTCCTCGGTGCGACCCCAGATCTCCAGCGGGTCGTGCTCCACCCAGCCAGGCTGCGGGAAGATCTGCCGGTGCTCGCGGTAGGCCGACGCAACCGCCTGACCGCGAAGATCGAAGAGGATGCACCGCGTGCCCGTCGTCCCCTGGTCGATGGCGGCAAGATACTCCCCCGCCATTACAACCCCCGGTTCCTGTCACCACGGCTAGCGTTCCGGCGGCCGGGCGCCCACTCGCCGGATGTGATCTTGAAGATCAGCAGGATGAATCCCCAGATTGCCCACCAGAACGCGGAGAAGGCCGCCATAGCAAGGAGGTTGCTCCGCCCACCCCCGGCGACCCACCAGATCCATCCGACCGTCGCAACGAAGCTCGCGGGGTAGACAATGCGCCAGAACCGTCGCGCCGGCCACTCCTTCATGAACGCCGGCAACAACGCCTCGGTGAACGCGACACTCCGGCGCTTCGTTTGAAACCAAAAGACCGTCGGCCGGAACGTCCAGCCACTTCGCGTGACGACGCCGCGGACGTCCTGCTTGACCTGATCGATGTTGACCGAGAACGGTTGACTCCCACCGAGGCGGGCCGGAAACCCGGGTTGGATGCCGTACGCCGTGCCTCGCCAGGCCCCGCTCATGAAGCCGGCCTGAATCCAGAAACCAAAGTTGAGGCGGGGAATCCACCCGTCGAACCCGAGAAACACGTTGGACGATCGCAGCACTTCGAACCATCGCGCCTCGTGCCGCACATCGTCGAGCAACAGGCGCGCGTAGTAGACGGTCGACAACTTGACGCTAGAGAAACGGGTCGCCCAGGACTCGTCGACTACCGTCCAGTCGAGCTCCAGGTCGGAGACCTTGCCATCGATCAACCGGTAGGGTCTGGCGGGGTTGTTCAAACCGACCAGCCGGCGCCGCAGCTCGGCGGCGTCAACCTGCACACCGCCCTGGCGCGGGCGTTTCACCAGCAATGTGGCCATGTGCTCCATCATGGCGTAGACCATGAACAGCGCCAGCACGAAGGCCGGGGCGATCCACCACGCGCTCTGCGCGATCAGCGGCACGATGCCCTGTCTACGCCTGCGCGAACGCCCATACGGTGCGGACGAACGCGTATAGAAACATGAGTGCGGTCAGGAGCTTCGCGAACACATCCCCGAGCACAAAAATCGTTGCCAGCAGACCGGTCGCCATGAGGAAGCCGGTTGTCATCATGAAGAACATGAACCGCCAGCGGGGGTCGGTCGCCCACCGCCGGGCGTGCCAGGCGTCCTTGATCTCGTGCATGGAGAGCTCCACTTGAAAGCTGGCGGCGGGGGTCCCCGGCGTCTTCTCGCTGCCGTTGGCAACCCCCGTCGCCATCGCGTAGAGCCCGCCGCCGATGAACGCCAGACCGCTCAGGCCGGTCATGACGGCCACGCCGATCTTCACGGCCTTGTGCCGATCGATCGCCTGCTGGACCTCGGCGAGCAGCGGCCACCGGTGGGCGACGACCGCCAGCGCAATCATGGCGGCGATGCCTCCGAGCCAGCCCAGCCCCGACCTGACCCAGCCCCCGCGTGAATCCATCGCCTCCCCGGCCGGCCGGCTCGCCGGCTACGGTTTGGCCGGCGCCGCTGCTGTCCCGGCGATCTGCTGCGTCCGGAACGGCGAGGCCGCGAGCGCCCGCCGCAGGAGCCTGAAGTAAATGATCAACCCGATAAGCCATGCGCCCAGCGCGATGAGGAAGAAGCGGTTGAACAACCCGGCGTTCGGATCAATGACCGATCCCAGGGACAGGGGATAATTAAACGCCGTGTGCAACAGGCCCGCCAGGAGGACGCCCATCGTCACCAGCCCCTTCGATCCGCCGCCGACGACCACCCTGCCCAGGAAGTAGCCGGTGATGCCCGACCAGGTGACGTGGCCCACCGCGGTGATCAGCGAGCGTATCGGGGCCAGGACCCCGAAGGAGGCGACGAAGGCCTGCGTGAGCGCCCCCTGCGCCGGCACCCCGGCTTTCACCGCGGACTGAAACACCTGGAAAAAGGACCCGACAATGTACAGTGTGTTCTCACCGGCCGCAAAACCCAATGCGGCCGCGGTGATATAGATCATGCCGTCGACCGGCTCGTTGAAATTCTTGTCTCCCCGTACCTCGTTGTTGGTGACGATGAATTTCATCGTTTCCTCGTTGAGCGCCATTGCGTACACCATGATGAACAGGAACGCCGCAAACACGCCGAAAGATGGCGCCCCCTTGATGACCGGGCCCCAGATCTGGGTGAACATTTCGTTGAAGCCGGCCGCCCAGGGACCCGAAAGGACCCCCCACAGGAACAGTTTGAGGATCATGCTCTTGGGCTCGCGCTCGTACCTGTCACGGGTGTTGAAAAACCACAGCCAGAGGAGCGCGGGGATAAATGCCGCGAAAATGGCAAGAAGATGAATCATGGCCGCTAGCCTCCCGCTTTGACCTTCTCGATCTCAGCCTCTTTGGCTTTGATCGCATCGGCGAACTCGTCCGCTGTCTTGCAAAGGGCCGCCACATCGGCGGGGAACTGCGTCCCCGACTCGGAGAGATCGTATACCTTGGCCCCGATCGCCTTGAACGCGTCCTCCATCTTGCCGCCCAGCTGACGAATCTCCACCTTTAACTTGCCGATGGCCGCCATGTCCTCTGCCTGACCGGCCGCCTTCTCCGCCGTCTGCTTGAGCCGATCCATCCATCCCATCCGCACACCTCCCCGACTTAGTGCCCTTCCTACTCCAGCACGACGTGTGGGAACCCGCTGGGGCGCAATTCGCACGTTCGGGGTGATGATCGGCTTCCCTGCCGCCCTACACCCTCAAGGCCGCCTGATGGATCTCGTGCGCCGCGCGGAGCCCGGACTCGATTGCCCCCTGGATCCACGCGTGTGTCAGCGAGGCGTGCTCTCCGGCGAAGTGGATACGTCCCTCGGGGGCGATGATATGCGGATAGAGCAGCGTCTGCTGCCCCGGATCGAACAGCGCAAACGCGCCGCCGGCAAACTCGTCATGATGCCACATCTTCGACGCGCCGACTTCAAAGGTGTCCATCACCTGGGGGTGGATCAACGCCACGTTCTCCAACGCCTGGACGAGACGATCCTGGGGCGAGAGCGACCCCCACCGGTGCGCGTCGTCCGACCAGGTGTAACTGGCGACCAGGATGCCCCGCCCAGTATCGCGCCCGTGCTCGGGATAGTAGATGTTCCGTACCGGAAGATCGGTCACCGTGCCCCCACCAAAGATGCCGTCGTCCTCTTCCCAAAATCGCCGCCGGCACTGAAAGAAGATCTTGGCCGATGCATCATAGTGCAGTTGCCGGATCGCCCGCTGTTTCGGCCGCGAGAACGGCTTCAACACTTCCACGTGCCGCAGTAGTGGAAACGGGACCGTCACGATCGCGTAGTCGCCAACGGCCTGCTGCCGACCCGTCAGGGTTTGATAGTGCACGATGACCTGATCGGGGGTCTGGTCGAGCGCAACCATCTTGGCGCTGAAGCGTATGCGGTCCTGCAGCGCCGGCAGGAACGCCCGCGGCAGCCGATCCATCCCGCCCTCGAGCTGGACCATGTCGGTGTAGAAGTTGCCGATCTCCTCTCGGAGCAGCTCGAGAAACGATGAATTCATCAGCGCTTCATAATTGTAAATGATGCCAAAGAGCTCGATCGCGCCTTCGGACCACCGCCTGGCCTCGAGGAACTCACGCACCGAAAACTCGTCGTGCTCATCGACGATGCGCGGCCAGGCCCCGTCGCCTTCGGCTTCCAGCCTCTTGACGATGGGCCGCAGCGCCTCGGCCCACATGTCGTGGATGGTTTTCCCGATCTCATGCTCGGCGATGTCGTAGTCCAGGCTCTCCGGATCCAAATTGAGCTCGCCGACGCGGTATTGGCGGCCACGCAGATGATAGTACGCTTTCGGATTATTCATCGTAAACGGAAACGTCGGCAGCGAAAACTTCTCGACGTACGAGAGCGTCAACGAGTGCGCCTTGGGGATGCGCATGGCGCCGGCTTCGGCGTAGAGCCCGGGCGCAAAGGGCTCGCGCATCGTCTGGACGCGGCCGCCGACACGTTGCTGCGCCTCCAGGATCAATGGGTCGTGCCCGGCGCGCAGGAGCTCGTATGCGGCGATAAGGCCGGCCACCCCGGCGCCGATGACAATGACCTTCTTCCCCGCCGCCGGTCCCGGCGGGAGGCCGCGGCGGGCCATCGCCAGATAGTCGACCTCGGTCATCGCCCCGGGACCTGCATCGCGATCGAGACCACCGGCGACGGCATCTGGAGGTTTACCACGCGGGTAGGCGCGCGAACCGGATCGAGGTCGTACCCGACCAGGCCGCTCGATGTGCCGACGTAGAGCCGCGAGCCGATCAGTTCGATCGCCCCCCGACGGTCCGCGCCTAACGATCCCACAGGGCCAAGATCAACGATTCGCTGTGTTTCGGCCGTCTCGGTCGCCAGGTTTCGGCGTACCAACCATACGTGGTCGTCGGCGGGCGCGACGCCGAAGAACACGCCTCGGAACACCCGGAAGTCTTCGACGAAGTAGTGTACCGGGACGCCCGCGCGCAACGGTTTCCGCTCTCTCGCCACGGTACGGTGGCCCAGTTCTCGAAGCGGCGTGGTCGCCGGCAGCATCACGACGTATTGCCCGCGCTCGCTGATCGCCGTGTACGCCACCAGGACGGCCTTCGTCAGGTGAATGGACCGCACGGTCGACGTCTGGCCGCGGGCGCGACCGCGAGGATACCCAGCGCCGCGACAACTGCGTATCGCATCGCCCTAGTCTTCACTACGGCCCAGGGTCTACCTTCCGGCTGACGCGCCGTCACCACCGCCGATGGTGCTCCTCGCGCCTCCTCATCGGCCGGCCTGCGGAATTTCAAACGACAGGATAGGAGACGGCGACTTGAACTGGAGTACCCGCACGGGTGGACCGGATGCATCCAAGTCGAAGGCCTGAAACTGTCTCGCCGCGGCGACGTAGAGCCTGGAACCCAACAGGTCGATCGTGCCGCGGGGCGTCAACCCGGCCCACTCACCGGAGGGCCCGAGTGGGATGACCTTCTCCGTAGCCCCCGCAGATTGGAGCCGGCGGCGGAAGAGCCATACACGGTCGTCTCCCCCGCCCCAGATCCAGTAGACTGTGTCGGCGTGCACTCGAAACTCGCGCATGACGGATCCCCGGGGCATGACGTCCATATCCCACCGTGTGAGCCTTTCGATCGGTGGTTTCAATGACAGCGCCCAGACACGCTGTCCCCGCCGACCGGTGATGTCCCTCTGGTAAGTGTCCAGCACGTACCAGCGGTCGGCGATCGCCTGGCTGACCAAACTCCCGATTACCGCTGCCCACTGCATGGTGATCACTCGAGGCGCATAGGGGTCTTGAATGTCGATGAAGTGCGAGTAGTATGGCCGTACCACGTCATCGATCGCATAAATGGACGTGCCGCGGGCCGCAAGGGCGTGTGCCCCTTTGGGCAGGCGGATCGATGTGATGATCGATGTCGTCCCAGTCGACGCGATTCTCACAATGTGGATTTCAGACCCTGAAGCCACCAGCAGCAGAGTCCCTGAGACTGCGATGTCCTGGATCTCTCCGCGGAATTCGATCGTGTGAACCGTCTCCAGCGTTTGCGCCACTAGGACTTCAACAGTCCGCTCGCCCTGAAGAAGGACAAGGCCACCAGCGGAAACCACTTTGCGTGCTGCTCCGGCCTTAAGCGGCCGGCGGGCAACGATCCGCGAAGTCGAGAGGTCCGCCGCCATGACGGAATTCTGCGTGAGCAAGAAGACTGGAGCGGACTGGGCAGAGTGCCCAACCTCCTGAGGCGCGAAGACCAGAGCAAGACTCAGCCCGACCAGACAAGACGAGACGCACAATCTCATGGGCCGAACCTCCCGAGCCGGAACAGGACGAGGTCATGCCGGCTTTCACCCTCCAGCGCCAGGTCGGCCATGATCTCACCCACGACGCTGCAGAACTTGAAGCCGTGCCCCGAAAAGCCCGCCGCGATCGCCACGTTGGCATGCTGTGGATGCCGGTCGAGGATAAAATGCTCGTCCGGCGAGTTGGTGAATAGACACGTCTTCATCGCCATCGTCGGGCCGTCGGCGTCCGGAAAGTAGCGACGGATCCCGTCCCGCAACACGGCTTCGTCTTCAGGATGGATCTCGCGATCCACCGCGTCGGGATCAGCGTGCTCGTAGCGGTGATGGTAGCGCCCAAGCTTGAACCCGGGGACGCCGTACACTGGGAATGCGTAGTAGTGCCCCTCGGACGTTCTCAGGTTGCAGACGGGAAACGCGCCGAGGCGAAAGTACTCTGGGCGCAGCGGCTGCGTCCAGATCAACACCTGGCGTTCGGGTCGGGCGAGCCGCCCCAGCGCCGGTACCATCCGCGATGCCCAGGGTCCGGCGGTGATCACCAGCCGATCGGCCCGATACGTGTCGTGGGCCGTGCGTACCTCGATGTGGTCGCCGGTCATCTGCCAGGCAACCACCGGCTCGCGCGCGTGGACTTCCGCTCCAAGATCCTGCGCCGCCATGACGTAGGCGACGATCGCACGTTCGGAGAGCACGAACCCGCCGTCGGGCTGGTGGACGGCGATCATGTCGTCGGGCAACCGGTACCCCGGAAAGCGCCGCCGCAGCGCGGACGCATCGAGCACTTCATGCGGCAGGTGATGCAGATCGCAGGCCAGCAGCGAGCCCTTGACGGTCTCGCTCGACGGCAACCCCGCGTCGACCGAGCCGGTGATGACCAGCAGCCGCTCACCGGCGAGGTTTTCGATCTCGCGCCACAGTTCATAGGCGCGTCGCAGCAGCGGCACATATGAGGGATGCTCGAAGTACGCGAGCCGGATGATGCGGTTGACACCGTGTGACGAGCCTCGATCGTGCGGGATGTCGAACTGCTCGAGTCCCAGCACCCGAACTCCCCGCCGCGTCAGATGATAGACGGCCGCGCTGCCCATGCCGCCTACCCCTATGACGATCACGTCATAGGCCTGCATGTTCCACACCCCCGCAGCAGGAGCCGGCCCGCCCTCGCACCGAAATCGATCCACGCGACACAGCTCTTCCGCGCGGGGTGACGGCAACGTCCGAGCTTCCGACCGGCACGGTCACGTTTCTCTTCACTGACATCGAGGGTTCCACGCGACTGCTTCAGACCCTGGGGGACCGGTACGCGCAGGTGCTCGAAGACCAGCGCCGGCTGCTCCGGGAGGCCTTCCAGCGACACAGCGGCCGTGAAGTCGGCACCGCCGGCGACGGATTCTTCGTGGTCTTCGTGCGTCCCCGCGACGCCGTCGCCGCCGCGGTCGACGCGCAGCGCGCAGTCGCCCGACACACCTGGCCCGAAGGCGTGACCGTACGGGTCCGCATGGGTCTGCACACCGGCGAGGGTGCGCTCGCCGGCGGTGACTACGTCGGTCTCGACGTGCATCGCGCGGCGCGCATCGCGTCGGTGGGGTGGGGCGGGCAGATCCTCCTCTCCCAATCCACCGGCGCGCTGATCGAGCACGAGCCGCCCGAGGGCGTGACGCTGCGTGGGTTGGGTCCACACCGTCTGAAGGATCTCGCGCGGCCCGAAGACCTCTTCCAGGTGCTACACCACGACCTGCCGCACGAGTTCCCCGCCCTGCACTCGCTGGACGCCATGCCCAACAACCTGCCCGTCCAGTTGACGTCGTTCATCGGACGCGAGCAGGAAATCGCCGACATCAAGCGCTCGATGGCGACCACGCACCTGTTGACGTTGCTGGGCCCGGGCGGCGCGGGCAAGACGCGGCTCGCGCTCCAGATCGCGGCGGAGTGTGTCGATCTGCTGCACGACGGCGTGTGGCTCGTGGATCTGGCGCCGATCTCCGATCCCGCCCTGGTGGCTCAGACGGCGGCGTCGGCGGTCGGCCTGAGAGAGCCTGCGCGCGGGCCCCTCGAGGCGCTGGTCGACTACCTGCGCCCAAAGTCACTCATGATGGTGTTGGACAACTGCGAGCACGTGCTGGCCGCGGCCGCCGACTTGTGCTCGGGCTTGCTGCGGCAGGCGCCAAACCTGCGCATCCTGGCGACAAGCCGCGAGACGCTCGGCATTACGGGCGAACTCGTCTACCGGGTGCCCCCTCTCCCCCTGCCCGATCCCCAGGAGGCGGCATCCCCCGAGAGCGTCGGCCACTTCGCGGCGGTGCGTCTGTTCGTCGAACGGGCCACGTTCCAACAGCCCGGTTTCACGGTCACGATGAGCAACGCCAAGGTCATCGCCGCGATCTGCCGCCGGCTCGACGGCATCCCGCTGGCGTTAGAACTTGCGGCCGCGCGGGTGAAGGTGCTCTCGCTGGACCAGATCGCCGCGCGCCTCAACGACCGATTCCGCCTGCTGACCGGTGGCGCGCGCACCGGCCTGCCGCACCACCAGACGCTTCGGGCGGCGATGGACTGGAGCTACGACCTGTTGCCCGAAGAGGAACGCGCGGCCTTCCGGCGGCTCTCGGTGTTTGTCGGGGGGTTCACGCTGGAAGCGGCCGAGAACGTCTGCGCGGAAGCCGATCTCGACTCGTCGTACGTACTCGACCTGCTCAGCCGTCTGGTGGACAAGTCGCTCGTGACCGTCGACGACCGGGCGGGCAGCGAGGTACGGTACCGGCTGCTCGAAACGATCCGCCAGTACAGCTTCGACCGGATGATCGAAGCGGGCGAGGTCGAGCGCGTCCGCAACCGGCACCGCGACTTCTACCAGAACCTGGCCGAACGGGCCGAACTCGAACTGACGGGCCCCGAGCAGAAGACCTGGCTCGATCGGCTGGAGATCGAGCACGATAATTACCGCGCGGCGCTGGAGTGGTCGATCGCCGACGCGAAGGGCGCCGACGCGGCGACGCGGCTCGCAGGGTCGTTGTGGTGGTTCTGGGAGGTGCGCGGCTACTGGACCGAGGCCCGGCGGTGGCTGAAAGCGGCGCTCGCGCGAACGGAAGGCGTCTCCGCGGCCGCACGCGCCAAAGCGCTCAACGCGGCCAGCGGCATCGCGCTGCGCCAGTACGACATGGCGGAATCGAAAGCGCTTGCGCAGGAGAGCCTGGAACTGTCGCGGCAACTCGGCGACAAGCGCACGACCGCCTCGTGTCTGGTCATCTTGGGCACCTACGCCTGCCGCGTGGAAGATTACAAGCAGGCCGAGGAGTTGAGCGGCGAGAGCCTAAACCTCTCACGCGAGGCCGGCGACAACTGGGGCACCGCGTGGGCGCAGGGCATCCTGGGGCTGGTCGCACGTGAAGAAAAGGACCTTCCCAGGGCCAGGGCGCTGATGGAAGAGAGCATCCAGGGCATGCGCGCCCTCGGAACCCAGTGGGGCATGGGCATCATGTTGGTCAATCTGGGGATCGTCACGAGAGAACAAGGCGATCTTGCGCGCGCGGTGTCGCTTTTTGAAGAAGCCCTGGGCGTACTCCGGCAGTTGGGCGACAAATCCTACATCTCGTACACCCAACTCAATCTGGGCGCCGTCGCGTCGGCCCTCGGCGAGCACGCGCGCGCCGCGCGGCTATATGGCGACAGCCTGGCGCTTCGAAAGGAGCTCGAGGACCGGCGCGGGATGGCCACGTGTGTGGCCGCCCTGGGGTGCACGGCCGCGGGGCTGGGCGACTTCGACCGCGCGACGCGTCTGCTCGGCGCGGCCGAGGCGATGCGCGAGCGCGTGGGCGGCAGCGTCCCGGCGTTGATCCGCAAGGAGCACGAAGGGCGCGTCGCAGAGACGCGTCAGGCCTTGGGCGAGGACCGCTTCAAGACCGCCTGGGCCGCCGGGCGTGCGCTGCCGCCAGAGCAGGCAATCGAGTTCGCGCTGGCCAGCGTCCCCGAGGGCGCCGGGCGCCCTTCATAACCCAGGCACATGCCAGCCTTGGCACCCGCCTGGGCTATGACAGTTCTCGCCGCAGGCGATCGACGACGATCCGATCCTCGCCTTCCTTGAGATTGTTGACGGCGATGACGATCTGGCCTTCCTCGAGTCGCACCCGGATGCTCGGATCGCCCGCTCGAAGCGCTTGGTGAACGGCGGTGGCGCTCTTCCCGATCTTCGCCGCATCGAAGGCGACGCGAACCTGCAGCCACGCGCCTTTACGCGGCCACAGGCGCTCGGCCTTTACATGGGGCAGACCCGCGAGCCCCTGCATGATCGTCTGCACGCGCTGCTCCTGCGCGGCGAGGCGCGCCGCGTGGTCGGCCGCGAACCACTCGCGCAACGCAACCACAGTCCCGACGATTTCTTGACGATCCACCTTATACCCACGGCCCACGGTATGGGTGTCGGCGGTCTCAAAGGAGATGAAGCCCTGCGCGACCACGGCTTCGATCAGTCCCTTGCGTCCGCAGATAATGCCGGTGGAGTTGGCCGAGCCCAAATACTTCGCGCCAAAACACACCAGGTCGGCGCCGCTCTTGCCCGCCACCCACGTCATGCGGTCAAGCGGGTAGATCTCGGCCGCCGCATCAACCAGCACCGCGACGCCCTTGTTCTTCGCAATGCGGACGACGTCGGTGAGGGATAGGACACCGCTGTTCCCCTCGGAACGCGCGGCGTAGAGGACGCCGGCGGTTCGCGCACCGATGGCGGCCTCGAGTTGCGCGGCGGTCGTCTCGCGGTCCCCTCCCACTTCCAACAGTTTCCCACCCGGCACGGTGACCGCGCGGTCGTAGTGATAGCGCGTCGGCTTCTGGATCAAGAACTCGTTCTTCAGCCCGCTTGTATCAGGGAGCCGTGCGATCCGATCCGGATCCTTCCCCACCATGATCGCGGCCGCGCCCATCACCATCGCGGAAAAGCATCCACAGGTCACCAGCGCGGCTTCGGCGCCAAGGATGCCCGCGACGGCCTGACCAGACTTCGCGAGCAACTCTTCCATATCGACGAACGTCCCGTTCGCTTCTTCCATCGCCGCCAGGACCTTCGGCGCAAGCGTTGAGCCCCCCAGCAGCGTCACGTTTCCCATGCCGTTGATGACGCGTCTGACGCCGAGCGACTCATAGATCCCCGTACCGATCGTGCGCATCGATGGCCTCCGCAGAACATGGTTTGGACGAGCAGGACGATGGATCTTAGATTCCGGCGACGGCGGGGATGACCTCTCTGCCAAACGTCACCAGCGGGGTAATCTCCGACACGTTCGGCATGTTGAAGATCGCGTGCTGGATGCCGACACGCGCGAGCATCCGGCACGTGTTGATCACATCCGAGGCTGACATGCCGCCCGTCGCGACGTTCGCCGTGCCGAGCGATGTCCGCTCGATGTCATCGTAGCGTCGTCCCACCGCGTCACAGTGGCGCTTCAAGATGTCGAGCTTCCTCGTGATCACCTCGGCGCCAAACGCGGCAAACAGGTTGCACGCGTCGCCGTACTTTGCGACCAGCCGCAGTGTCTTCTTCTCGCCCCCGCCGCCGATCAAGATCGGTGGATGCGGACGCGACAGCGGCTGTGGGCTGCTGATCGGCTCAGCGAGCCGGTAGTGTGTGCCGTTGAAGGGTGTGACGTCGTCCGCCCACATCTGCCTCGCGATCCGCAGCGTCTCTTCGAGGCGCTGAAAACGTTCCTTCAACGGCGGAAACGGGAGCCCGAGCCCGACGGCCTCCTGCTGATTCCAGGCCGCGCCGATGCCAAAATACGCGCGCCCACCGGAGAGCACGTCGAGCGTCGTCACGGACTTGATCAACATGCCGGGATGGCGGTAGACGACGGCGGTCACCATCGTCCCGAGCCGCGCGCGTTTCGTCGCGGCCGCCATGAACCCGAGCGCATTGTATGCCTCCAGCATGGGATCGTCCGGTGGCCCAAGATGGCGAATCTGAAAAACGTGATCCATGACCCAGAGGCTGGCGAACCCGGCCTCGTCTGCGGCACGGGCGATCTCGGCCAGCTTTGCGCCGGCATTCTGCGGCCAGCCGGGCCAGAGAAAGTTCGGGATCTGCAGGCCGATCTTCATTGCCGCCCCCTCTACACCGCGATCGCGTACCCATCGCGGCGCGGATCCGCGCCACCCTGCAACGCGCCGGACTCCGGGTCGCGCGTGATCCCCTGACCGCCGCCGACGACCCACGACCAGTCATCGATGACGTTGACCTGGTGCCCACGGCGCGCGAGATCATCGCGCGTATCGGCGGCGACGCGGCTCTCGGCGTCGACGAGACGGTCCCGGTAGACGCGCACGCGGGGCGCCTCGATCGCTTCCTGGATGTTCATCTCAAACTCCAACACGTTCAACAACATCTGCGGGGTCGTCTGCAAGATGCCGTACGATCCGGGCGTGCCGATCGACATGAAGAACCGGCCGTCGCGGAAGATCTGCATGGGCGCCATGTTGGTGCCGACCTTGCGGCCGGGGCGCACGCGGTTGGGACTGGCCGCATCGAGGTCTTGCCACTGCAGCAGATTGTTCAGCACGATGCCGGTGCCCGGCACCGCGAACCCAGACCCAAACGGCGCGCCCAGGGTCTGCGTCACAGTGACGACGTTGCCGCCGGCGTCCGCGCACGCGAAGTGCGTCGTGTGCTCGCGTGCAAACTCGACCGGATGGCCCGCCTCGATCTGACCGGGCAGGCGTTGTGGATTGTACCGCTCGCCTTCGCTGACCCCGGCCCGGCGCGGATCGATGCGAGCGCGTTGCGACATCGCATACGCCCTCGAGGTCAGGCCGGCGACCGGAATCTCGGCCGTGTAGCCGTACGCCAGGCGATCGGCGGTGGCGAGTTTCACCGCCTCGATGAAGTGGTGCAGATAGTCGACCGAGTTGTGTCCCCATCCCGCGAGATCGAAGCCTTCCATGATGCCCAGGGTCTGCAACGCCTGGAACGCGACGAACGGCGGAGGGACGGTGAGGACCTCAACGGCCTTGTACGGCATTGCAATCGGCGCCAGCCACTCAGGGGCAAACGCGGCCAGGTCGTCTTCCGAGAGCCACCCACCCGCGTCGCGAACCGCCCGGCAGATCGCGCGGCCCACGGCGCCGCGATAGACGACATCCGCGCCGCCCTCGGCCACCTGCCGAAGTGTCCCGCCAAGGTCCTTCTGCACGAGCATTCGGCCCGGCCGCGGGTCGCTGCCGAGATAGACTCGCTGCGCTTCAGCCGAACGGGCCAGCGTCACGCGCGCTTTCTCGAAGAACTCACAGTTCTTCCACGTCAGCGGGAACCCATCGGTCGCCAGACGGATCGCGGGCGCGAAGACGGACGGTCGGGGCATCGTGCCGAAGCGCTCGTGGGCCGCGAGCCATCCGCCCAGGTTGCCCGGCGTCAAACAGGCCCTCGGGCCCCCTTCGAGGTCGGCCTTCGTCGCCCGGTCAGGATCGGCCGCCTGCGGCACACGCCCGACGAAGTTGAGGATGTGTCGCTCGCCGCCGGTCGCCAACACCATGATCCCGACCCCGCCGATGCCGGACATGAAGGGCTCGACGACGTTCAGCGTGCTGCCCACCGCGACGGCGGCGTCCACCGCGTTGCCGCCCTCGAGCAGCACCTGCGCGCCGGCCATCGAGGCCAGCGGATGGGCGGACGTGACGACTCCTCGCTTCCCCATGACGACCGGGCGATACGCATGGCGGTGCGGCGGCATCTGGCCTCCTCGCGTACGGGACTGCTGCGTAGGTTATCGGTTCGCCCCGCATCTCCTCCCGTGCGCGCGGGACGCCGCGTGGGATTCGAACGATCGCTGTCGAATGATGTGCGCGATGGCAGACGTTCACGGCGGCAGACTCATCGCGTCGGCGCTGAAGCGGGCAGGCATTGAGGTCCTGTTCACACTGTGCGGCGGCCACATCATGCACATCTACGATGGATGCATCGATGAAGGCATCCGCGTGGTCGACGTGCGTCACGAGCAGGCGGCGGTCTACGCAGCCGACGCCTGGGCGCGTCTCACCGGCCGGCCGGGTGCCGCGGCCGTCACGTCGGGGCCCGGGGTGTGCAACGCCGTCACGGCTATCGCCAACGCCTGGCGCGCGCAGAGTCCGGTCGTCGTCATCGGCGGCCAGGGCCCGCTGCCCGCCCAGGGCCGCGGCAGCCTGCAGGAGATGGATCACCTGTCGTTGCTGCGGCCGATCACGAAGTGGGCCGTCCAGGTGATCGAAACGGCACGGCTGAGCGAATCCGTCGCGCAGGCCTGCCGCGTGGCGATGAACGGCGTGCCCGCGCCCGTCTATGTCGAAGTCCCCCTCGACGTGATGTTGGGGTCGGCCGCGCTGAAACCCGGTGACCCGCTGCCGCCGAAGGCCGCGATTCCGGGCGACGCCGGCGCCGCCGAAGCGGCCGCGCGCATGCTGCGCGAGGCCACGCGACCGGCGTTGCTGGTCGGCAGTCAGATCCGCTGGTCACCCGATCTCGACGTGGTGCGCCGGTTTGCCGAGGCGGCGCAGGTCCCGGTGTACGCGAGCGGCATGGCCAGGGGTGTGATGAAATGGGATCATCCGCTTGCGTTCGGACAGTCGCGCAAGCAGACGTTGCAGAACGCCGACGTCGTGCTGGTCGCCGGCACGCCGCTGGATTTCCGATTGAACTACGGCCAGTCGATCAACGCGGCGGCCGCGCTGGTCCAGATCGATCTGAACGCCACCGAATTGGGTCGCAACCGCGAGCCCGCGGTTGGCATCGCCGGAGATACCGGCGTCGTGCTCGATCAGATCGCGCAGAGCGGTGTGGTCCCGTCAGATCGCGACGCTCGGGCGCGATGGCTCGAAGGCGTGCGGGGGGCCGAGCGCGAGGCGCGCTCTTCAATTGAAGCCGGTGCCAAGTCCAACGCATCGCCGATTGACCCGCTCCGGCTGTGCTGGGAGATCGATCAGTGGCTCGGCGAAGACGCGACCGTCATCGGCGACGGCGGCGATTTCGTCGGCACGGCGGCGTATGTGGTGCGCCCCAGGCGATACCCGGCCGGGTGGCTAGACCCCGGTCCGTTGGGCACGCTGGGCATCGGACCCGGCTTCGCGCTGGCGTCACGGCTCGCGCGGCCGGACGGTCAGGTCGTCCTGCTGATGGGTGACGGCGCAGCGGGGCTTGATCTTATGGAGTTCGAAGCCGCGGTGCGGCAGCAGATCCCGTTCGTCGCCGTCGTGGGCAACGACGCCGGGTGGACGCAGATCCGTCGGCTGCAGGTGCAGGTGTTTGGGAAGGAACGTGCAGTGGCGACGGCACTGGGACACGCGCGGTATGACCGCGTGGTCGCAGGACTGGGCGGGCACGGCGAGCACGTGACGAAGCCGGACGACATCCGGCCCGCGCTCCAGCGGGCGCTGGAATCGGGATTGCCGGCGCTGGTGAACGTGGAGATGGGCGCCAGCAATTTTCGCGCCGGGGCGATCAGCGTGTAGCGATCACGCTTGCGGCTTGTCCGTCTTGTCCGTCTTGTCGTCCTTGATCTCGTTCACCGATTCACTCATCGCATTACGGAACTCTTTGATCGTCTTCCCGGCCGCGGCGCCCAGACCCGCGAGCTTGCTCGGGCCAAAGAGCAGCAGCAGGACCACCAAAATGATCATCCATTCGCCGATCCCCACATTCGGCATAGACAAACCCTCCACCCACCATCTTACAACCCCGGCCCAGATAGCGTATACTCACAGCGAACCCAATTTCATATGGCACCGCTGGGGGAGCCCGAACGTCGGGCTGAGAGTGCG
>JBGQGY010000042.1:0-25086 GCA_041497675.1 bacterium | reverse complement strand
GGCTACGACCTCGACGACTACGACGAACTGTTCGCCGAAAAACTCGACCTGCTGGTCAAGCTGCGAGACGGCGAGCGCGTCACCTGGTCGGGAAAGCATCGCCCAGCCCTGAAGGATCTCGTCGTCTACCCAAGGCCGGAGCGGCCGCTGCCGATCTGGATCGCCGTCGGCGGTACGCCCGAGTCGGTGGTGCGCGCCGGCTCGCTCGGGTTGCCCATGGCGCTTGCCATTATCGGCGGCGCGCCGGCGCGGTTCGCGCCCCTCGTGCAGCTCTACCGAGAGGCTGCCCGACGCGCCGGGCACGACCCCGCGCCTGCCGTAGGCATCAACTCGCACGGCTGGATTGCCAAAGAGTCGCAGCAGGCGGCGGATGAGGCCTTCCCGCCGTTTGCAGAGGTGATGACGCGGATCGGTCGCGAGCGCGGCTGGCCGCCGACGACCCGGGCGCGGTTCGAGGCGGAACGCGGGCCGCGCGGCGCCCTGCTGGTGGGCAGCCCACAGCAGGTGATCGATAAGATCCTCTACGAGCACGAGCTCTTCGGCAATCAGCGGTTCCTCCTGCAGCTGACCGTCGGCTCGATGCCGCACGACAAGGTGCTGCGCGCCATCGAACTGCTGGGGACCGAGGTCGCGCCCGTCGTCCGCCGCGAAACCGCCATGCGGTCGGAGCAGAGGGCGAACGTGAGGTAAGAACAGATTGTGAGTCACAGAGGCTTCGCTATCTATGCCTTGATCACCGGCCTGCTGATGGCCGAAAGGGGATGGGGTGAACAAGGGGTATCTCGACATCCGAAGGGTGACCAGCATCCCGCAACAGCCCGATGCTTGCGATTGATGGAAGCCAGAAATCGGGAAGCGGCACCATCGTCCGGTGCGCTGTCGCTCTGGCCGCTCTGCTGGGCGAAGAGCTCTCACTGACCAACATCCGGGCCAGGCGTGATCAGCCGGGGCTCCGACCTCAACACCTGCAGGCCGTCGAAGCGGTCGCTCATCTGGTCGGCGCGGAGCTGGACGGCGCCCGAGTGGGCTCTTCGCGCCTGCGCTTCCGCCCCTCCGGTCCGATCCGGGGAGGGACGCACCTTTGGGACATCGGGACCGCGGGCTCCACAACCCTTCTGGCGATGACGCTGCTGCCCGTGGCCGCCTTTGCTCGGGAGCCGTGCTCGTTCCGACTGCAGGGAGGCCTGTTCCAGGACTTCGCGCCTACCGCGTACCACCTGCAGCACGTGCTGCTGTCACTCCTGGAGCGGATGGGACTGCGGGCGGAAATCCGAATCGTGCGGCCCGGGTACGTCCCGAAGGGTGGGGGGATCATCGAGATGGAGGTCCCGCCCATGGACGGCCCGCTGCGCCCCCTGTCGCTCGTCCACCCGGGGAAGGCCGAACGAGTGTGGGGCGTTGCCCTCTCTTCACACCTCGAAGGGCGCCGCGTGAGCGATCGGATGGCCGAGCGCTGCCGGCGCAACCTGGCGCCGCACGGCCTCGACGCCTCGATCGAGGTGGCCTACGATCGGACGGCACTACAGCCTGGGGCTGCGCTCGCCGTCTTCGCCCGCACGGATGCCGGGTGCATTTTCGGAGCCGATGGGGCGGGCACGCCGGGTCGGCCATCCGAGGCCATTGCGCACACCGTGGCCAGGAGGCTGATGGACGACCTGGAATCGGGCGGCACGGTGGACAGGCATGCGGCCGATCAACTGGTGATCTACGGAGCCCTTGCGGAAGGAACGACAGAATACATCGCGCCGTCCGTCACCGAACATGTGGAGACCAATTGCTGGCTGGCCCGCGAGATCCTGGGTGCCGACGTTGATCTGGTAGACCGCCACGTCAGGATCCGGGGCATCGGATACCGCAGGACCGGTTAGAGTCCGGATCCGCGGCATCTAGGGGGCGCTACCTGCCGTAGTCTTCCTTTCCTCGTGCTGGCCGCGGCGTGGATGGTGTCACCCCCCACGAGACGCACGCAACACTCCCGCGAGGCGGACAGATGTCGGCACCGCGACGGCGACGCCGACCGCAACCTGGACGATATTGAATGGTACTTCAGTGAGCGCAAGGCCGACAGCGGTTGTCGGCGTCGGCGCAATGCCCAGCACGCGGGCGAAGAGCACCTCAGCGCCAAAGTACCCAAGGACCATGCAGGCGCCCCCGATGATCGCCGCACGGAAGCGGCTCCGGCTGGTTTCGCCTGCCAGCCGGCCGACCACATATCCCTCGATCCCCTTGATGACCAGCGTGAAGGGAGCGAACAGCGGCGCTGCCACCACGTCGGCGAGCGCCGACCCGATCCCGCCGACCAACATTCCAACTATCGGCCCCAGGGCGATAGCCGCCACATAGATGACGACCTCTCCAAGGTTGAAGAAGCCTTTGGTCGCGGGAATTGGGATCGCCGTGAATCGTGTGACGGCAAAGGTGAGCGCAATGAAGACAGCTGCGGTCACAAGAGTCCGGACCTTCACAGGCACCACCTCCTCGATGAATAGACCTTTCTCTTTCCGTGCTTTGCTGCCTTCTCCTGGTGAAGCAGGGCGCTCCAGCAGAGGTAAAGAGCCAGATGGGTTGAAATCTATGCCCATGCCATGCAAGTAACGACAAAGGGAGGAACAATACTTGAACTCGTCCAGGCTCATTGTGGTTCTTCTGGTGTTAGTGTTTCTCGCGGCGAGTTGCGGCGGCGGCCGCGATCCGTGGGTAGGCGTGTATTCGAATGCAAACAGTTCGGTCGTTCTTGAGATCAAGTCGGGCGGAAAGGGCTCCTTCGCGCTCGCCGGTGAGAAGAAGGACTGCACCTACACGACGGACGGGACCAAGACGCTGACGCTCGACTGCAACATGGGTGACAAAATTACCTTCACAAAGCAGGCCGACGGGTCGCTCATGGGACCGCCCGGGAACATGATTGGAGCCCTGACAAAGAAGTCGTAGGTCGCGGCGACGCTACCCGTTTGGCCTGAGTGGCGCTGAATGGGCCGTCGCCGTTTGACTCTCGCGCTCCTTGCCCTCGCCGCGCTCCTTGCGCCTTGGGAGGTATCGGCGCAGGGCCGGGGGATCGTCGGCCGCTTTCCGACTCCACAGCAGGTCACAAAGGATTTTGGCGACGATCCCAGCCGCCGTGTGGCCCTGCAAATCTTGTACTTTGCACTCCAGGAGAAGGCGCCGGCACCGCGCTCCGAGGCGGCCTCGCAACGGATCACCGACTACTTCAGGGCGTTTGGCGAGGTGGACTACCGGTACGACAAACAGGGCGCCAACTCCACCGCCCGCAAGAACTACTACGCGCGCGTCCGCCAGTTGCTCTCCGACCCGAATTTCAAGAGCACGGTGCTCAACAGGTACCGGCTTGCCGCCGTGCCTCCCGACCGCCCCCTGAGACCGCCTGTCAGGATCGGCGCCATGGCGCAGCACGCGACGGATGAGATCCTGCGACTGCTTCCGCGGGCCCTGCCGTTCTGGCTGGCCACCCTTGCGGTCGTCGCGTTGCTGCCGGCAGCGTTCGCCCTGTTCTTCGACGGAGGCTCCCCGGCACACGCGTCGCGCGCGGGCCCCGCCGATGACCCGCTGGAGCTATCAGATCGTCTCCGCGCGGTCAACATTCTCGGCAAACGTTTCGAGTTCCAAGTGGAGTCGGGCATCGTCATTCAGACGGACTCGACCGGTGGGTACGATCGCGTGTGGATCCGCAATCTGTCCGGGCACGAGAGTACCGCGGCGTTCGCAAGCGGCATCTTTCCGGCGCGGCAGGGTCACATCGTCAGTTTTGTTGGGGATGGGCGACGCATGGCCGACGGCAGCCCCGACTATCTGCTTGGCTACAACCATGCGACCGTAAAGAGCGTCCCGTTCGCGTCACTCGAGGACGCGCTCCGCGTGCGCGCGTCGCGCCTGCCGTGGCTGGCGACGACCGCGTTGGGGGCGGTGGGCTTGTGGTTGGGCCTCGCGGCCGTCGCGTGGCAGGTCAGGCCGGACGTCCAGGGCAGCGTCGACTGGTCCGGAGTATTGTTGTTTGGACTCTGCATCGTTGCCGTCCTTGCCTGGATCTCCGTGCGCGTGACCGCCCGAGTCTTCTTCCAGAAAAGAATGAAACGAGTTGCAACGTTTCACATGGCCGCGATCGGCCTCATCATTGCACTGAACACCAAGAAACTGGAACAACGGCTCGGGGCACAGCCGCAGAAGGGGACTACATGACCCCGTAACGCTTGAACGCCTCCGACGCGCTCATGCCTTTCCCGATCGCTTCCCGCACCAGGCTCTCCTTTTCCACCTTCTCCAATGCCTGTGAAAACGCATCGTGCTCGACCGCCCTGGGCACCACGAGGACGCCGTCGACGTCACCGAAGACGATATCTCCGGATTCCACGCGCACGCCACCGATCTCCACCGGGATGCGGAAGTCCACGACTTTTCCACGAGGGCCCTGATCCTGGGCGTAGCCGCCGTGCGAGAACGTCGGGAAGCCGAGCCGCAGAATGTCGAGCGAATCGCGGGAGTAGCCGTCGAGGACCGCGCCCGCGGCCCCGAGGTGGGCGGCGCGGGTCGACATCAACTCACCCCACAGCGCGTAGCGGGCTGAGCCGCCGGTGGCCACGTAGACCTCGTTCGCCTTGAGATCGTCCAGGGCCTCGAGCATGAGGCCAAACGGGCGCTCACTGAGCGGGTTGTGCCACCGCTCTGCCTTGAGTCCGAAGTAATCGGCCTCGAGGACCGTCATGGCTCGGCCGACCACCACCATGTCCTGACGCAGCGGTTTGATGTGGGGCGGGAGAAACTGGTGCAAGAAGCCCAGCGCGTCCAGAATGTCGCCCAGGACGGCCGTGAACAGACTCTCACGCGCGGCCTGGAACAACTCCACGTCAGAACTCCACACCCGCGGCATGTCCCTTGGCCGTTTCGCGGGGTGCGTTGCGGTTCCTTCGGGGCCGACGCGCAACGACACGCGGGGCAACCGAGTCCCCGGTTACCCCGCGGCCTTACCGGACAGAGCAGGCGGACGGCTGTGACTCGCTACCTGACCACGCCAGTCAGGATTCTCTCACCCGGCGGCACCACTTCCACGGCGATCTTCTTGGGGAGCACCGCCTCAGCCATCGGGATGGCGATCTCGAGCACGCCGTTGAAGTACTTGGCGTTCACCTTGTCGGTCTTTAGCCCATCGGGCAGGGTGAGTGTACGCTCAAACGGGCCGTAGAAGACCTCGGAGAAGAGGTAGTCCTCCTTCGGGATCTCCAAACCCGGCTTCCGCTCACCCTTGATGGTCAGCAGGTTGCCGCTCACCGAGACGTCCACATTCTTCGGTTCGACGCCCGGGAGGAAGGCTCGCAGAACCAAATTGTTGTGATAGTAGAACGCCTCCACCTTGGGGAACCAGTGGGGCAGGCGAGTCATGGGACCGAGCCGACCCTCCACGGTCCCGAAGAAGCGGTCAAACACGTTCGTCATCTCGCGGTGCATCATGTTGATGTCCTCGAACGGGTTCCAGCGGTTCCACCGTGCCAGCATCTTGGCCACCTCCTGGCCTGCTTACTCTGCTCTGCCTAACCATCTCTCAGAGTGTGGCGGTTTGGGTCAGCGCGCAATCGGGTGCCGAGCCGATTTGTGGCAGGTGCCGCACAGGCTTCATGGTAGTGTTCATGCCAGAGGAGACCGGTCATGAGCGAAGAGGACAGGAACGCGTGGGAGACGGGACGGTACGGAAGCGGCCCTCCGCCCTCCGGCGGGTCCCAACTGGATGCCTGGCAGCAAGGCCAGGCCATCAAGAACTTGAACGACGCCGAACTTCAACGCCAGGCAGCAGCGGGCAGCGGCAGCACGTTTTCCCCGAGTGCCCCGACGTTTCCGACCGGCGGCCCAACCGCGCCCAGCGGCGGCTGGTCGCCGTCTGGCGGAGGCACGACAGTGCCGAGCGGCGACACCACGACCACCACAGGGGGCGGGCTCGGGTGCCTCCTCGTGCCCGTCCTGATCATCCTCGGCGTGCAGCTGTGGGTGTGTCTCTACCCGCTGAGCGGCCTGGCAACCCTTGGGACTGCGGTTGGCGTCTATTTGTTCCTCCAGGGCGGCCTGCCGAAGCTCCCGGGCGCGGTCAACAGCAGTGCTGTCGTGATCGCGTTCATCATTGCGCTGGTCGTCCTCGTGGTGACCAGCCGGCTTGAGCAGCGCCTTGGGCGGCGCGCCGCCTATCGGATCCCGCGTCACGTGGTCAGGCTCGGCCTCTTCGGCCTCGCGACAAACATGCTGTTCTTGAACTATGGCGGTCGGGCCCTCATCCGGTCGGGCTTCGCCTACATCTGGCGGCCTTTTGAAACCCCGGTCCAGACTGCCGTGGTGCTCGGCGCCATCGTGGGGATGCATTTCCTGATGTGGACCGACAACGGCATTCGCGACACCTGGCACGGCTTGCTCGAGGCCATCCGCCTGCGTTGAGTCTCTCTGATAGAATGAAGCCATGAACCTCGAGGGCATCCATCACATCACCGCCATCACCGGCGACGCGCCGGGGAACGTCGACTTCTATACACGCGTCCTCGGCCTGCGTCTGGTGAAGAAGACCGTCAATCAGGACGATCCGTCCGTGTATCATCTCTTCTATGCCGACGAGCAGGGCAGCGCGGGCGCGGATCTGACCTTCTTCGAATACCCGGGCGTCGAGCGGGGCCGCGCCGGCGCCGGTATGGTGCACCGGATCGTGTGGCGTATTGCCTCGCCGGAGGCGCGCGGGTTCTGGCAAGAGCGCTTGTCGCGCGAGGGCGTCGCCGTCACTGGTGAGGCCGCCGGTCTTCGTTTCGAGGATCCGGAAGGACTCGAACTCGAACTGCGCGTGGTCAACACGACCGACCCGTCGCTCATCGCCCGGCACCCTGACATCCCGGCCGACCTCGCGCTCCAGGGATTCGACGGCGTCCGCGCGTACAGCGCCGACCCTGCGCGGAGCCGGCAGTTTCTGCAAGAGACACTTGGTTTCTTCGCCCGCGGGGACGCAGAGTTCGAAGTTCGTGGGGAGCGGCGGGGCTCGTTCTACGCCTACGACCGGACCACGACCCTCGGTGTCAGCGGCGCGGGTACCGTGCATCACGTCGCCTGGTCATCGCTGGTGGACGACCACGCCGCGTGGCGCGAGCGCGTGCTGCGGAGTGGCGGGCGGCCGACCCCGATCGTCGAGCGCTTCTACTTCCGATCGATCTACTTTGGCGAGCCGAGCGGTGTGCTGTTCGAGATCGCGACGATCGGTCCCGGGTTCGCCATCGATGAGCCCGCGGATCGCCTGGGTGAAGCGCTGTCGCTGCCGCCGAAGTTCGAGCACCTGCGCGCCCAACTCGAGCGGATCCTGACCCCGTTGCCGAACTCGAGGTGATCTGCGGAAACGCGGAGAGGGGGACTTCCCATGCCTCCTGTCCCATCTGGAACAGTCACATTCCTCTTCACCGATGTCGAGGGTTCGACACGTCTGCTCCAACATCTGGGCGACGCTCGCGCAACGCAGGTCTTCGAACAGCATCGGCGGTTGCTTCGCGAAGCGTTCGCTGCCGGTGGCGGGCACGAGCTGCAAGATCAAGGCGACGGTTTTCTCGTGGTGTTTTCACGGGCACAAGAAGCGCTGTGGACGGCTGTTGCGGCCCAGCGCGCGATCGATGCTCATGCCTGGCCAGATGGCGTGAGACTCCGCGTGCGCATGGGCCTGCATTCCGGCGAACCCGTGAGTACCGTCGAGAGCTACGTTGGCGTCGACGTCCACCGTGCCGCCCGAATTTGCGCCGCCGGTCACGGCGGCCAGGTTCTGCTCTCTCAAACAACGCAGGCCCTTGTCGAATACTACTTGGCGGCTGGCGCTGGACTCCGTGATCTCGGATTCCACCGTTTCAAAGATCTGCAGCGCCCGGAACGAGTCTACCAACTCCTGCACCCGGATCTCCCCGCCGACTTCCCGCCGCTGAGATCCCTGGATCATTTTGCCAACAATCTCCCGCTGCAACTCACCAGCTTCATTGGCCGCGAGCGAGAGATCGCAGAGATCAAGCAGCTGCTGGTGAAGACTCGGCTGCTCACGCTCACCGGGGCAGGCGGCGCAGGCAAGACGCGGCTCGCCCTGCACGTTGCGGCGGAAGTGCTTGACGGGTTCAGCGACGGAGTGTGGTTTGTCGACCTCGGAAGGCTTTCTGACCCCGTGCTGCTTGCTCAAACGGCGGCGTCGGCGTTGGGCGTACGGGAAGAGGAAGGTGGCCGCCCCTTACTTGACACCTTGGCCGACTTCCTCAGGACTCGTGCGGTATTGCTCGTGCTGGACAACTGCGAGCATCTTCTGGAGTCTTGTGCGAGACTGACTGCTGGGCTGCTGCGGGCCGCGCCAGAGTTGCGCATCCTCGCCACGAGCCGGGAGGGGCTGGGCATCGCCGGCGAGACCGTCTATTACGTTCCATCGCTGTCCCTCCCCGGTCCCGAGCAGCCAGTATCGGCAGCCGAGGTGGTCCACTTTGAGGCCGTGCGCCTCTTCGTAGAACGGGCCGCGTCCCGTCTGCCGGGCTTTAGCGTTGAGGACCGCAACGCGCCTGTTGTCGTCGAGATCTGTCGCCGGTTGGATGGCATGCCGCTGGCGATCGAACTGGCGGCGGCCCGTGTGAATACACTGGCGGTCGACCAGATCGCCTCCCGACTCGATGACCGCTTTCGGCTCCTCACCGCCGGGGACCGAACAGCCTTGCCCCAACATCGGACGCTGCGAGCCGTCATGGAATGGAGTTATCAATTGCTTTCCGAAGCTGAACAAATAATGCTGTGCCGCCTGGCGGTGTTTGCGGGTGGGTTCACGTTGGAAGCCATGGAGGCCGTGTGCGGGAGCCATGAACTCGGTGACCTCGGCGCGATCGAACTGCTGGCCCGGTTGGTCGACAGGTCGCTCGTGGTTACTGAACATGGGCTAGAGGTGCGCTACCGCCTGCTGGAGACCGTGCGTGAGTATGGTCGCGAGAAGCTCCTGGCGTCAGGAGAACTGCCAGGCGTGCGCACGCGGCATCGCGATTGGTACATGGCCCTAGCAGAACGCGCCGAACCCGAGATTCTCACAGGTCCGAATCAACGAGTGTGGCTGGAACGCCTCGGGGCGGAGGATGCCAACCTTCGAGCGGCGCTGGAGTGGAGCCATAGTGGAGAGCACAGCACGGAGGTCATGTTGCGGCTGGCCGGCGCCCTGGTGTGGTTTTGGTTCACCCGCGGGCAATGGAATGAAGCGCTGGAGTGGCTGAGGCGGGCGCTGTCGCGTCCAGACGCTGCATCATCACCGGCGCGCGCGAAGGCGCTGTATGGCCTGGCGCTCGTTCAGTGGCTCCATGGAGAGACCACGGAGGCCATCGAATTGGCGCGGCAGAGTCTCACCATGTGTCGGGAGTTTGGGGACAAGTGGGGAATGGCGTGCTCCATCTTTGTCCTGGGCGTCGTCGCCACGGAGCGGGGCGATAGCGATCGAGCGGTGACGTTGCTGGAAGAAGGTCTCGAACTGTTCAAGGCCGTGGGTCATCCTCAAGGCATCGGCATGGCCCAATTCTACCTGGGACATGCGGTGTCAGGTTCCGATTACCGGCGGGCGACGGCATTATGGGAGCGGAGCCTCGTGGTGCTGCGCCATGCTGGTGACAAGAGGGGACTAGCGGTCGTGGCTGGCGCCCTAGGGGATACGGCATGGCTGCGCGGTGACTATCGGCGTGCCACCGAGTTGTACTCGGAGTGCGCCGCTTTGGGACGCGAACTCGGGTACAAGGAACGTATCGCCTATTCGCTCTTTGGGATGGGCGGCGTGGCGAGGACACAAGGCGATTACGACCGCGCGCGGACGCTCATCGAGGAAAGTCTGGCGATTTACCGTCAGTTTAGCTGGAAGACTGGAGTCGGTCTTTGCCTCCGACGATTGGGCATGGTGGCTCTCGATCGGGGAGACCTCGCGCATGCAGATACACGGCTTCAGGAGGCGCTTGAGCTCTTCAGAGCGCTCGGGCAGAAGAGCAGCGTTGGCGACTCGCTCGATGCACTAGGAGTACTGGCCCGGCACCGAGGGGCGCTGGATCAGGCCGTGAGGTTGCATGAGGAGGCTCTCGCATTGTTCAGCGAGGTCAGGGATAAACTGGGCAGTGCATCGAGCCTGATGAATTTGGGGAAGGTCGCACAGCATCGAAGCGATCCGCGGCGCGCGGCAGAGCTCTATGCCGAGGCGTTGGTCACTCGGGGCGAATTCGGATACACCCTGGGTGTGGCTGAGGGGTTGGAAGCCCTGGGGGCGGTGGCCATCGATGAACAGCGCTGGGAGCGCGCCGGCCGGCTGTTTGGGGCCGCTCAGGAACAGCGCGACGCCCTCGGCGCAATTCTCCCGCCCATCGATCGTGCCGACTACGACCGCGGCCTGGCGGCGGTACATGCCGCTCTTGGGAACGCGGCGAAGGTGATACTGGCGGAGGGCCGCGTGATGAGCCTCGGCGAAGCCATCGACTGCGCGCTCCGCGAGACGGTTTGAGGGCCGCAGGGGAGGTGGTTAGGGTGACGCGCGGGGGCGTGGCCGAGCGGCTCGTCCTGGCCGGACTGTTCGTCGCGTTCACGGTGTGTCTTGCGTGGGCAGGCTCCTGGGATGCGCACTGGCATTGGTGGATCGGACGCGACTCGCTGTGGATCCCTCCGCACATCCTGATGTACGTTGGGATCGGGGCGAGCGCTGTCCTGGCGGTTGTCATGGCGCTGCGCAGGGCTCCCGCTATGACCGGGTCGCGCGTGCCCCAAGCACACCGGGTCGTCGCTGTAGGCGCTGCGGCGATGTTGAGCGCGGCGCTAATCGATATCCTCTGGCATCGCACGATCGGGGATCGGACGGTTTGGAGTCCGCCGCATGTGCTATTTGTCCTGGGCGGACTTATCGTAGGGCTGGGAATGGCGACGGCGTTCGTCCGCGCCGCACGCGATGGCGTCGTCCCAGACGGCCTGGCAAGCGTGGCAACCCGGGTATTCGTTGGCGTGCTGCTGACTGCGGGCTCCTTTAGCTTCCTTCCGATCGCCATGCTCGTCTTTCACCCTAACCTCGTGGTGACATCGCGCCTCCTTTTTGCCCCTTCGCCTCTTATGCTCGCCGGATTTGCCAGCCTGCTCATGCCGGCGATTCTGTTGGTGTCGCGGGAGGTGCTCGGGCCATCTCAGCTGCAGCGTCTGGCGACGATCGGTTTTGCCTTCTGGGGAGGGCAGCAGGTCCTGCATCTCGCCCTGACGCCTCCAGCAGCCGCCATCTTCGGGTATGTCGTGAACCCCGTCAGTTTCCCGCGCTGGCCCTTTGAATTGGCGTTCTTCGCCGGGGCGGTTGCGCCGGTTCTGGTGACGTCCAGGTTCATCGCCACGATGCCCCTCGGCGGCGGTGTGCTCGCGGGGCTGCTGTACGCCGGCCAGGTGCACGTCGTGCTGTCTCTCCTCCAATTGCCGGCCGGTATCGACGTCTGGGGCTTCGCGGTCTGCGCCCTTCTTGGCGCCGCGAGCGGCGGTGCGGGTCTCGCCTGCGGTCGATGGATTGGCAGCGTGATCTACGCTGGGGCGGCGGCAACGTCGGCCACCCAGCCGAGTCCTACCTCACAGCCATGGGTTGCCGAAGACGGCATGCTGGTGACGCTCCTGGGGTTTCTCTGTAACGTCTCCCCGTTCATGCGCCGGTGGCTCTGGAGGATGCTCTACGAGGCCCTCGCGGCGCGTGACGACGACGTCGACTGGGCGTTCATGAACTATGGTTTCGCCGACCTGGATCCCCAGGCCCATCGCCTGCCGCTGGCTCCTGCAGACGAGAAGGATCGGTCCGCGATCCAGCTGTACCATCACGTCGCCGCTTCCGTGGACCTCGGAGGTCGAGACGTCCTGGAGGTCGGCTGCGGACGGGGGGGAGGTGCATCATACATTTCGCGGTACCTGCGGCCGCGAACTATGGTCGGCGTCGACTTCTCGCGCGAAGCCATCGTCCACTGTCGACGCCATCGGACGATGCCAGGTCTGTCCTTTGCCCACGGTGACGCCGAAGCGCTGCCATTTGGCGATGACGAGTTCGACGTGGTGCTCAACATCGAGTCATCGCACTGCTACGGCTCTGTGCAACGATTCCTCGCTGAGGTCTATCGAGTCTTGAGACCTGGAGGGCTGCTGTTGTTGGCGGATCTACGGTTCAACGACGGCACCGCCCGGCTGCGCGAGCACCTTCGGTCTTCCAGATTCCTGCTGCTCGACGAGCATGTGATCACCAGGAGCGTTGTGAAAGCACTGGAGTGTGAGCACGAACGAAGACAGATGCTTGTGTCCCAGAAGATCCCTGCGTTCCTCCGCCAACCGTTTATGCGGTTCGCCGGTACCAAGGGCACGCGCACTTTCCAAATGCTCAACGCCGGTCAGGCCGACTATCTGTGCTGCACCCTTGTGAAAGCCGCCACCTGACGCCGGGACTGCTTGGTCTCCCAGGCCCGAACGCCCTCAGCCTGAGGCGAACGATTCTAGGAATCCCGATCACCAGACTCTCCATCGCTACCGCCGGTGGCACGACATAGGCTGCCAGCAGTGCCCCCGGCGCGCCGGCGAACCACAGGTCTGGTATTGACGTACTGATTTATATCCATATATATTGGTACAATTGAACACGCTCACTGGGAGGCGCTCGCGGTGGACTGGAGACTGAAGCTCAAGACCACAGGTCCCAAGCCCAAGTATCGTCAGATGATGGACTTCGTCAGCAGCGCGGTCGCCTCGGGGCGGCTCAAGCCGGGCGATCGCATCCCGTCCGTAGCCGAACTCGCCAACAGGTTGTCGGTCAACAAGGCCACGGTGGTCCGGGCGTTTCGCGAGCTCGAGCGGCAGAAGCTGATCGTTTCACAAGTCGGGCGCGGCTCTTTCGTGGCCGCCCGCGCCCTCAAGAACGGCGAGACCGTTCAACGGGACGGCGACGCCGATGATCAGGCGATACTCACGCGACCCGAAGTGGTCGGCCTCGTTCGGAGGCTGCGCGATACCCACGTCTCTGGGGTCGTGCAGCTCCTCAGGGTCGACCCGCCAAAACCCTTTATCAATCTCTGGGCGGGCGTGCCGCCGGAAACGACGATCCCGCCGAGCCTGCTCGAGCGCGCGGCCATCCGCGCCATCCGGCACCATCGAGAGGCGTTGTACCGCTATCACCACAACGGGTTGCCGCAACTCCGCGAGCGCTTGTCGAAATGGCTGTCGACGCGCGGCTACGACCTGGCACCCGATCAGATCCTCATCACGAACGGCTCGCAACAGGCCATCGGTCTCATCGCCACGTGGGCGCTCAACGAACAGCGCACCGCCGTCGTCGAGACGCCGACCTACATCGGCACGCCGCGGCTCTTCATGCAGACCGGTACCATGTTGGAAACGGTCCCCTGGGATGGGCCGCAACTCCGTTCCGATCGGCTGACCCGCGCTGTGCGCGCGAGACCCTCGGTCGTCTACTGCTGTCCAGAGTTTCACAATCCCACCGGCCAGTGCCTGAGTGCTGACGGACGGGCCGCGCTGGTCGAGACGGCGACCCGGTGGGACGCGGTCGTGGTCGTCGACGATATCTTTCGGGACCTGCGATTTGCGGGCAAAGAAACGCCCAGCCTCTATGTGCAACTGCCGCCCGCGCGGCGGATGCTCGTTGGATCGTTCTCCAAGACGTTCATGCCGGGGCTGCGGATCGGGTTTCTCGCAGCGGACCGGCCCTTGATCGAAGATCTGGCCCTGATCCGCCGCTGGATGGATCTGGGGGGTTCGCCAATGACGCAGGCCATCATGGCCGACCTGCTCGAGAACACGTACCCGGGCCATCTCGAGACGATGCGGGCGCACTATCGCCAGCGCCGGGACGCCGCCCGCGATGCGTTGCGGTCGTCGATGCCCGACGGCGTCACCTTCACGGTGCCCGATGGCGGGTTTTCGCTCTGGGTGCAGCTGCCGTCGGGCTCCTCGGCGATTCAAGTGTATCTCCGCGCCTTGGAACAGGGCGTCACGATCTACCCGGGTCCCGCGCACGATATCGACGGTCGCTACCTCAATTGCTTCCGGCTGTGTTATGGGTGGCCATCACCGGACGAGATCCGCCGCGGCGTCGAGATCCTCGGGCGGATCGTCCGCGAGACGCTGAAGCGCGGGCCCGTCGACGCGACCGCTACCGGCGTCGGGGTGCCGCTGTGACGGCGGCGGAGAGCGCGCCCGGCACGGTGGCCGATCCGATCCGGGAGATCCGCGACATGCGTGATCTGGCCCGGCTGGCCGGCGAACCGTTGGTCGACGTCTGCTACCTGGCGACGGTGTCGGCGGAGGGGCGGCCGGAGGTGCGGGCCTTGTCGCTGCGTGATATCAGCGGTGAGGGTTTTGGATTGCTCATCAATCGGACCAGCCCTAAGTGGGCGCAACTGTCCCAAGCGGGACGCGCGACGCTGTTGATCCACTGGCCGAGGGTGCGCCGGCAATACCGCATCTGGGGCCATCCGGCGCGGATGGATCAGGAGCGCATCGAGCGCTACTGGAGCCAGAAGAGCCACGGGTCTCGGCTGCTGGAGTGCTACTACAGCGCCGTTCTTCCCCAGAGCCATCCGATCGCATCACACGCCGATCTCATGGAGGGCATCGCGGAGCTGACCCGCCGCTATCCGCGGCCCGAGGACGTGCCGCTGCCCGAGACCCTCCAAGGCGTGTACCTCGTCGCCGACGAGGTGGAGACGTGGCACGGGTCTCCCGAAGATCGGCTCCACCAGCGGCGGCGATTCCAGAAGAACCCGTCGGGGTGGACGATGACAACGCTCGTCCCCTGATGTCCCGCAGTTCCTCACCCGGCCCGGCCTCATCCTTGGGAGGATGCCTGCCCTGGCGGGGAGTACACTGCTAGTGACGCCTGCATAGGGAGACCGTGCCCGATGGACGACGAGTATTTTGTCGACGCACCTGTGGTCCGCACGTTCGTTGAACGTGTGGTGACGATGGCGGCCGCGGAGACACGACGCGACCGATTGGTTGACTCCCTCCAGCCCGCGTTCGCCGGCCTGCTGGCGGCCGACGGCTGGCTTCCCGAGCCCTTCACACAGCCGAACCCCAACAGTGGGATGGGTGGGGGCATCGCGCAATATCTGCTCTTTCGCCGCGGCGACCGCTCGGTCACGTTGCACGCCGCCGTCTTTCCCGCAGGGGTCGCCTCACCGGTCCACGATCACCTGGCGTGGGGACTCGTGGGTCTGTACCGCGGACGGCAGGAAGAGGACGTGTACCGGCGCGCCGACGACGGTCGGACACCGGGCCGCGCGCAGCTCGAGCTCGTGGAACGCCGCCGGCTCGTGCCGGGTGACTGCTATACGCTGTTACCGCCCGCCGGCGACATCCATCGCGTCAGGACGATCTCGCCAGAAGCATCGATCTCTATCCATCTGCTGGGGAATGATTTGGGCTGCATCGTGCGGCACCGGTTCGATCCCGACGCCGCGGTTGTTGTGGACTTCAAGTCGGGATGGGCGAACGTCGAGTGCCGGGACTAGGGGAGCTCCTCCCAGGACGCGACCCAGGCGATCACCGGGCTGTCCTCGCTCACCATCAGCCCGGGTGTGCCCAGCACCGCGGGATCATAGCGGATCACCACTGACGCCCCCAAGTTGCGGAAGCTGAGGTCGGGGCTGGTGCTCGCCATCGCACCGACCACATCGATGCGCGCGCCTTCCCAGACGTCGATGGGACCATCGGTGTGGACGAGGCCGTGCACGCGGAGCCGCGCCGACTGCGCCACGATGAGCGCCCCCTGACCGGCCACGCCCTGCTGCAGCGCCACGAGACCAGGCAGCGCCCGGGATGCCGCGGAGTGGACGATCTCGAGTGAAGCGCCCCACCGCAGCCGCACGGTGCCTTCGGTGACGAGCGCACCGTCGACGATCGTAATGCGCTGGTTTTCTGCCAGGGCAACGGGCCCCGTGACGTAGACGACGCCCCGCAAGGTGGCCGCGCGGGGCCGCGTCTGCAGATACGTCTGCAGTTGCGCGAACTGCGCCTCGGTGTAGAGGCTGTCACGCTTCACGGTCAGCGCGTCGTCACCGACATGCTTGCCGGCGGCCTCGTTGAGCGCCGCGTTGCCCGCGTGACCCGCGGCCAGCGCCCGCATGAAGCCCCGATCGATCTCGGGCGCCTGCGGGAAGGCGTCCGTCCACACCACGGCGGGATCGATCCGCACACCCATGACCCGGAGGTCCTGAGCGCCGACCCTGCGCTGTTCGGAGCCGGTGGTGAGATCCACGCCGCGCGGCAGCACCAGCCGCGCCGGTTCGGTCTGGGCTGAGAGCGAACCCACGAGCCCGGGGGCATCCACCGGTCCTGGTCCGGCGACGTATCGCGCGGCCGGATCGTTGATCGCGGCTTCGGTCGTCCCAAAGAGGATGCCACCGCCGGCCGCCATGTGCACCCACGGTTGCGTGGCGGCGATCGGCCCGTACGCCGTGATGACCATCTGGGCGGGGGCCTTCTCGAGGCGCAGCAGACCGGCGCCGTACAAGGCGGCCAGCATCGACGGCGACGCCAGATACACCCGCGCCCGCACTCGCCGCGTGACGCCGGCGATCTCACCGACGCTGGTGATCGAGACGGCGCCCCCGGGTTCGTTGGTCAGCGTGAGCGTGAAGCGACCCTGCAGCGGCCCGCTCTGAAACGCTTCGCTGTACGCCACGGGCCGCCAGGCGCGCCCGGGGCCCCCGCTGTCCGGCGCTCGCGATTCGAGCGCCGCGAGTGCGCGGTGCATCCCGGCCTCGGCGGCAGCTAGCGCGGCGACCGACCGCAGACGAGTCCCGGCGCGCGCCTGCTGCTGGTCCATCGACCAGATCAGCGACGCGGCCACACTCGCCACGATCATCAGGACGACCAGCACGGCGAGGAGGGCCATGCCCGCCTGGTGGCTGCGCAATGGGTGTTCGACTACGCGGTCGCGGATCGGAACGCCTCCCGATACACGACGTCCGCGAGCGGCAGGCGGTTGATCCGGGCGAGCACCTGCACCGCGTCGGCCTTGGATCGCGGCCGCGGTTCACCCGGCGCCGGGTATCCCGACGACAGGACGGTCGGGACAATCGCGTCATCCGGAAGATGCAGCAGTCGCTTCAACGCCGCTTCATCGGTCGGCGTGTTGGGACACGTGCCCACGCCTAGCGTCCAGGCCGCGACCATGATGTTTTGCGCCGCGCGTCCCGCGTCAAACACCGCCCGCGGATTGAGCATGGCGACGACGATCGCGGCCGCGCACGATTCCACGTTGGCGGGTCGGGAGGCCAGCGCGCCCACCTCGCGCAGACGCGCCCGGTCGGTCACCACGATGAAGCGCCACGGCTGCCGGTTCCGGCTGCTCCCCGTGGCGCGACCCGCCTCGAGGATCCTGGCGAGCACGTCTTCGGGGATCGGCCGTTGTTCGTAGCGACGCACCTCTCGTTTGCCTATAAGCGCCAGATAGGCGTCCACGGTTCCCTCCGGCCCAAGCGTGATCTATCGCGTGATCGTGACCCGCACCTGATGCAACAACGCGTCGCCGTCGTCTCGCCATTCCAGTGTGACAGCATCCGGCGCGATCCGCATCCATCCGTAGTTGAATCGGTCGGCCGCGGTCCACAGGACACCCGGCCGCCCCGAGGACCTCGCCGTCGTCGCTCGGGACGCCGCCAGCGGCCCGGACACGGCTTCAAAGATTCCTTCCGGGTGGCGGATCCACGCCGCGTAGTGCACGTCCGCGGACAAGACAAACACGTTGGTGATGCGCAGATCGCGGACCGCCTGTAGGATCTCCTCACGCTCGGTGGGATAGCCTTCCCACGAGTCCGCCCCGTGATGGCGCAGCACGACGCTGCTGGCGACGATCTTCACGGCGGCATCGGACCGTCGCAGCCCATCGATCAGCCATTGCTTCTGTTCGCGCCCCAACATCGTCTTGCCCGCGCCGTCCGGCGCGCGCGACGGTGACCGGTATTGCCGGGTATCGAGGATGAAGATCTCCGCGCCGCGGCCCCACCGGAGGCTGCGGTACAGGCGGGTCGGCTGCCCGGGCGGGGTGCGGATGGGCCAGGAGTCGAGAAACGCTCGGAGGCCGACGGCGAGACGCGCGTGGCGGCTGTCGAAGTTGTTCGCCACTTCATGGTCATCCCACATCACCCACGAGGACGTCGACGACAGGAACGCGCGCAGGTGCGGGTCTTCGCGGTTGGCGCGATACTTCTGCCGGTACGCGTCGAGAGTCGTGGCGCGGACCGAACCCAGGTCCGAGTAGATGGTATCGCCCAGATACAAGAAGACATCCGGAGCGCGCCGCTGCATCGCCTGGAAGATCCGGAAGGGACGGAGCTCCTCTTGCGTGTCGGCGCCCCAGATCAGCGCAAGGGGCGCGTCACGGGTGGGTGCCGGCGCGGTGATGAAGCTGCCGCCGGGGCCCGTCTCAGACGCGGCGGCGACGCGGTAGTAAATGCGCTGACCGGGTGGCAGGTCGCGCAGGCCGACGTGCGCCGTGTAGTCGCCCTCGGGGCCGGTCGTCGTGGAATCTGACGTCTGGACGTTCCGGAAGTCGGGGGCGGTGCTGAACTCGACGCGAACCTCGGCGGGTCTGCTGGTGCGGGTCCAGATGACGGCACTGTCGGCCCTCACGTCACCCGCGGCGGCACCCTCTGCGAAGATCGATGACTGCGCGCCGGTTCCCGCTGCGGTGAGCAGCAGGACGACGAGCGCAAGGACGACGCCTCGCATGACCATCACGAGGCCACTTCCCCGCGACCGGGGAGACTCCCTCCGCGTGTCGGTGCGAGTGCGAACTCATTTGCGCCGCGGACCTATCCGTGGGAGGATAGAGGAAAGGGGGGGTCGTTCATGGCACGCCCACGGTACTCCGCAGCCAAGCGGGCGCGGGAGATCCGCAAACAAGAGGAGCGGGCCCGAAAGCTCGCCCGCAAGCATGGACGGCTGGCCGAGCCTCAGGCTCCCCAGGCCCCGGCGCAGCCTGAAGGCGCCGTCCCCGTCCCCGGCCCGGAGAGCACGCCCAGTCCGGAAGGTACGCCGTCGGTCTAACGTGCCGAGCTGCTCTTACTTGGTCCGCTCGGGCTGCCAGCCGTACACGGGGAGAATGTCCACCGGGGAGTAGTCGTCGGTCAGCACCGGCACGTCGTCGACCGCCACACGGCGGTCGTAGTAGTCTCTCGCATAGCGGTCCACCGTGAGTCGCACTTTTCCGCTCGCACGCAGCCGGCCCGCCGTGGCACGGATTTCGTCTCCATCGATTCCGGCGCGGCCGGTCGATATCAGAATGATCGTTCGGGTCTCGGTCGCGATGCGCGCGAGCCCAAAGGCCACCGGGAATGGATAGAGCCCCGGGAACAGGCCGTTGTAGGTGCGATAGAGCGCGCGAAACAGGTAGCTGTTCGCTCCCTCCATCGCGCCGATGATGTTCGAGACCACCACCCCGCCCGGCGCCAGGTGATCGCGCACGATTTCCAGGAACTCCTTTGTCGCCAGATGGAAAGGGATCCCTTCCGCAAAGTACGCGTCTAGGATGATCAGATCGTACTTCGCCTCAGCGCGCCGCAGGAACACGCGGCCGTCCTGTACGGTGATGCGCTGCCGCGCATCCTCCTTGACCTCGAAGAACCGCTTGGCGACGTCAACAACCGCAGGGTCGAGCTCCACGGTGTCGACCGTCACGTCGGCATAGTCGCGCGTGAAGCGCTTGGGGATCGACCCCGCGCCCAAGCCGACGACCAGCATCCGCTTGATCGCCGGGTTGAAGATCCACGCCAGGTGCGCATATGAGGTGTAGAGGAACGGACTCTCAAACGCGTCCTTCAGCACCATCCCGCCCTGGAACGACCGGTTGAAACGGAGATAGCGGTTCAGACCGTCTTCGAGGATGCTGATCTGATGGTAGGCGCTGTCCTTCTCGTAGACGACCTTGGACTCAGGCAGTTTGATCGGGCCGCCCTGCAGCGACCCGGTGGCCAGCAACACCAACAGGGCTGCGACGCCCGCGCGCAGCACGGGTCTCGGCGCCGTGCTGTACCGCAGCAGCAGCAGTGCCGAGAGCCCGAGTAACGATGCGCCGAGCAGGTACAGGATCGCGCGCACGCCCATCGCCGGTACCAAAAAGAACGCCGTGCTGATCGTCCCCACGATACTCCCCGCGGTCGACAAGGCGTAGAGCACCCCGGCGCTGGTACCGACCGTCGCCAGATCCCGCGCGACCAGTTTGATCGCAAACGGTGAGGTCATCCCCATCAGCACGCTCGGGACGGTGAACAGCGTCACCGATGCCAGCAGCGGATTCAGCCGCGGGCCGAGATCCCAGGCGTCGAAGGCCACAAGCACGGGACGCGAGACGACCGGCAGGATCAGGATCGCCAGACCCGACAGCGCCAGCAGTCCGGCGAGCAGCGTTGGGCGCGGCCAGCGATCGGCCATGGTGCCGCCCAGGTAATAGCCGAGGCTGAGCGCGGCCAAAAAGATGCTGATCAGCCCGCCCCACACGTAGACTGAACTCCCGAAGAACGGCGCGATGATACGGCTGCCGACGATCTCCAGCCCCATCAGGACCGCGCCGCTGCCGAAGACGACGACCCGCAGAATCACGATGGGCCTCCCTCGCAGCCTTGTCGTTGCCCCGACCATTTCGCCCCGACGCTGGGGCGCGCCTTCTAGCGTCGCGGCTGGTATACTTCCAACGGATTGATGTCGTGGTCTCGCCGCACCCGAATCGTTGTCACGCTCGGCCCCGCCTCGCAGACGCCTGAGGTCCTCCACGGGATACTCGCGGCCGGCGCCGACGTCGTTCGGCTGAACTTTTCGCACGGCACGCCGGACGAGCACGGTCAGCGCCTGGAGACGGCGCGCCGGGTGGCCGCCGATCTGGGTCGGCCGGTGGGCGTCTTGCAAGACTTGCCCGGACCCAAGCTGCGAATCGGCGCGCTGCCCGGGGGCGCGGTGGACCTCGCCACGGGGGCCGGGGTGGTCCTGACGACGGAACCGCACGCGGCACACGGTGAAATCCCCGTCGCGTATCCACACCTGGTCGCGGACCTGCGTCCGGGCCACCGGATCTTCCTGCAGGACGGCGAGCTGATCCTGCTCGTGCGCGAAGTCGGCGGATCCCACGTGCGATGCGACGTGGAGTGCGGCGGGCATCTGCGAGAGCACGCCGGTCTCAACCTGCCCGACGTGACACTGAGCGTCCCGGCGCTCACCGACGACGACGTCCGGCATCTCGAATGGGGCGTGGCCCACGAGGTGGACTTCATCGGGCTCTCATTTGTGGAGAGCGCCGAGGATATCGAGCGCGTCCGAACGCTGGCGGCGGCGCGGGGCGCCCGTCCCCGCCTGATCGCCAAGATCGAGCGGCGCCGCGCGCTCGATCGGATCGACGAGATCGTCGCGGCCGCCGATGGCGTGATGGTCGCGCGTGGCGATCTGGCCGTCGAGACGTCGATCGAGGAAGTCCCCATCGTGCAAAAGACGATCATCGGGTTGTGCAACCGTTTGGGGAAACCGGTGATCACCGCTACCCAGATGCTCGAGAGTATGATCGTCCACGCGCGGCCGACTCGTGCGGAGGCCGCCGACGTGGCCAACGCGGTGTTTGACGGCACCGACGCGTTGATGCTGTCCGCCGAGACGGCGGTCGGGGCGCACCCGGTTGAAGCGGTGACGACCATGGCCACGATCGCGGCGCGCGCCGAGGCCGCGCTCCCCTATGACTTGATCCTTCGCGAGCGCGCGCGGGAGCGCGGCACCGATACGGGTGAAGCGATTGCCCTGGCCGCCTGCCAGGCCGCCGAGGCGGTGGAGGCCGCCGCGATCGTCGCGTCCACCGAATCCGGCAGCACGGCGCGGCGGGTGTCGCGGTTCCGCCCGCGGCGACCGATTGTCGCCGTCACGCACTCCAAAGCGACCTGGCGGCAACTCTGTCTCACCTGGGGCGTCCGCCCGGTGCTGGTCGATCCGGCGTCGACTCTCGATGAGCTGGTGGACCGCGGTGTGCGAGCGGCGGTCGAGGTGGGGGCCGCAAGGCTCGGCGAGTTGGTCGTCGTCACCGCGGGATTCCCACTTGGCCGCCAGGGGACGACGAACTTCTTGAAAGTGGTGAAGGTCGAAGAGCAACACCTGTGACCGTCGATCTCGAGATCACCTATCCACGCCGCTTCGTCCCGCCGCAGGCCGATCCCGGTGATTGGGCGCAGATCGAACCGTTGTTCAAGCGGCTGCTGGACGCCCGTCCCGACTCCCCCGAGGCGCTGGAGCGCTGGCTGGAGGATGGGAGCGAGCTCTTCGCGGTGCTCGAAGAGGAGCGGGCGCGCCGGTACACGGCGATGACGTGTCAGACCGATGACCCTGAGCGCGAGCGGGCCTATCTGTTCTACATTCAAGAGATCGTCCCGAGGCTCAAGCCGCCGGCGCACGCGTTGAACGAAGCCTATCTCTGTTCCGCACACCGGCGAGCGTTGCCTCGCCGGTACGCCGTCCTCGATCGGCAGATCGACAATCAGGTAGCCCTGTTCCGATCTGAGAATATCCCCCTCGAGACCGACGAGGCGGGGCTGCGACAGCAGTTCCAAAAGATCGCCGGAGCGATGACCGTTACCTACCAGGGGAGCGACCACACGCTCCCGCAGATGGCGCGGTATTTGGAAGAACTCGACCGGGCGGTGCGGCAGGAGGCCTGGGAGGCCGTCGTCCGCCGGCGCATGCAAGATCGAGAGCGGCTCGACGCGATCTTTGATGAGCTGCTGGTGCTTCGCTACAGGATCGCGCGCAACGCCGGGTGCGTCGACTATCGCGAGTATGTATTCGCGCGACGAGCGGCGCGCCGCCTGGGTGGGCGTTTTTGCCCGCTTTTCGGCGGGTGCCGACTACTCAGGCTACGAGGACGTGGTTGAGACACTGTGGCACCAGCAGCTCCACCTGTTCGTGTCTCCGTTCTACTACATCGAATACGGGATCGCACAGATCGGCGCCCTGCAGATCTGGCTGCGTGCGCGGACCGATCACGCCGGCGCGCTCCGCCAATATCGCGAGGCGCTGGCGCTTGGCGGGTCGCGCCCGCTGCCCGAACTCTTCGCGGCCGCCGGTGCGCGGTTCGACTTCTCCGCCCAGACGCTGCGGCCGTTGATGCACGGGCTGGCCGCTGAGCTCGGGGTCTAGCCGGCCACGCCCCTGGCCAGCGCCTGCCACACCGCGTCCCGCTGCCCAGGGATGAAGGCGTCGTAGATCCTGACACGGTCGGCCACGGGGCCGTATTCGGCCACCAGTCGCGCGGCCACCTCATCCGGCGGCCCCCACAGCGCTGCGGCCTCGAGCATCTCTTGGGTGACCATGCCGGGCATCTCCTGCCACTGCCCGCGCGCGGCGCATCGGCTCAGGGCCTCACCGATATCGGTCCACCCGTGCAGGTCGAGCACCGGCCGGTACGCCGGTGTCGAAGCGTAGAAAGACATGCTCCGGCGGATCGCCTGCAACCCCGCCTCGATCTCCGCGTTGGTCCCCGTGGCCACAAACACCGAGGCTGAAATGGAGACGTCGCGGCGCGAGCGCCCGCTGCGCGCCAGCCCCGCGGCGACTTGGGGGACCACGACCTCGTTCATGTAGCGGCGCGTGTGAAACGGATGGGGGTGGAACCCGTCGGCGACCTCCCCCGCGAGCCGGCACATCCGCGCGCCGACCCCCGCGATTTCAATCCGCAGCGGGGGGGCCGGCGGCGGTGGGGTGAAGAACGGCGTCATCAACGTCAGCGTGACGTATCGCCCGCGATAGTCCAGCGGTGTGCGCTCGCTCCACGACGCCCACACCGCGCGGATCGCCCCGATGACGTCGCGAAGTTTGGGCGCCGGGGGATCCCACGGCATGCCGAAGCGCCGCACGATGTGGCCGCGAACCTGCGTGCCGAGACCCAGCACGAACCGGCCGCCGGAGAGCTGGCCGAGGTCCCAGGCCGTGTACGCGAGCGCGGTCGGGCTACGCGTGAAGGCCAGCGCAATAGACGTGCCGACCGCCAAGTGCGTCGAGTGCTCGGCCGCAAGCGCCGCGCCTAAGAAGGCGTCGTGATCCGTCTCGCTCGTCCACAACCCATCAAACCCGAGGCGTTCGGCCGCCCGTGCCATCTCGGGAATCTCGCGGAGCGACTGGTAGACCAGATGGGCATCGAAGCGCACGGGCGTCTCCTTCATGTCGCGGGTCGTCCCGCTTCCTGCGGGGCATTCCGCGCTGGGGCAGGAGTTCCCCCCACGGCGACGAACGTGCAGGTCTTCGGGGACTGCCGGAGGGGAACAGAGCGATCGGGGAGGGTGTGACGGCGCACTAGGCACGGTGCTGAATGCGTGCAAGTGTGGTCTTCATGATCGTGGCTGTGACGGCGACGGCGCTTGTGGCGCCGGCCGCCGCTCAGGGTGTCGTTCGAGTCGTCGTCAACGGGTCGCCGCTCTCCCTGGCCGCGCCGCCGATTGTCCGCGACGGCCAGGTGATGATCCCGGCGGCCCGCGCGTTTGAGGCGTTTGGCGCCGGCGCGGCGTGGCTCCCCGATGACCGCGTCATCCTGATCTCCAATCGCACCGGGCTCGTGATCCGGCTGCGCATCAATCAGTCCACCGCACAGGTGAACAACGAGACCCGGTCCCTGCCGGTGGCACCCGCGCTCGTCGGCGAGATCGCGTATGTCCCGGCGCAGTTCGTCTTCTCCACCCTGGGCGCGTGGGTGCGATACGACGAGGCGGCGAGGACGCTGCACGTCGCGTCGCAGATCAAGGCCCTCCACGTGCAGCGCGCCGGTGACGCGGTCCGGGTCGTGGTGGATGCCACCGGTCCGCTGCGGGCGGAGACCCACACCCTGGTCAATCCCGATCGGCTGGTGGTCGATCTTCACGGCGGGGCATTTCGCCCCTCCGATCAGGATTTGCCGGTTGGATACGCCGGGGTCACACGAATCCGCGCCGCACAATTCCAGATCAAGCCGTATATCACCCGGGTGGTGTTCGACCTCGACCAACCTGTCGACGTGCGCATGACGACGGCGGTCGCGACGTTTGCGATGACGCTCGATGTGACCCCAAAGAT
>JBGQGY010000041.1:0-25204 GCA_041497675.1 bacterium | reverse complement strand
GGGTCACGGCAACTGCAAGATGTCGGCTTCCTCTTGAAGTGCGCTCAGCGCGAGGCCGCCCTCGCGATGGGGTACGATCACGCCGTCTGGACGTACGATCCGATGCAGAGTGTCAACGCGCGATTCAACCTCCACAAACTGGGCGCCACGGCGCATCGCTACTACGTCAACTACTACGGACAGATGCCCGACGACATCAACCGGGGGTTGGACAGCGACCGTCTGGAGGTCGACTGGGCGCTCCGGTCGCGACAGGTGGAGGCGGCCGTCGCCGGCACGCCGGTCGAGCGCGCATGGGATGGCGCGGGGCGCGCCCTGGGAACCGTCCCGCGGGCTACGGACACCGGACCGGGCGACCCGACGCTCGACCTCGACGCGCCGGCGATCCTGATCGAAGTGCCGACGGACCTGCCCGCGATTCGCAACCGCGATCGTGGGCAGGCGCAGGCGTGGCGGCTGGCCACGCGTGAGGCGTTCCTGCACTACTTCGGGCGCGGCTATCGCGCCGTCGACTTCATCCTGCGCCCCGGGCCGCCGCTGCGGCCGCCTCTGCGGGGCGACTATGTGTTGACCAGGAGTCGCGATGACGATCGAGGCGATTGACGTCTTCCACATCGAGATCCCGTACAAGGCACCGTTTGAGACCTCGTTTGGCCGCGAGGACACCAAAGCGTGTTTGCTGGTGCGTGTCCAGGTCGACGGCCTCGAAGGCTGGGGCGAAGCCCCGGTCATGCGCGCGCCGCTCTACAACGAGGAGACCATCGATACGGCCTGGTCGGTGCTCGAGCACTTCCTGATCCCACCGCTGCTGGGACGGCCGGTGCCGGCCCCCCGCGCCTTTGCGCAGCAGGTCGCGCCCATTCGTCGAAATCACATGGCCAAGGCCGGGATCGAGGCGGCGCTGTGGGATCTGGAGGCGCAACGACAAAGGAAGAGTCTCGCCGAAGTGCTTGGGGGCACACGCAAACAGATCTTGGTCGGCGTCAGCATCGGCATCGAGCCAACGGCTGATGAGGTCGCGGCGCGCGTCGAACAGTATCTGGCACAGGGCTACCGGCGCATCAAAGTGAAGATCAAGCCGGGGTTCGACGTGGCGCTCGTCCGCCGGCTGCGCGAGCGGTTTGGTGACATCCTGCTTCAGGTCGACGCCAACTCCGCCTACTCGCTCGCGGACGTCTCCACGTTCAAGGCCCTCGACGACTACAACCTCTTACTGATCGAACAGCCGTTGGAAGAAGACGACATCGTCGACCACGCCAAGCTGCAGGCACAGCTGCGCACGCCGATCTGTCTGGATGAGTCGATCGTGCACGAGCGGTCGGCCCGGGCCGCCCTCGAGTTGAACGCGTGCCGGGTCATCAACATCAAACAAGCCAGGGTCGGGGGGCTCGCCGCGGCCATCGCGGTCCATGACGTGTGTCAGACGCACGGGGTGCCCGTGTGGTGCGGCGGCATGTTGGAGACCGGCATCGGCCGGGCGGCGAACATCGCGCTCTGCGCGCTACCGAACTTCTCGCTGCCGGCGGACCTGTCCGCGAGCGACCGCTACTTCCACGAAGACGTCATCGACCCGCCGGTCCGGCTCAACCCGGACGGGACGATCACCGTGCCCACCGAGATCGGACTCGGTGTCCACGTCGTTCCGAGCCGGATCGCGCGGTACACCGTGCGCAAGGCGCGTTTCGCGGAGTAATTTCACTTCCTGCCGGATGTGCGGAGGTAGGCCTTCCAGGGCTGCCAGTAGTACCGCGTCCAGCCGGTCTTGACGCCGGCATAGTCGTGCGCCGGCACGTTGGCGTGCACCAGGTCGACGCGCCCCCCGCGCGACGTATCGGTGAAGGTCAGGATCAGCACCGAATCGGCGTCGGTCTTGGGCCATCTCCGCCCTCGCCACGCCTGTACGATCAGCCGCCCGGGAACAACCGCCAGCGTCCGGCCGGCGACCTCGCCACCAAACGCCGAGAACCGGCTCCCGGGTTTTCGGCTGACCACAACCGGCGCTCCCGTCGCCGCCGCGTGCTGGCGGGCGTCCATGTAGATGCCAAACAACCTCGCCGCCGGCACGTTGAACGTCACGGACTGCTGCAACACTCTGCTCATCGCTTCTCCTCCAGGATCAGGTCCCGTCAGGATCAGGTCCCGTACATGCTACTTCGGCCGGGTGGCTGCGTCCAATTGTTCCAGGATCTTGCCCAGCCGCTCCATCTCGCGGCCGTAACCCGCGAGATCCCCGGCGCGCAGCCGCTCCTGCGCGCGGCGGTACGTTGCGACCGCCTGTTCGCTCAACGCGCGCACATCGGCCCCCGCGGGAGCCGCCGGCGCGGGCCCAGGCGATGGTCCGCCGGGACTCGGGCCGGGCGTCACCGGCGCAGGCACGCCTGGACCGGGCCGCGCCCCGAAGAGCTGCGACAGCGCCTCGTCCAGGGTCTGGGCCATGACAATTCGCGTGCCGCTCGCGACGATCACCCGCTTCAGCTCGGGCAACTGGCTACGCTGAGCCTGCAGGAAGAGCGGCTCGACGTAGAGCAGGCCATCTTCAATGGGGATCACCAGCAGGTTGCCCCGGATCACCTGCGAGCCCTGCTGGTTCCAGAGCGTCAACTGCTGCGAGATCACCGCGTCCTGGTCGATCCGCGACTCGACCTGCATCGGGCCAAAGACGATGCGCGTCTTCGGGAAGCGATAGACGAGCAGCTCGCCGTAGTGGGCCGGGTCGCTGCGGGCGGCCATCCAGGCGATCATGTTGTCGCGCCCGGCGGGCGCCATGGGCAGGATCAGGACGAACTCGGGCGCCGACCCCTCGGCCAACCGGATCGTGACGTAGTACGGCTCAACGGGGACGGTCTCGTGCCCAAAGATCTCCTTCGGGATGGCCCACACGTCCTCGCGGTTGTAGAAGACCTGGGGATCGCGCATGTGGTAGGTGGCGTAGACCTGCGCCTGCGTCTCGAGCAGGTCGACCGGATAGCGCAGGTGCGCGGCGATCGCTGCCGGCATCTCGGCGGCCGGGCGGAAGAGTTCGGGGAAGATCGAAGCCAGCGTGCGCGCGATGGGCTCGTCGGGGGTCATCAGATACAGGGCGACCCGCCCGTCGTAGGCGTTGACGACCACCTTCACGCTGTTGCGCATGTAGTTGATGTCGCCGTAGCGAGCCGCGTACGGGTAGCGGTTGGTCACCGTGAAGGCGTCGAGGATCCAGTACAACGCCCCGTCCGCCAGCACGAGATACGGGTCGCGGTCGTAGCGCAGAAATGGCGCGATCCGCGTCACGCGCTGCGTGATCTGGCGCCGAAAGAGCAGGCGGCTGTTGGATCCGATATCCGTCGAGAGCATGAGCTTCGTATCGCCGAACCGGTACGCGAGCGCCAGACGGGGCAGGAACCCGAGACGGATGCCGCCTGTTCCCTGGTAGCGCGTGTACACGTTGTCGTCGCCCCGTGGGTAGTCGAGCTCGCGCTGGTTCGTGTTGACGACCGCGTAGTTGGTCGTCAGCTCGCCAAAGTAGATCTCGGGCCGCGCGATCTTCAGGCCCGGGATCGCCTCCGCGGGGATATCCCTGATGAAGAACTCGGGCATCCCCTCTTCCGTGACGCGGTTGACCGGCGTCATCACGAGGCCGTGGCCGTGGGTGTAGACTAGATGCTCGTTCACCCACGACCGGGCCTGCGGCTCCAACCGCGTGGTCGTCAATTCGCGCGCGGACAGCATGACCTGCCGCTGGGTCCCGTTGAATTCGTACCGGTCGATGTCCACATCCGAAAAGGTGTAGTACGGGCGCAGCGACTGCAGCTGCCGGTAGGCCTGGAGCAACGGCCGGTAGTCCCACAGACGAATGTTGTCGATGGTGGCCCGGTTGCGCGCAATCGCGGCCGCATCCAACGGCGCCGTCGGGAAGTCCCGCTCGCGCACTTTGTCCAATCCGAATCCCTTGAGCGTACCGTTGATGGCATGCTTGATGTACGGCGCCTCGACCGTCAGCTCGTTGGGACGCACGCGGAACGACTGCACCGTCCCCGGGTAGAACAGCAACCCGCCGGCCCAGGCGGCGGCGATCAGCACCAACGTCCCGATGGCCAGCCGGACGGTGCGGAGCCAGGCGTTGGCCACGAGCAGCCCACCACAAACGAGGAACAAGACTGTCAGGATGCGCAGCGCCGGCAGCACGGCGTGCACGTCGGTGTACGACGCCCCGAACGCCGGCCCGCGGCTCGAGTACAGCAGATCGAAGCCGTCAAGCCAAAAGCCGAGGCCGCGGACGATCACGACCGCGCCCACCAGCACCGAGAGATGGGCGCGCACACGCGACGGCGCCAACCACAGCCCACGTAACATGAGCCGCCCGTACATCGTGGCATAGCCGAGCGCCACCGCGGCGGTGACGAGCCCCAGCCACACAAACAGCCAGTCGGCCATGAACCGGTAGACCGGTAGCCTGAACACGTAGAAGCCGACGTCACGGCCGAAGAGCGGATCGACCTCTCCAAACCGCGTGGCGTGGAGAAACTGCTGAAACATGACCCATTCACCGGACGCGGAGAGTCCCAGGATAAACACGACGCCGGCCAGCAGCCACCCCCACCACTCGACCAGCCCGGCCGCGGGTGGCCTGGCCGGGCGGTAGGTGCCGCCGCGGCCGGCCATCTCGATGACGTCGGGCCGGGCACCACGAAGCGCGGGGCGCAGGTTGACGTACGCGAGCAGCCACAGCACGCCGCTCACGGTGACGGTCACCAGGATTCGCGACACAAACGGCACCCAGAATACCCGCAGTTGCCCGACCTCACCGAACCACAGCCAGTCGGTATACCAGCGTGCCAGGGTCGGCCCCAGAACGAACAGGATGACCACAACGATCCAGAACAGCCACCGAATGCGTCTCATCATTGATCTCCGCATTGATCTCCGCGTTTGACGGACCGCCTGCGCGGGGATAAAATTGAATCCGCCGCGCTCTTCATCACGAGCGCTTCCTGGGTGGGATTCGCGATGGACGAGACCTTTACCCGCGAGCAGGCGATCGAGGTTCTGAAGACCGTGTTCGATCCAGAAATCCCGGTCAACGTCTGGGATCTGGGGCTGATCTACGATTTGCGCCTCGAGGGTGACGACGTCACGATTGTGATGACGCTCACGGCGCCGGGCTGCCCCGTCGGCCCCCAACTGGCGGGCGAGATCCAAAACAGGCTGCAGGCGATCGGGGCAGAGAACGTCGCCGTGTCCTTCGTCTGGTCGCCGCCCTGGACCACCAAGAAAGTCACACCGGATGGCCGGCTGCAACTGCAGACGATGGGGATGTCCGTCTAGTCCTTCCCATGCACGTGTTGGTCGTCGACGACAACCTGCTCTCCTGTACCCGGCTGCTGCACCAGGTCCGCGAGGCCGGATGGTCCAGCGCCGGGTGCGGGGCCGGCCAGGCGCTGGCGGGCGCGAGACGCCACCGCCCCGATGTGATCGTCGTGAACCTGGCCGCGAGATCCCATGATTCGATCGAACTGATCCGCACCCTGAAGACCGAACCGGATCTCGCCGGAATCCCCGTGGTGGGCTTTTGCGGCCATACCGACACGTCCCGCCGCCGGGCGGCGGCCGATGCGGGCTGCGACCGGGTGGTGACGAACTCGTCCGTGACGCAGCACCTGTCAACGCTGCTCTCGGACCTGGCCTGATGTGGCCCCAGACCGGGCCACGGACGACGCCGAGGCGGCCGCGCCAGGCGCCGGCGATCACGCGCCAGCGGTGGTCATGGGCACCGTGGGTGGCGGGGTCTGTCGTGGTCATCGTGATGGCGGCGGTCGTGGCCATCGTCGGGAGTCAGCCGTCGGGGCCGAGTATCGGCGATCACTGGCACGCGCCGTTCAAGATCGTCGTCTGCGGCGAGCGTGTCCCGCCGCTGCCACAGTCGGTGGGCGACATCCACACCCACGGTGACGACATCATCCACATCCACCCGGACAGTTCGGCCACCGCGGGGCGCAACGCCACCATCGCGGCCTTCCTCAACAGCGTCGCGCTTCAAGTCACGGAGACGTCGATCACGATTGGATCTAAGACGGTCAAGAACGGCGACCGGTGCGCGGACGGGCGCGCGGGCACCGTGAGCGTGCTGATCAACGGCGTGCCGACCCCGAACTTTCCGGCGGTTGTCCCCAAGGACGGGGAGCAGATCGAAATCAGGTTCGAGCCGTGAGTCACCGGTCTAGGGTGGCGGGGGCGATCCTTGCGCTCTGTGCGCTAGCGGTCGCGGGTTGCGCCCGTCGCGACCGTGTGGGCGACCTCCCCTTCTACCCCGGCGCGTCCTATGTGGGCTCGACCTCGGCCGTCGGGGAGCAGTTTGGGTTCCCGCCCGCGTCGTGGGAGCAGGTTGAGTTGCGGATTCAGGCGCCATTTGACAAGGTGCGCGACTTCTACGCCAAGACCGAGGTGCGCGGACAGACGGCGACGTTCGAAAGCGAACTCCCCAAGAGCACGGGCCGCGTGTACACCCGGTTCATGGCCGACCAGTCGCGCCGGCGCTTCTATGCGGTCACGGTGGAAGAACGCGCCGCGCTGGGTCACGTGAGCGTCCTGTTGCGCTACGGCGTGGCGCGATAAGGACGACCCGCGCGCGGGGCGGGGCTTGCCAGAGTGCGCCGGCTGAGGTATCCTGCAGGCATTAACCACCTTTCAAGGTGGCTAACACGAGAGGAGGTGAGGCCGAAGATGAGTAGTCAGACCCCGGCCCACCAGTGGAGGATGTTGATCTAAAGGCCGTGTGATGTTGCGCGGTCGGCGTCCTGGCTCGGTGGGCCGGGGCGCTTTTCTTTTGGGGGGAAGTGTCCCCGCCGGCAGGAAACGCCCGAAGCCGCAGCATATTCGGAAGCACCAGACGATTGGGAGGCGCGAATGACCACGAGACGTATCGCCAGGATGCTCATCATCGCGGTGCTGATGGCCGTGTCAATTCCACCTCGCCCGGCGTTCGCGTTCGACACCTGGTGGCATGCCGAAGCGACGCGGCACGGTGTGGTCGCCAACGGCTTCTCCGCCGACGCGCGTCTGGCCGCCCAGGTCACCAACTACCTGACCGACTTCTACACGGTGACCTCCCACGGGATCGGCGGCTTCGAAGGCCTGGTCCGGCGACTCCCCGGCGGCCGGCCGCAGAATACGCCGACCGCGTCCCGCCTCGACGCCCAGGACATGGATCGCCTCCACTTCGACGCGCTGTTCTCCACCGCCGAGATCGAGGAGCAGTGGGCGACCCTGGAGACGAACACCAAGGTGGCGTTGCGCAAGTACGCGGCCGATTCGTCGGTCAAGCCCGGGTTCCGACCGATCGTCTTCCTCACGATCGTTGGAGCCAGTCTCCACATGGTGCAGGACTTCTACTCCCACTCAAACTGGGTGAACGAGTTCGTCAAGAAATCCCCGGGAAGTCCGGTGCCGACCTGGCAGGAGGTCCCCGCAGCCCAGCGCGCCGCGATGAACCTCTTCACCGGCGCCTACCCCGATGGGTGTTGTCCCGGGCGCGTCGATCACGAAAAGCTCGCAAAAGACACCTCCGATCGCGCACTGAATGCCGAGGCCGTGGACGCCGCGAAGCGCGGCTCGATCGCGTGGGTGCGGCTGCTGATGCAGGATCAGAGCATCCCGTGGGGCATCGTGACCGGTCACAAGGTTGACGGGGCCGTGGGAAAGCGCTTTCTGCGTGAACTGGACGCCACGTTCTTGACATCCTCATCGATCATCGTCGGGCACTTCGACGGCCCGCGGCCGGCCAAGCTCATCTTCGCCAAAGATGGCGACCTCGGACGAGAGAAGCGGATGGCGGTTCAGGCGCTCCTGCTGGTCTTCGGAGGGTACTCGACGAATCTGGGCGTGATCGACAACCCCTACAAACTGCCCAGCCCCTACTGGTCTGGATTCCTCCTCTATCACGTCGAGCGCGATCTGGCGAAAGGCCTGGTGCACACGGGCAGGCGGCGGTAGCCCGACCACGACTAGACGAGACCACATCAGGGACCATCCCTAACGGATACGCGAGGAGACCCGACTTCCCCGCCGGAGGGGTTGCCGTGGCGATCCCTGCAGGAATCTCGACCGCTCGGCGCAAAGACAACCTACAAGCGGTTCGCATTCGAACCCTACGTCGGACGCCGGACGTGCCGATGCTTCGTACCCCGCGACACCGCATGACGGTCCTCGTTCTTCTGGCTTCGCTGTGTCTGCTCGGTGTCGCGCTTCCGACGGCCGCTCAAGATCGTGACGCGCAGATCCTGGACGTCCGTTGGCGGTCCGAATCCGATTCGGCCGCGGTGACGCTGCGGCTGTCCGCCCCGGTCCGCTATCGGACGTCGCTCAGCGGGAGCGCCGTGACCCTCGACCTGTGGACGGTCACCGGTGACGCCGACCGCGTCATTCCAGTGGACCGCGGCGTGCTCGCCGGCGTCACACTGCGTCGAATGACCCCTGACGTCGTACGACTGGAGTTCGGTGTCCGCGAGCCGGCCCGGTTCAAAGTCTTCACCCGCGACGACCTGCTGACCGTCACGGTCTTCCCGCAGCGGCTGGGCACCGTTCCCGTCCCGGAGAGCGTCGCGTATCAGACCCTGCGTGTCCCAACGGGTGCCGGCCGCGGGGCCCGGGCGCGGGCGCACATCGTCACGCTGGACCCGCGCGCGGAGACGCTGGCGATCCAGCCGGCACTCGGTGGGGCCGTCGTGAACGCCACAGACACGACGAGTGCGGCCGCCGCGCGGCTCAACGCGATCGCCGCCATCAACGGCAACTTCTATACCGAAGCGAGCCTGCCCGTCGGGTTGATCGTGATCGACGGCCACGTGTTGTCGGCGCCGTTCCCGCGTCGAGCCGTGTTTGCGATTGACTCCGGCGGACGGCCGTGGATCGGACCGGCCGAGTTCAACGGCCGCATGGTCGCCGACACGGGCGCCGTCGTGCCGATCTCGGCGATCAACCGGCCGCCGCGGTGGGGCGGCGTCGCACTCTACACGCCGGAGTTCGGCCCAGTCACGCCGTGGCACGCGCTCGTCGCCGTGGTGCGCGACGGCCGCATCGACAGCTTCAACGCGGGGCGCCAAACGATCCCGCCCGATGGGTACGTCCTGGCGACGGCCGAATCGCAGCAGCACCTGCTGTTGGGGCTGGTGCGCGGTCAAACCATGAAACTCGACCTGGCGCTCACGCCGCAAGGGATCATGCAGGCCGTGCAGGGTGGCCCGCAGTTGGTCCGCAACGGCCAGATCCACATCCCGTACGCCTGGGAAGGGTTTGGCCCCGGCTTCTACGCCGCCCGCGCGGCACGCTCGGCCATCGGCATTACGCACACCGGCAAGGTGCTCTTCGTCACCGTCGACGGACGCAGCCGCGAGAGCAGCGGCATGAATTTGCCCGAGCTCGCAAGCCTGATGAAGGATCTCGGCGCGCGGGACGCGATGAACCTTGATGGCGGCGGGTCGACGACGCTCGTCGTCGGAGGTCGCGTCGTCAGCGCCCTGCCCCGAGGTGGGGAGCGCAACGTCTCTTCGGTCCTGCTTGCCGTGCGCCGGTCAACCGATACGTCGCCGTAGTCGAACACCCGCCAGTTTTCCGCCGCTATCACGTGATGGATTTATTACATCCCCCTCGCTAGACTGGTAGTAAATGACCCCCGAGGGATATCTTGCGCTATCCGCCCAAGAGAGAAGAGCGGGAATATTTCGACGCACCCGCAGAGGATCGGGTGGAGTTCGCGGGACTCCTCGCAGCACTGAGACGAATCAACCATTGGTACGGGGGGCACGCCTTGGTCCTGCAATATCTGCGTCGGTTCGCAGACCTCTTGCCTCGGCGTCCGCTTCGCATCCTTGACGTAGGCACCGGATCCGCAGACGTCCCTGTGGCAATTGCAGCGTGGGCACGGGGTCGGAACCTATCGGTCCGCATCGTGGCGCTGGACGTCAATCCTGATATCCTGGCCGAAGCCCGCAAGATCGTGCGCGGCGCACCCGAAATCACTCTGGTGTGTGCCAATGCTTTTGCCCTGCCATTTGCAGATGGGAGTGTTGATGTCGTTCTAAACGCTTTGACCCTCCACCACTTTTCATTCGACCAGGCCGCTGCGCTGCTCAGAGAAATTGACCGGGTTGCGTGCGGCGCGTTTGTCGTAAATGACGTCATGAGATCATGGCCCGCCTACCTCGGCGCACTCGCCGACGCTTGGCTCATTGAACGAAACCGCTTAGCAAAGCATGATACGCCGGTGTCAGTGCTGAGATCGTTCACTTGGCCGGAGTTTCACGACCTGGTTCGCGCCGCCAGGCTAGCAGGGGTTGTGATCCACAGTAACCGCCTATTGCGAGCCGTGATCGTTCGATGGCCAAAAGGTTCGGGCTTTGACCACTGATGTCATCGTCGTCGGAGCCGGTCCAGCAGGCAGCGCCTCTGCCTTAATGCTAGCCCGTCTCGGTTATCACGTCACGCTCTTGGACCGGGCGCGGTTTCCCAGACCGAAGCCCTGCGGCGAATATCTGAATCCCGGTGCTGTCGCCGCGCTGGACTCCTTGGGTGTTGGCCAGTTAGTGGCGACTCAAGGGTTGGGTCTCTCGGGGGTGCGCGTTCTCGATCTGGACGGGCATGCCATACGGGCGCCATTTGCTACGGGCCGTGCGTTGTTGGTCTGTCGGACCATTCTGGACCACGTGCTCCTGGGCGAGGCCGCACGCGCAGGTGCTCAGGTCATTGAGGGGTTTAGGGCTGACGCGGTGATCCCGGGCGCAGTACCAAGCGTCACGGGCTGGCATAACGGTAGAATCCTTCGACTTGAGGCCAAGCTTGTCATCGGGGCGGATGGACTCCGTTCGGTCACCGCGCGCCACGCTGGCAGGCTTGCACCGGCCCGTAACGGATACTACAGTGTTGGGGCGCGCTTTGAGATCAGCGAACGGGCGGCTCCCGGCCTGACGCTGCACCTGGGCCACGCGTGGTTCGTTGGCTCCGCCCTTTACGGGGACGGCACCGGGAATGTCGTCGCGTCGTTTCCACGGGATCACTTCAGGCGCGCTCACGGTCGGATTCCTGAGCTTTTCAAATGGGCATGCGAGCAAACACCCGCTCTAAACGATATCATGCGGGGGGCTAAGCCTATCACGTCCTTCACGACGGTCGGCCCATTGGGGTACACGCGCCGGCCCGCCGTCAATGACGGCCTGCTCCTGGTCGGCGACGCGGCCGGCACGGTTAATCCTATGACGGGAGAGGGCATCGCGCTGGCCTTGCGCGGCGCGATCATCGCGGCCCAAACAGCGCACAAGGTGTTGCAGAACGGGCCAGCGTCGCGCCACGCGCTAAGGTCATATGAGCATGAGCGTACGGCTGCGTTTCGGGACACTTGGCGGGTCAGTCGCGTACTTCAGTGGATAGTTCGGCGGCCACGACTGGCGGCGTATTTGGTCCGTAACCTAGCGGACGAACCGAACCTCGCCTCCATACTCTTAGAGGTCGTTGCGGGCTCGCGTCGGGCTCGCGATGTTCTGTCCCCCAGCTTTGTCACACGCATAGTCCTTCCGAGGCGATAGGGAGTTCCATGCATCTTGAGCATCGCATCTGGATCGCCGCTCCGTTGGAGGTGGTCTTCGAGTTGGCCAAGGATGTCGCGAATTGGTCCCGACTGCGGCGGGAGTACCGGTGGTTCCGCGTTATTGAAGAGACACCGCGAACACTTACGTTCGAGATGGGTGGTTGGATCCGTGGATGGCCCGCGCGGTGGACAGCGGTGCGAGAGGCGCGCAGTGATGGGCGGCGCCTCACGTTCCGCCATATCGGCGGGATCACGAGGGGCATGGCCGTTGAGTGGCGCTTCGCCGCCGACGCCAACGGCGTCACCGTCGAGCTGGTTCACGACCTGGTGATGCGCTGGCCGCTGATAGGCCGGCTTGTTGGAAATCTGCTTGTCGGCCCGATCTTCATCAACTACACGGCGCGCAAGACTCTTCAGGCGGTGAAGATCCACGCAGAAGCCGTGGGAACACACGCACAGAAGGACGAGGAGCCACGGTGACGGGCAGAGTCGTTGTAACTGGGCTCGGCGCGATTACCCCGATCGGCCACGGCGCGGCCGGGCTGCTTGCCGGAATCCGCGAAGGCAGGCCTGGCGGACGCCGCGTCGAGCGCTTCGACGCATCACAGTTCGCGAGCCGTGTCGCCGCAGAAATCCCAGACTTCAATTCCGCGCAATACCTTGACGCAAAGCAAGCGCGACGGCTAGACCGTTTCTCTCAGTTTGCGGTCGTCTGCGGGCGCCACGCGATCGCGGACGCCAACCTCCTTTTAGATCGAGTCGACCGCGAGCGGGTGGGAGTTTTTATCGGGACGGCACTCGGTGGCGCGGCGTTTGCCGAAGAACAATACAGTATCTACATAAAGGAGGGCATTCGCCGCGTACGGCCGACGCTGGCACTATCTGTCTTTGGCGGCGCGGCCTCATGCAACATCGCGATCGACCTCGGGGTGAGTGGGCCCACAAGCGCCAACACTGACTCATGCGCCTCGGGTGCAATTGCGCTCGGTGAGGCGTTCCGACTGGTGCGCGGCGGAGAAGTCGACGTCATGTTGGCGGGCGGCGTTGAAACCCCACTCACCCCCCTTATCTTCGGAGCATTCGACATCATCAGGGCCATGTCGACGCGTAACGACAAGCCGGCGGCCGCCTGTCGACCATTCGACAAGGAGCGCGACGGGTTCGTCATGGGCGAAGGCGCGGCGGTGCTCGTGCTGGAGCGCCTGGACCATGCTCTGGCCCGAAGGGCGACGATATATGGCGAGGTCCTGGGCTACGGCTCTACGAACGATGCGTACCATATGACCGCACCGCTCCCGTCGGGGAATCAAGCGGCACGGGCGATACGACTCGCCCTGGCGGACGCCGGTGTCGCGCCCAGGCGGATCGACTACATTAATGCCCACGGCTCGTCGACACTGCTGAACGATTCGACGGAAACCCGCGCAATCAAAGCGGTTTTCGGCGAGGACGCGCGACGCATCCCAGTCAGCGGCACGAAATCAATGCACGGGCATGCGCTTGGGGCTTCTGCGGCCATCGAAGCCGCGATCTGCATGCTGGCGCTACGTCACGGCTACTTGCCGCCGACGATCAATCTGGAAAACCCCGACCCAGAGTGTGATCTTGACTACATACCGGGTCGCGGGCGTACACAGGCGGCAGATTTCATTCTCAGCAACTCCTTTGGCTTTGGGGGCATCAATGCCGCCCTAGTGTTTGGCAAATACCCTTCGCCTTTGCCAAGCCCTGATGCGGCACTCGCTTAGGCATGGTGTTCGGGGCGATGACTGCATCGGGGATCTGGCAGCGGGTCGGGTTGCCCGCCGCGCTGCTCCCGTCAGAGCGCCGCCACTTTCGGTGAGGTCAGCGCGAGCACCGCGACCAGCGCGGCCGCGATGGCCCCACCGATGGCGATAGCGGACGATACGCCGATCACCCCGGCCAGCGCCCCGATCGGCAGCGTCCCAAGCGCGAACATCCCAAAGGTCACCATGTTGTAGAGACCCATCACGCGGCCGCGCTGCGCGGGTTGTACCGACGTCTGCACCATCGTGTTGGCCGTCGCGTTTGCCACGGCCGTGCCGGTCCCGGCCAGGATCAGCAACCCGACCGAGACCGCGAACCAGTGCGACAACCCAAAGAGCACGACCATCGACCCGGTGGAGAACGCCGCCAGAAGCATCAGCTTGCCGTGCCGGACGGTGGCGCCAAAGGCGCTGATAATGAAGACCGCGACGATCGTCCCAACCGAGGGCGCCGCCTGCAGCACCCCAAGCCCGGTCGGCCCGACGCCGAGGACTTCGCGCGCCACCGCCGGCATCAACCGGATGTAGGGCCGGCCGAAGAAGTTGATGACGGCCACGATCCCCAGCAGCGTCATCAGGTGCGGATGTTTGGTCAGCAGCTTGAGGCCCTCACGGATGTCGGCGCGAACCGAATCCCGCTCGCCGGTCTGCGGCGGCGGAAACTCCATGCGCAGCAGCGCGATGACGACGGCGATGAAGCTCACCGCGTTGAGGAGGAAGCAGGCCTTGACGCCCGCGATCGCGATCACCACGCCGCCCAACGATGGACCAAAGACTCCCGAGCCGTTCAGCGCCATCGAGGTGAGGCTGAGCGCCGAGATCAATTGCCGATCGCCCACCAGCATCGGCACCAGCGATTGGCGCGCGGGGTTGTCAAACGATTGGGCGAGCGAGTTGAAGGCCCCAATCGCCAATATGTGCCAGACCTGCACGCGCTCGGTGTAAGCGAGATACGCCAGCACAAACGCCGAGCACATCATGGCGATGTTGGTGATCATCAGCACACGGCGCCGGTGGAAGCGGTCGGCCGCCACGCCCCCGAGAAACGCGAACAACAGGCGGGGTACCGCCTGTGAGAGACCGAGCAAACCGAGATAGATCGGGGCTCTGGTGAGTTGGTCGACGAGATATCCCTGGGCGATGAACTGCATCCACGAACCGGTCTGCGAAATCAGCAGCCCGGTCCACAGCAGACGGAAGTTCCGCTCGCGCAGCGGCGCAAAGGCCTGCCGCGGGCCGCGCGCGGCCGGCGCCGCGCCTTCAGCCAACGCGAAGGTGCCGGGTGACGGCCGGCCTGCGTCCTACCAGGGTGTGGAGTAGCGTTCTTCCTTCCACGGGTCGCCGCGCATGTGATAGCCGTTGCGCTCCCAGAAGCCGGGTCGATCGGTCGCCAGGAACTCGAGACCCCGCACCCACTTGGCGCTCTTCCAGAAATAGAGGCGCGGGATCACCAGCCGCAGAGGGTAGCCGTGGTCGGGCGTCAAGTCTTCGCCATCGGCCTTGTGCGCAAAGAACGCGTCGTCGGCCTGCAGATACTCGAGGGGGACGTTCGTCTCGTACCCCTGTTCCCCGTGGACCATGACGTACTTCGCCTCGGGACGGATCTTGGCCAGCCCAAGCACCGTCGTTGCCCCAAAACCTTCAAACGTGACTCCCAACCGGCTCCACTGCGTGACGCAGTGGATGTCGCAGGTACGCGTCGTCTTCGGCAACGCAAAGAACTCCTGGTGGGTCAGCGTCACTGGCTCTTCGACCAGGCCAAAGAGGCGAAAGTCCCAGGTGGCGGCGTTGAAGCGCGGCACGCTGCCGTAGTGCAGCACCGGCCACTTCGACGTCAAGGACTGCCCCGGCGGTGTTTGTCCTGCAGCGGTCTGGCGGGCCATCAACAAGAACCTCCCAGAATCGTGATCATTATACCGTGTTGGTTGATGCCACGTCCGGTGCGCGAGGAGCCGAGCGCTTCGGGTTGCAGTGACGCATGGCGGCCTCGATCCCTTCGGTGATCCACAACGTCACCCCATCCGCGGCGCGCCGGATGGCCTCGTCGAGCTGCGCACGCTCTTCAGACGAGGGCCGCTCGAGGACATAGTCGGCGGGATCCACGCCTGCGGGTGGCCGTGCGATCCCCACGCGCACGCGCGGGAACTCGGTGGTCCCAAGCGCATCGATGACCGACCGGAGACCGTTGTGCCCGCCGTGGCTGCCCATGGGACGCAGACGCACCGTGCCGAGGGGGAGATCGAGATCGTCGAAGATGACGAGCACGTCAGCGGGCGCGACCCGGTGGCGCCGGCGGAGGTCGGCGACCGCCGCACCGCTGACGTTCACGTACGTCTCCGGGCGCGCCAGAATCACGCGGTGACCGCCGATCGTCCCGCGGCCGACCTCGGCCCAGCCATCGTCGGTATCGATCGCCACGCGGTGTGTCTGGGCCACGAGGTCGAGCACGTCGTGGCCGATGTTATGGCGGGTGCCGCGGTAGCGGCGTCCCGGGTTTCCCAACCCCACAATGAGTCGCATCTCAGGACCCCACAAAGAGAAACGGGGGCGCCGGACGGCGCCCCCGTCGACGTACGACGGTTATTCGCGCTTCGGCGGCTTCTTCTTCTCGCGCCCGCCTTCGCGCCCACCTTCGCGCCCGGCCGGCGCAGCGGACTCGGCTTGTGCCGCGGCGCCTTCCGCGGAAGCTGGTACGCCTTCTGCGGGAGCCGGAGCGCCCTCCGCCGCGGGAACACCTCCGGCCGGAACGACGGTCGTGGGCGCCGCCTCCTCGATCACGCGCGGCGACACCACGGCCACGACGACTTGTTCCAGAGGCGTCTTCAACACCACACCGGCGGGCATGATGAAGTCGCTCGCGTGGAGCGCGCGCCCAGTCATCAACTCGGTCACGTCGAGTTCGAACTGCTCGGGAATCTCGGTCGGCAGACACTCGACGGCGACGTTGCGCAGGTGCTGCTCGACGATGCCACCTTCGGCGATCCCCTTGGCGATGCCCTTCAGCAGCACCGGCACATAGAACTCCATCCGATCGGTCAGCGAGATCGCATGAAAGTCGACGTGAATAGGTTGGCGCCGGAAGATGTCGCGCTGCACTTCTTTCACCATCACGACGGATGGCGCGCCTCCGCCCCCATTGCCCGCGAGCTCGAGGTCAATCAGCACGTTCATGCCCGCGTGAGTATGGATGACGGATGCGAACGCCTTCGCATCCACCGCCACCGGCCTCGGATCGCGGCCCCGGCCGTAGAGAATGCCCGGGATCTGTCCGGCGCGACGCACGCTGCGCGCCGTCCCTTTGCCGACGCCTTCACGCACCTGGGCTGCAAGCGATACTCGCTGCATACGCGGACCCTCCACCACAAGCCGGACACAACACCGGCCCCGATACCGGGGCCGGACCATCGCCCATTATAGCACGAGGACCGATCCTCGCAAGACGGCGGCGGCGCCACCTGGCGGTCTGTGGTATCGTGATGGCACGATGAAGCGCATCGAGCGTCTGGCGGACGATTTGGTCCTGATCGACACGCACTACGTCAACACGCCTGAGGCGGTTGGCTGCTACCTGCTGCTCGGTGAGCGCCCGGCGCTGATCGAAACGGGTCCGGCCTCCACCCTGGACACGTTGCTGGCCGGGGTACGCGCGGCCGGGCTGGACCCGCAGGACCTGCGCGCGGTCGCCGTCACACACATCCACCTGGATCACGCGGGAGCGACCGGCTTGCTCGTGCGACGCTACCCGCATCTCGACGTGTACGTGCACCCGATCGGCGCCCCGCACCTGGTCGACCCGTCGAAGCTGGTCGCCAGCGCGCACCGGTTGTACGGTGATGATCTGCCGCGGTTGTTCGGCGAGATCGTCCCCGTACCGGCCGATCGCGTCCACGCCCTTCCGGATGGCGCCGAGGTGCTGCTCGGGTCGCGGCGGCTGGCCGCGTACGACACCCCCGGCCACGCGCGTCACCATCATGTCTACCACGATCGCGCCGGAGGCGACCTCTTCACCGGCGACGCGGCCGGCGTCGCCCTACCCGGGTCGCGCTACGTACGCCCGCCGACGCCGCCGCCCGAGGTAGACATTCCCGCGTGGGATCAGACCATCGCGCGGATGCGCGCGCTCCAACCGCGGCGGCTCTTGCTCACGCACTTTGGCGCGCACACGTGGGCGGACGACCTGCTCGTCCAGCTGCAGCGGCGGATCCACGCGTGCGCGGCGGTCGTGCGTCAGGCGCTGGCCGAGGGGGAGACCGACGAGGCGATCGTCGAACGCGTACGCGTGGCGGCCGAACGCGATCTCGCCGCGGACAATCAGGGTACGGCGGCGCGGTTCGAAACGGTCATGGCGATCCAACAGAGCGCCCTAGGAATGATCCGCTATGTGAAGACGCGGGAGGCGCCTACTTCGGCGGCATCCCCCCGACGCAGTTGAGCGACTCGGGTCCCTTGTTGCGGAACATCTTAAGAAACTGGACGATCCGACCTTCGTCGTACTTCTCCAGTTTCAGCAGGCGCCGCCAGGCGGCCACGGCAATGGCGCTGTCGTTCTTCGATCGCACCGTCAGCACCACCGACGTCGGATACTGCGCCGCGAACCCCTCCAGCTTCGCGACCAGATCGGCGTCCTTGGAATCCTTGTACGACACCCAAATACACCCGTGCTCGAGGTTGTGGATAAGGATCTCGTCGGCCACGTCGTTGTTGTAGGCTCCGGGGGCCACGGTCTCCGCGTAGTGCCATCCCGAGGTCGGCGGGTTCGAGTTGTACGCGGGATGGGGCTTGCCTCGCGGGATGTGCTCAGTCCCCTGATCGGGATACTGCACGCCCGGCAGAGCGGGTTTGGGCCTGAATGCGGACCACCCCAACAGGCCAATAATGGCCACGACCACCACGGCGACGGCCGCGTAGATAGTGCGCTCGCGCTTGTGCCGGCGGGTCTCCGCCTCTTGTCGTCCTTTGAGCCGTTCTTCGCGCGTGGCGTCTCTACGGTGCTGCTTCGCGTCCCGCGCCTTCGCCTTGCCGCCAGTCGTCATGGACCCCTTCGTTCCACCGCCGCGCGCCGGCTTCCTTCATCTCACTTGGAGATCGCCCACCAAATCCCGTATCAACCGTCGCAGCAGATCGCGCGCCTCGCGGTAGCGATCGATCCCCCCACCCGCGGGATTGGGAACCGGCCAGTGCAGGCTGCGGATGCCGGGTGCGACGGGGCAGCCCTCTTCCGCGCAGAGCCCCACGAGCAGTTCGACGTCGGGTCCGAGCGCCGCGCCCAGCGACCGCGGGACGTGCGCGCTGATATCGAGACCGATCTCCCGCATCGCGGCGACGGCGTCGTTACGGACGGTACCACTGGGATCCGTGCCCGCGGATCCGGCCCGCCAGCCCTCCGGCGCCGCGGCGTTGAACAGCGCCTCGGCCATCGGTGAGCGGGCGGTGTTGGCGTGTCAGACGAAGAGGACGCGTCGCACGGCTGCCCCCGGGGGTCGAATCTGGCTAGACGTTCAGTTCGCGGAGTTCGCCCGTGACGGCATAGATGACCCGTTCGCCGATGTTGGTGATGTGATCGGCCGCGCGTTCGAGGTGTTGCGCCACGAGTAGCAGTTCGAGCGCCCGCGACACCGTGCCGGGATCGCTCATCATGTAGGTGAGCAACTCGCGGAACACCTGACTGCGCAGGGCATCGACTTCGTCGTCCTTGAGCGCCGTCGCCTCCGCGAGGGCGACGTCACGGCGCAGGAAGGCGTGCATGACGTCGCGGAGCATCTGCTGCACCAACGCTTCCATCCGCGGGATGTCGATCAGCGGTTTCAGCAGGGGTTGGTCCCCAAGACGCTTGACGGCCTTCGAGATCCCCTCAGCGTGATCGGCCAGCCGCTCCAGATCGAGGGTGATGGTAAAGACCGCTGCGATGGCGCGTAGGTCCGACGCCATGGGTTGCTGTCGGGCCAGCAGCCGCATGCACCGCGCCTCGAGATCGAGGTGCAGGGTGTCGATCCGGTCATCGTCGGCAATGACGCGCTCCGCGCGGGCTACATCCCGGTCCCTCAGCGCTTCAACGGCCGCATGGATGGCGTCGCCGGCCATCGACGCCATCCGGACGACGTCGGCCTGCAGCGCCTCCATTTCCTTGACGAACATGTCGCGCGTCACGATGTCGCCTCCGCCGGCAGCAGTTCGGGTCGGCTCGGGGAAGTCCTTGCCCGGGACCCCGCGCCTACCCGAACCGTCCGGTGATATAGTCCTCGGTGCGCTTGTCCTTCGGCCGGGTGAAGATCTGGTCCGTCACCCCCAATTCGATGAGTTCGCCGTTCAGGAAGAAGCCGGTCACATCGGAGACTCGGGCGGCCTGCTGCATGTTGTGCGTCACGATCACGATGGTGATGTCCCCGGCCAGCTGGCGGGCCAGCTCCTCGATCCGCAGGGTCGCCGCCGGGTCGAGCGCCGAGCACGGCTCGTCCATCAACAGCACCTTGGGAGACACGGCGAGCGCGCGCGCGATGCACAGCCGCTGCTGCTGGCCACCCGAGAGACTGGTCCCCGGTTTTTCAAGACGGTCCTTCACCTCATCCCACAGGGCCGCGGCCCGCAGGCTCCGCTCGACGGTCTCGTCGAGCGTCGCCCCGCCGTGATCGCCGCCGAGTCGGAGTCCGGCCACCACGTTGTCGTAGATGCTCATCGTCGGAAACGGGTTGGGCTTCTGGAACACCATGCCGACGCGACGGCGGACGAGCACCGGGTCGACGCCCGGCGCATAGATGTCGCCGCCGTCGAGCAGGATCTGGCCGCCGACCCGGCCGCCGGGGACGAGCTCGTGCATGCGGTTCAGACACCGCAGAAACGTGGATTTACCGCACCCCGACGGCCCGATGATCGCGGTGACCTGCCGGGGCGCGATCGCCAGGGTAATCCCATGCAGCACGTGGTGCCGGTCAAACCACGCATGGACGTCGCGCGTATCGATGCCGCCGACCGTCGGGCGCTGGGGCGCCGCGGCGTGATTCGGCATGATGTTCGTCTCGAGAGCGCTCATCGGAGGTTCACCTGCCGGGCCGCGAAGGACCGGGCCGTCACGTTGATCACCAGGATCATGGCGACGAGGACCAACGCCCCGGCCCACGCCTGGCGGTGCCAGTCATCGAATGGGGCGATGGCGTACGAGAACACCTGGAGAGGCAGCGCCGCGATGGGCTGGAGAAGGTTCCAATTCCAAAAGCGATTGCCAAACGCGGTAAACAACAGCGGGGCGGTCTCACCGGCGATACGCGCCAAACCGACCATGATCCCCGTCACGATCCCGCCGGCCGCGGTCGGCAGCACGATCCGCACCATCGTCTTCCATTGGGGGATCCCGAGCGCGAGCGACGCCTCCCGGATGCTCTGGGGAACGAGCCGCACGATCTCCTCTGTCGTCCGCATCACCGTGGGGATGAGCATGACGCCCAGCGCCACGCCACCGGCGAGCGCGCTGAAGTGCCGCATCGGCAAGACGATGACCGTGTAGGCAAAGAGCCCCATCACGATGCTGGGCATGCCGTTCATGACGTCGGCCATCAACCGCACGACGTGTCCGAACTTGCTGCCCGGGTATTCGGACAGGAACACGCCGCCCAGCACACCGACCGGCACGCCGATCACACCCGCGAGCCCGATCAGGACCAGCGACCCGACGATGGCGTTCGCCATGCCGCCGCCCGGCTCACCCGCCGCGCCGGGGAGGTGCGTGAAGAACTCCCGGTTGATCGATCCGGCGCCCTGACGGATGAGAAAGAGCAGGATCACAAACAGTGGCACCAGCACGGCGATGGTGCAGAGCGCGGTCGCGGCGCTCATGATCGCGTTGATGACCTTGCGCCGGCGGTACCCCGGCCCCGCAGCGATCATTCCCTGATCAGCGCCGGTCCCCCGGCGACCCTCGATACTAGGAGGCGCGCGACGACGTTCACCCCCATTGTGACGACGAACAGCACGAGCCCGACGAGGATCAGCGCGGCGAGATATAGGTTTTCGGTAGCCTCGGCGAACTCGTTGGCGATGACGGCCGAGATCGTATACGCGGGTGCGAGCACCGACGCCTTGATCTGCGGGACGTTCCCGATGACCATGGTCACCGCCATCGTCTCACCCAACGCCCGGGCCAACGCGAGGAAGGTCGCTCCCATGATCCCCGACCGCGCGTAGGGAATGACGGCGGTGCGGGTCGTCTCCCACTGCGTCGCGCCCAGCGAGAGCGCGGCTTCGCGCTGCGCTTGGGGGACGGCGCGCATGACCTCGGTACTGACGGCTACGATAAACGGCACGACCATGATCGCCAGGATGAGCCCGGCGGTCAGCATGCCCAACCCCAGCGGCGGCCCCTGAAAGAGCGGCAGAAACCCGAGCGCGGCCTGCAGGGGTGGTGTGAGACTCGTGCGCACCCACGGGATGAGCACGAAGATCCCCCACAGACCATAGACGACGCTTGGGATAGCCGCGAGCAGTTCGACAAGAAAGCCGACCGGCACCCGCAGCCACCGCGGCGCCAACTCCGAGAGAAAGATGGCGACGCCAAGCCCCAGCGGCACCGCCAGCATCAGGGCGATCCCCGATGAGACCAACGTCCCGTAGACAAACGGGAGGGCGCCGAATCGGCCCGAGACCGGGTTCCAGGTTGACGTCACCAAAAATCGCAGGCCAAACCTCTCGATGGCCGGCCAGGCCGCGACGGTCAACGAGATGGTGATTGCGCCGGTGATCAGCAGCACCATCCCCGCCATCCCGGCCAGCAGACGCTGGAACAAGAGGTCGCCGGTGTGGGCGGTCGTGCGCGGGTTCAACGTCTAGAGAATCGCCTTGCCTTGCGCGGTCACCGTCTTCAACGTGCCCTCAAGGCGCTGCACCAGGGCCTTGGGTAACGACGCGTAGAGCAGCGTCGGCCCGTATTTCTGGCCCTCGTGCGTCGCCCACCAGAGAAACTCGACGAGCGCCTTCCCCTTCGCGGCGTCTCGCTGATCGCCGTAGATCAGGATCCACGTGAACCCCGCGACCGGGTAGGCATCCTGCCCGTCGGGATCGGTAAAGAAGATCCGGTAGTCCTCGGGAATCGCCTTGAGCGCGCCTTCCATGGCCTTGGTCGTCGTCGACAGCGACGCCCTGACGAACTGCCCGGCCTTGTTTCGGACATTGCCAAACGTCATCTGGTTGGTCAGCGCGTACGCCAGCTCGACATACCCAAGCGTGTTCGGAGTTTGTTTTACGAGCCCCGCGACGCCCTCGTTGCCGCGGCCCCCCAGCCCCGTGGGCCATTCGACCGATGTCCCCTCGCCGACCTTGGTTTTCCACTCACCGCTGACCTTGCTCAGATAGTTGACCCAAATGGCTGTTGTCCCGGACCCATCTGCACGGTGGACGACGACGATACTGGCGCCCGGTAGTTTGGTCGCGGCGTTGTCCTTCATGATGCGGGGGTCATTCCACTTCGTGATCCTACCCAGAAAGATGTCGGCCAGGATGTCGGATGTGAAGTTCAAGCCGGGACCGACGCCGGGCACGTTGTAGACTGGCACGACCGCGCCCGCGACCATGGGGATGTGCAGCACGCGACCGCCGGCCTGCTGGATCTGCTCATCGGTCATCGGCCCGTCGCTGGCCCCAAAGTCGACGGTCTTCGAGATGAACTGGCGGATGCCCCCGCCCGACCCGATCGACTGATAGTTCACTCTGACGCCCTTCTCCGCTTCGTACACCTGGGACCACTTGGAGTACAAGGGGAACGGGAACGTCGCCCCGGCCCCGGTCAGGTTCACGGACTGCGCCGCCACGGCAAGGGCCAGCGTGAGCACGCCGCCGGCCGCGAGCACAAACCCCAAGACGCTGCGTCCTCTCAACTTTGGTTCCCTCCTGTCATGCGATTCGCTCTGGTGCGCCTTGAGCGTACCAGCAGGACGTGAAGGGAACCGTGAACCCACGTCAAGTGAGAGTGGATCCTACGTCAAAGGAATGTGAAGTCTTTCGAGGGATGCGGGCTCTAGCCCGCAAGATCCAGCCGGTAGCCGATGCCGCGAACGGCCACGATCCGAACCCCGCCCCGCGCCTCGACCTTCTTGCGCAGCCAGCCAACGTGGGTGTCGAGCGTGCGGGCGTCGCCAAAATAGTCGTCGCCCCAGACCTCGTGGAGCAGCCGCTCGCGCCGCACCACTTTGCCCTGGTGACGCATCAACAGGTGCAGGAGGCCAAACTCCTTCGCGGAGACGGGCACGACGGCGCCGGCCACCTTGACCTCGTGCCGGCCGACATCGACGACGAGGCGGCCCGCCGTAAGTTTGTCTTCGCCTCCCGACTGGACGACGAACGTCTCGAGCACGTTCGCCACGTCTTCACACCGGTCGGTGCTCGTCTCGAGCATCTCGCAGATGTCTTTCCACTTGATAATATCCTTGACTGTGGTCGACCCTGAGAAGAGGGCTTCCATGGCCGCGCGCAGCACATCGTCGCCCCGGTTTTCGAGCCGGTGCAGGCTCCGCGTGTGGGGAAACACGTCCTCCATGCGGCGCACCTGATCGATAGCCGTGACCAGTTCCTTGGCGGACTCCAGGATGATCGCGCTCATCTCGTGCGCGGCCGGCAGCACGCGCCGGATCCGGTAGATCGCCAGACGCGCCGCGGCCGCTTCGATCCCGTCGACGACGTCGTCCAGATATCCAGTGAGGGCCGTCAGCGCCTGCCGGTCCAGCGTGCCGCGCGGCACCATCAGCGCGTCAAAGAGGTCGCGCGCGATTGCATCACCTTTGTGCTCCAGGTCTCTGATCAGTTCCCAGGCTTCGCCAAACGGCACACCGCCGCCCATGGCCGTGTTGAGTATCTGCGCGGCTTCGTGAATCGTCCTTGCCATCTCGTCGAGGAGACGCAACTCCCGGTCGGGACTGCCATCGGGCAGGACCTCCCGGACGCTGACCTCCGGGCCGACCGCCCTGTTGCGCTCGCTACTCTGCACTATCGACACAACCTTTCCCGCGGGGAACGCCTTCAATCCCAGTATCCGGGACAGCGCGCCTCGGTGCAAGCGAACCGCCTTTCGCCGTTCCATCCAGGAACCCAGGGCACCGCGCCGAACCACGTGCCAAGATTCCGTTGCGGAGGATAACATGATGGCGTTACGTCTGCTGCCCCGCGAAGAGTCGTTCTTCGATATGTTCAATGAGGCCGCCGAGAACATGCTGCAGGCGGCGCGCCTGCTCAAAGCGATGATGGACGACTATCGGGACGTCGAGCGCCAAGCCGCCGCCATCAAGGCCATCGAGGATCGGGGCGACGAGATGACGCATTTGATCATCGAACGGCTGAACCGCACCTTTGTCGTGCCGATCGATCGCGAGGATATCTTCGCCCTCGCGAAGCAACTGGACGACGTCCTCGATTGGATCGAAGCGGCGGCCGCCCGCATGGCCGTCTACCAGATACCACATTCCACACCCGAAGCGCAGGAACTGGCGCATATTATTGTCAACGAATGCCAAGCGGTCGTCGAGGCCGTCAAGAATCTCCGCTCTCTGGACAAGTTGGAGGGTCCCGTGAAGGAGATCAACCGGCTGGAAAACCTGGCCGATCATTTGCAGCGCGACGCGATCGCGCGTCTGTTTGCCACCGTTTCCAATCCCATCGACGTCATCAAGTGGAAGGAAATCTACGAGACGCTTGAGGAAGCGACCGACCAGGGCGAGCACGTCGCTCATCTGTTGGAAGGCATTCACGCCAAAAACATGTAGGCGCAGCCGTGGTCGTCGTCATCATCCTGATCGCCCTGTGTTTTGACTTCATCAACGGATTTCACGACGCCGCAAACTCCATCGCCACGGTCGTATCCACGCGGGTGCTCAGCCCCCGTCACGCG
>JBGQGY010000040.1:0-25350 GCA_041497675.1 bacterium | reverse complement strand
CGACTGGTACGAAAAGAGCGACGCCGGGGCAGGGCCCTTCAAACTGGCGCGCTGGGAACGGAACGTAAAGTTCGTGTTTGCCGCCAACAAAGACTTTGTGTTGGGGGCGCCCAAGGTCGACACGGTCGAGATGGTCATCGTCCCGTCGGCCGTGACCCGATTGAACCTGTATGATGCAGGACAACTCGACCTCACCGATGTCCCGCTGGCCGACTACCGACGTATCTCGGGCGACAGCCGCTACAGCGGCCAGTTGAAGGTGTTCCCGCGCGCGCAGAGTCTCTTCCTCGGGCTGAACGGCGCCGTCTACGAGCCGTTTAAGGACGTCAGGGTGCGCCGCGCGTTTGCGCAGGCGATCGACCGCGATCGCATCGCCCGCACCGTGTTCTTTGGGTTCTATACGCCCGCCTACGGGATCACGCCGCCGCAGGTCCCAGGCGTGGACGCCAACCAAAAGAATCTCCCCTACAATCTCGACGCGGCGAAGCGGCTCCTGTCCGAATCGGGTTGGGCCGGCCGCCTGCCGCCGTTGGAGATGGCCATCAACCCGGCGGCTCCCGACTACCAGATGGCGGCAGAAGCGGTCGCGGCGATGGTCAAGGAGGGGCTCGGCGTCGACGTGCGCCTGCTGCGCCAGGAGTTTGCGGCCTATCGGGCGGCCCTCAACCGTCGCAACGCATTCGCATCATTCATGCAGGGCTGGTCGGCGGCGTTCCTCGATTTCGGGTATTACCTGGACGTGCTGCTCGACGGCCGCAGTGGCTTGAACTTCGCGAACTACAAGAACCCCGACTTCGACAAACTGATCGACCAGGCCAACGGCGCCCGGAGCGAGCCTGAGCGCGAAGCCTTGTATCGGCAGGCCGAACAGACGGCGATGAACGACGCCGCGCTGGTACCGGTCGTCTTTACCCGCTGGGCCGTGCTCGTGAAGCCTCACGTGCGGGGGTACGAAGGGTCACCATTGTCGCTGGGGTGGACCGACCTCTCGAACATCGAAGTCCGCCGATAACAGCCTCAGGAGGACGGACCAGATGAGCAGGCAGCGTGTGCTGTGGTCGCTGGCGATGCTGATCGCCGTCGTCTCACTCGTGTCGGGAATCGGCACGAGCGCGGCGCCCGCGGGCGAATCGGTGTTTAGGGTGTACATGGTCGGTGACGCGCGCACCCTCGACCCCGCCGTCGCCGCGGACTTCCCGTCAGGATCAAGCGCGCTCCTCATGCACCTGCGTCTCGTCACGTCCGATGCGACAGGCAGAGTGTATCCTATGGGCGCCCGGGCGTGGACGGTGACCGGTGGAGGCCTCGTCTACACCTTCGAGCTGGACCCGCGGGCCAAATTCCACAGCGGGAAACCGGTCACGGCCGCCGACTGGAAGTGGACCCTTGACCGCGTCGCCCAGCCTGAGACCGGCAGCGGCGCCGCTCTGTCGCTCCTTGGCGGCATCGTCGGCTTCGATGCCGTGCGGAGCGGCGCCACGCGATCGCTCGCCGGCGTTCGGGTCGTGAACCCCACCACCTTGCAGATCGCCCTCGCGCCCGATGGGCGCGGCGGGTTTCTCAACCGCCTCGCCTCCTATCAACTGGGTGTGATCAACAGGGAGGACGCGGAAGCGGGCGGGCGGGACTGGGCCGACAAGGGAGTGGCAGGCGCCGGTCCGTTCAAACTGGCGCGGTGGGAGCGCAACGTCAAGTTCGTGTTTGCGGCCAACAAAGACTATTTCCTCGGGGCGCCGAAGGTCGACACCGTCGAGTTGGTCATCGTGCCGTCCGCGGTGACCCGGCTCAACCTCTACGACGCCGGGCAGCTCGACCTGACCGACGTGCCACTGGCGGACTTCCGGCGAGTCTCGGGTGACGCCCAGTATAGCAATCAGCTGAAAATCTTCCCGCGGGCACAGAGCCTGTTCCTGGGGCTCAACGGCCCGGTCTACGAGCCCTTTCGCGATGTGCGCGTCCGCCGCGCCCTGGCTCACGCGGTCGATCGGGAGCGCATCGCACGCACGGTGTTCTCCGGTTTCTACACACCCGCATATGGCGTGACGCCCCCGCAGGTCCCCGGCGTCGACAAGACGCTCAAGGTCCTGCCGTATAACCCCGACACCGCGAAGCGGCTCCTGGCCGAGTCGGGGTGGGCGGGCCGGATGCCGCCACTGGAGATGGCGATCAATCCGGCAGCACCCGACTATCAGATGGTCGCCGAGGCTGTCGCCGCGATGTGGAAGGACACGCTGGGAATCGACGTGCGGCTGCAGCGGCAGGAGTTCGCCGCGTATCGGGCGGCGCTCAACCGCCGTAACGTCTTCGCGGCGTTCATGCAGGGGTGGACCGCGACGCTGCTCGACTCCAGCATCTATCTCGACCAGTTGCTGGACAGCCGTAGCGGTCTGAACTTTGCTAACTACAAGAACCCCGATGTGGACAAACTGATCGACCAGGCCAACAGCGCACGCAGTGAAGCGGATCGCGAAGCCTTCTACCGCCAGGCCGAGCAGATGGCGATGAACGACGCGGCGCTGGTGCCGGTCGTCTTTACACGGTGGGCGGTGCTGGTCAAACCCTACGTGCGTGGCTTTGAAGGATCACCGCTGGGTCTGGGGTGGACCGACTTGAACAGCATCGAGGTTCGCCGCTAGCCTGGCCCGCTACGCCCTGTACCGGATTGGTCTGACGCTGCCGCTGCTGCTGGGGGCGGCGCTGCTGATCTTCTTCGCCGGTCGGTTGGCGCCGGGGGATCCGGTGGCGATCCGGTTGGGGGATCACTACGACGAGAAAGCCGCGCTGGCGATCAAGAAACAACTCGGACTCGATCAGCCGATCTGGGCACAGTTTGTCCGCTATATCATCGGGGCAGTGCGCGGCGATTTTGGCGAATCGTTCATCAGCCCGGGCCGCCGCATCAGCGGAATCGTACGGCAGACGCTGCCGCTGAGCCTGCGGCTGACCGTCCTCGCTGTCGGGTCGGCGGCGGTGCTGGGACTGACGCTGGGGATCATCGGGGCGGTCAGCGTACGATCGGCCTGGGATCGGGCGCTCCAGGTGCTGGTCGTCGTGGCGTTGTCGGTGCCGAACTTCGTCGTCGCGGCCCTGCTGGTCTTGGTCTTCGCGTTGTGGTTGCGGACGTTGCCGGTCGCCGGGATCAGCGGCTGGCAGTCATACGTCCTGCCCGTCGCGGTCCTCGCTATCGCCCCGACCGCCTACATCACGCGGATCAGCCGCACCAGCATGCTGCAGGTCATGGCCGAAGACTACGTCCGGACCGCCCGCAGCAAAGGCCTGGCGCGCCCGCGGATCATCTTCCGCCACGTGTTGCGCAACGCGGCGCTCCCGATCGTCACCACGGTCGGTTTGGCGTTCGGCTATACACTGACGGGCTCGTTCATCGTCGAAGTGATTTTCAACATCCCCGGTATGGCCCGGGTGGGCGTGGAGGGAATACTGCAGCGCGACTACACGGTCATCCAGGCCGTCGTCCTGATCTACACGTCGTTGTTCATCTTCGTCAATCTTGTCGTCGACCTCTCGTATGCACTCTTCAACCCCCGCATCCGCTACTAGCGGCCGTGTGCCGGCCCCCCGTGTCCGCGGCCGGACGGTGTGGCGCATCGCATGGAGCGACCCCGTCGCCCTGGTCGGCGCAGTGTACCTCGTCGCCGTCGTCATGATGGCGCTCGCGGCGCCGCGCCTGACGCCGTACAGTTACGAGAAGCAAGACCTGGACGCCATCCTCCGCGCGCCGTATCGCGCGCACATGCTGGGGACCGACAACTTCGGCCGCGACGTGCTGACACGCGTCGCCTTCGGGGCCCGCATCTCCCTCACCGTGGCGGCGGTCGCGGTGGCCGCGGAGGTCGTGATCGGCACGCTGTGGGGCATCATGGCCGGTCTCGCCGGTGGGAAGGTCGACGCGTGGATGATGCGTCTGGTCGACCTGCTGATCGCGTTCCCCGGGCTTCTGCTGGCGATCTTGATCACCGGGATCTTTGGACCGAGCCTGGTCAACATCATCATCGCGCTCATCAGCACCGCCTGGCCGGGGATGGCCCGCGTCGTCCGCAGCGAGGTCGTGGCGATGCGGGAGCGCGAGTTCGTAGAGGCGGCGCGGGCCTGTGGCGCCTCCACGGGACGCATCGTGGGTCGCCACCTGATGCCGAATGTCCTCCACCTGGTGTCGGCGCGATCGACCCTCGATACAAGCGCCATCATTCTCGTTGAGGCCGCGCTGAGTTTCGTTGGCGTCGGCGTCCAGCCTCCGAGACCGTCGTGGGGGCTGATGATCAATGAGGCGTTCCCTTACCTGCGCAGCCAGCCCCATCTGCTGGCGGTCCCGGCGGCGGTTCTCTCGTTGACAGTGATCTCGCTAAACGTCTTTGGCGAAGCGCTGGCGGACGCGCTCGACCCGCATCGCCGGCGGCGTTGATCGACTGAAGCGGCGGGCGACCGACGCACAAGGAGAGATGTGAAAACATGAGAGTGAAGTGGGGACTGAGCGTGCCCAACCGCGGTCTGGTCATCGGCGCCGGCGATCCCAAGGAGCTGATCGCGATGTGTGAGGTCGCCGACCGGTCGGAGATGTTCGACGCCGTCTTTACCGGCGACAACCTGATCTCGAAGCCGAGGATCGACGCGATCGTGTTTCTCTCGCTCGTGGCCGGGCGCACGCGGCGGGTGCTGCTGGGCACCTCGTGCATGGCCAGTTTCATCTTCCGGCACCCCATCGTGCTGGCAAATCAGTGGGCGGCGCTCGACCGGCTCAGCGACGGGCGCAGCCTGCTGGTCGCATGCATGGGCGGCGGCCCGAGCACCAAGAAGGGATACCGATCGCCGAGCGGCGCGAAGTGGGAGACGGAGTTCGCCGCCATGGGGATGCCGGTCGAGGAGCGCGCGGGGCGCATGGTCGAGGGGATCAAGATCCTCCGGGCGCTGTGGACCGGCGAGCCGTTGACCCATCACGGTCGGTACTACCAGTTCGAGGACGTGCAGATCCACGTGACACCCGCGCAGCATCCCTGCCCGATCCCCATCGCCAGCAACCCACAGGCGCCGTACGCGGATGAGGAGATGATCGCGCGGGCTCTTCGCCGCGTGGGCCGGCTCGGCGACGGCTGGATGGTCGAGATGAGCACACCGGATGAGTTCGGCCGTCGCTGGCAGCGGATCCTCGAATATGCGCGCGAGGCGGGCCGCGATCCGCTGCCGGAGATTTCGATGATTCACTTTTATGTGAACGTGCAGCACGACAGCGCCTCGGCCTTCGATGAGGCCCGCCGCTTTTACGAGGCCTACCATCTCGGCCGATTTCCGGAGGATCATCTGCGGTGGCGGCTGGTCACCGGAACGCCGGAAGAGGTGGTCGAGCGCATCGCGCCCTTCATCGATGCGGGGTGTACGCTGCCGATCATGCGCTTCGCGTCGTGGACGCCGATGGACCAGATGCGGCTGGCCATGGATCGCGTCATCCCCGCGCTGCGCGATCACGCCGCAAAGGTGACGAGCCCAAGGAGGGTGTCCTGATGCCTCGACTGCCTTACGATCTCGAATCCCGCAAGCCATACTTGGTGCAGACGTTCAGCGACGCCGAATACGACCGACGCATCGCCGCCGTCTGCCAGGCCATGGCGCGTGAGGGGTTCGACGCGCTGGTGGTCTATGCGAGTGGTCGCGGTGAGGCCGCGGCCGCCGTCACCTATCTGACCAACTATGTGCCCGTCTATGGGAACGTGTTCGCTGTCCTGCACGCCGATGGCCGGATCACCGTTACGACCGATGGCATGCTTCACGCCGAGCCGATGCATTCGATGGTCTGGACGTGTCGGGTGGCCGACGTGCGTGTGGCGATGGGGCCGCTCTACGGGGGGGCGGCGGATGAGGTGGCGACGTTCGCGGCCGATGCGGCGCGCGGCGCGAAGCGGGTCGGTCTTGCCGGCGGCGCGCTGCTGCCCTATGCGATGCACGCGGCGCTGGCCTCGCGGCTGCCCGAGCTGACACCCGCCGACCACGTGCTCAACGGTGTGCGGATGGTCAAGAGCGACGAGGAGATCGTCAAGATGCGCGAGGCGGGACGCATCGCCGACGAAGCCTACGCGGCGCTGTTCGGCGCTCTGGCACCCGGGGTCGAGGAGACGACCGTGGCGGCCGCGGCCGTCCACCGGATGCACGTGCTTGGGGGCCGCGAGGGGTTTCGAACCTCGGTGGTGGGCGGCGTCCAGGCCGGGTTGAAACACGGTCACCCGCGCCGCCGCAGGATGGTGGCGGGCGAGATGGTGTTCACCGACCTGGGTGTGGACTTCGACGGCTACATGTCCGATGTGAGCCGCTGCTCGGTGGTGGGCGGCCGTGCGACGGGCGCGGCGCGCGACGCGCTGCAGGTTGGTCTCGATCTCTATCACGCGGGGCTCCAGGTGATGGCGCCGGGCAGAACGGTCGATGAGGTCTCCAACGCCTTGTTGGCAGTCGTGCGGGGCACGAAGTACGAGACGTACTACTGCGCGGGTGGTTTCGGACACGGTATTGGCATGGCCGTGCTGGAGGCGCCCGGTCTCTACGCCGGCAGCACGACCGAACTGCGCCCGCGCATGACGGTGGCGTACGAACCGATGGTGGTCATCGAGGGGCTCGGCACGGGTGTGGTCGAAGATACGGTGTTGATCACCGAGGCGGGGTACGAGCGGTTGTCGAACTATCCGGTTGTGACGTGGCTGTAGAGACGGAGGATGACACGGATGGCGAAGGTCGCATTTTTCGGAGCTGGGATCATGGGCGAGCCCATGGCGGGGCACTTGCTCGCCGCTGGGCATCACGTGACGGTGATGGCGCACCGCAACCGCGAGCCGATCGAGCGCCTGATCGCGAAAGGCGCGACCGAGGCGAAGAGCCCGGTCGAGGCGGCCCGACAGACCGACGTCGCGATCACGATCGTGCCGACGGCGCATGAGGTCGAGGACATTATCTTCGGCAAGAGCGGGCTCGCGGAGGCCATGCCTGCCGGGTATACGATCATCGACATGAGCACCAGTTACCCGCCCGACACGCGGCGGATCGCCGAGCGGGTGCTTGCCAAGGGCGGACGGTTCCTGGACGCCCCGGTCACCGGAGGGCCGTCCGGGGCGCGCAACAAGACGCTGACGATCATGGTCGGCGGCGAGGCGCGGACGCTGGAGGCCATGCGACCGGTCTTCGACGCGATGGGGGAGCACGTGCACCACTTTGGCGGGGTGGGCGCCGGGCACACCGCGAAGCTGATCCAGAACATGATTGGGATCATCGCGAGCGCGGGCATCGCCGAGGGGTTCGTGCTGGCGAAGGCGGCCGGGCTCGACGTGGAGCAGTTCTTCAAGATGCTGTCGACGTCAACCGCCAACAGCCCCGCGTTGCAGCACACGGTGCCGAAGATCTTTGCCCGAGACTTCGAGAAAGTTGGCTTCCGGCTCGACCTGGCGTACAAGGACATCAGGCAGGCGACGGCGCTGGCGCGCGAGTTGACGGTGCCGATGCCGGCCGCCAACGGCGCGACGGAGTTGATGCAGCTCGCTCGGGCGACCGGCTTTGGCCAGTTGGACCAGACAGCAGTGATCCGAGGATTGGAAACGATCCTGGGGATCGAGGTGCGACCGGGCGCCTCAGGGAGGAATCGATGACCGCGTTGACGCTCGTGATGCGAGACTACGATTATCTCGCCGCGCTCTACGGCGGCGACGTCGTGCCCGATGGAGTCACACTCACTATCGATCGAAAGACGCCGATCACACAGGCGGCAACGGACTCGAAGATCATCGCGTCGGAGCTGTCGTTCAGCCGGTTTATCATCTCGCTCTCAAAGGGCGACCGGAGCTTTGTCGGCATCCCGTTCTTTCCCACGCGTGCCTTTCGCCATCGCTGCTTCTTCGTCCGGCGCGACAGCAATCTTCGCCAGCTCACGGATCTAGAAGGCAAACGCGTTGGGACTAATTCCTGGCCCGATACCGGCAACACCTGGACGCGCGCCGTCTTGCGGGATCAGGGCGTCCGGATCGACCGCATCCGTTGGTGGGTAGGACCGCTGGACGAGAACTACCCGGTACGCGCGCAGAGCGGGCTGCCGGTCTATGCGCGTGAGGCGCCGGCCGGCAAGGTGCTGCGCGACTCGCTGCTCGCCGGCGATCTCGACGCGCTCATGTGTCCGTTTCCCCCGAAGGGCTTCTACGAACCGCATGGACCCATCGTGCGTCTGATCTCCGACTACCATCGGGCCGAGCGAGAGTATTACGATCGAACGAAGATCTATCCAATCCACCACATCGTGGCCTTGCGCCGAGAAGTGTTCGAGCGCGACCCGCAGGTGGCGGTCGCAGTCTATCGCGCCCTCGATCAGGCGCGACTCTACTGGCAGAAGCAGCGATTCTTCATGGCGGAACTCACGCCCTGGGTGCTGGTCGACCTCGAGGACACCGCGTCGGTGATGGGCGCCGACTGGCAGCCGAGCGGCGTGTCGGCCAACCGGCACATTATCAAGGCACTCTGCGACGAGGAAATCGCACAGGGGCTGATCGATCGACCGGTCGATCCCGCGTCGGTCTTCGCCGACTTCGACGCCGTCCTCAAGACTTAGGAAGCCGGCAGATCGCTGCGGAATATCGCGCCGTCCTTCATGACCATCGCGATGTGCTTCGCATCTTTGAACAAATTGATGTCTGCCAGCGGATCGCCGTTGATGACCACGATGTCGGCCAGCTTGCCGGGCTCGAGCGTGCCGATCTTGTCGCCCCACTGAAGCAACTGCGCGCCCATGCGGGTGCTCGCCACGATCGCCTGCATCGGGGTCATGCCCGCCTCGACCATCAGGGGCAATTCGTTCAGGTTCTCGCCGTGGACGTTGAACGGGGTGCCGGCGTCGGTCCCCATGGCGATTTTGACCCCGGCGCGAACCGCCCGCCCGAAGCTCTTGATGTGTTCCTCGCGCACCTGCCGGGCCTTGCGTACCGCGTACTCGGGGATGCCGCCGCGCTCGCCGTGCTGGACGATGCGGTGAGGCGCCATCAGCGTCGGCACCAGGAACACGTTACGCTTCAAGATCATCTCGATGGCTTCGTCGTCGAGATACGAGCCGTGCTCGACGCTATCGACGCCGGCGAGGATCGCGTTCTTGATGGCCTGCGTCCCGTGCGTGTGGGCCATGGCCGGTTTGCTCGCCTTGTGCGCCTCGTCGATCGCCGCGCGCATCTCCTCGACGGTGAACTGGGGCGCGCCGGGCTCGGTGCCCGCCGACATGACGCCGCCGGAGGCAGAGATGACCTTGATATGATCCGCGCCCATCTTGAGGTTCATCCTGGCGACCTTGCGGCACTCGTCGGCGCTGTTGCAGAGCCCCGGTTGTTGAACTTCGACGATCGGCGAGTAGAACGAGTCGCCGTGCCCGCCCGTCATCTTCAGTCCGTAGCCGGTCGCGCGCACCCGCGGCCCCGGCACCAACCCACCGTCGATGGCTTGGCGGAGCGCGATGTCGGCGTACGCGGTGCTGCCCGCGTCGCGGACGGCGGTAATGCCCCCGTGGAGCAGCCTCCGGGCGTGGACGGTTGCGCGGATCGCGAAGAACGATGGCAGATCTTTGATGATGTAACTCAGGTCGGGTCCACCAGTGTAGGCGGTGTGCAGATGGGCGTCGATGAGACCGGGGAGCGCGGTGCGGCCGGCGGCGTCGAAGATCTGGCTGTCCTCGGGGACGCGCACGCTGCTGTCGGAGCCGATCGCCTCGATGCGGGTCCCGTTCACCAGGAGCGTCATGCCCGCGCGCGGCTCCGCCCCGGTGCCGTCGATCAGCATGGCGTTGCGAAGGACGATATGACCCATCACGAACCTCCCCCAGGTCGATTTTCAATCCTGCAGTGAGAGCCGCGGATCCAAGTAATCGCGCAGCCAGTCGCCCAGCGCGTTGATGGAGAGTACGGTGAGCATGATCGCCAGGCCAGGAAACGTGACCGGCCACCACGCATCGCGCACGTAGTCGCGCGCCTCCGCCAGCATGCTCCCCCAGGCCGGCACCGACGGGGGGACTCCCAAACCCAGAAAACTCAACGACGCTTCGGCGATGATGTTGCTGGCGACCGCAAACGAGCCGACGACGATGATGGCGCTAAAGATGTTGGGCAGCACGTGCCGCAGGATGATGCGTGTTTCTCGCGCGCCGATGGCGCGGCCGACCTGGACATATTCCTGCTCGCGGACCGACAGCACCTGGCCGCGCGCGACGCGGCCGTAGGTGACCCATCCCGTCAGGCCCAGGATCGCGATGACCTTGAATAGCCCCGGTCCCAGGACCGCGAGCACGGCAATATAGAGGAGGATGCTGGGGAAGGCGAGCTGGATGTCGGCCAGACGCATGATGACGTCGTCGACCCACCCGCCGTAGTATCCTGACACCAGGCCCAGCGCGAGTCCCAACGTGCCGCCGATGAATACCGCGGTGACCCCGACGACCAGCGACACGCGCGCGCCGTACATCAACCGGCTGAGGACGTCGCGCCCCAACTGATCCGTCCCGAGATAGTGACGGCGCCCCAGGCTGTCTTTGAAGCCCGGTGGCTTCAGCCGTTCGAGGATGCTTTGCTCGGCGGGGTCCTGTGGGGCGAGCACCGGCGCCGTCGCGCCCATGAGGACGACCACACTCAGCACGACGCCGCCCGCCACGGCCAGCCGCGCCCGCCGGACGCTACGCCAGACGGATGCGCGGGTCCAAGACCACATAGAAGAGATCGACCAGCAGGTTGATCACCACGAAGATGCCCGCCAGCACGATGACGGCCGCCTGCACCAGCGGGATGTCGCGGCCATAGATCGCCTGGACGGTGAGCCGTCCGACACCGGGCCACGCGAAGATCGACTCCGTGATCACGGCGCCGCCCAGCAGGGCCCCAAACTCCAGACCGATCAGCGTCACGACGGGGATCAGCGCATTGCGCATCGCATGGCGGGTGATCACGAGAAACTCACGCAGCCCTTTGGCGCGGGCCGTCGTCACGTAGGCCTGTCCCAGCACTTCGAGGATGCTGGACCGCATCATCCGCGCGTTGCGCGCGATAGGATACGCGGCGAGGGTGATCGCCGGCAAGATCAGGTGCGCAAGACCGCCGCGGCCGGCGACCGGGGTCCAGCGCAGCCCCACGCCAAAGATCAGGATCAACATGATGCCCAGCCAAAACGCGGGCATCGACTGGCCGAGCATCGCCGCGAGGGAGGCGCCGTGATCCAGCCACGAGTGGCGCCGCGTGGCTGAGATCACACCCGCGGGGATGGCGATCACGATCGACAGGAGCATCGCGCACGCCGCCAATTGCAGCGTCGCGGGCATGCGCTCGAAGATCAACGTCAGGTTTGGCTGTCGCTGTCGCAGCGAGACGCCGAAGTCACCGCGCACGGCGCGGGAGAGGAAGCGGCCGTACTGCACGTACCAGGGTTGATCGAACCCCATTATTTGCCGGAATTCGGCGATTTGCTCCCGGGTCCAGTCCTCACCGACCATGGCTGTCGCGGGATCGCCAGCGAGAAACATCACCCCAAACGCAATGAACGACACGCCCCACAGGACAATGAAGGTCTGCAAGAGGCGTCTCGCTATGTAGCGCCACATGACCTACCGTCGCAACAGATTTCGGAGGATAAAGAACACGTTCGCCGGGCGCTCGGCCAGACGGCGCATGAAGAACGGGTACCAGTCGCGGCCAAAGGGCGTCGCCACGAGCACGGTGTACCCTTGTCCGACTAGATCGAGCTGCAGTTGTGGGCGCACGCCGTACAGCATTTGGAACTCGAAACGATCGCGGCCGATGTTGTGGCGCCGTGTGAACTCGATCATGTGCGCGATGATACGCTCGTCGTGCGTCGCGATGGCCGTGTGCCCGGCTTCTTGCACCATCCGCTCGGCCACCCGCAGATAGTTGCGATCGACGTCGGCCTTCTTCGGATACGCGATCTCCGCCGGCTCGAGATAGGCGCCCTTGACAATGCGGAGATTCGGCCGCAAGGGCAGCAGCGCGGCCAAATCGCTCTCGCTGCGATAGAGGTAGGATTGGAGCACGGTGCCGACGTTGTCGAGCCCGTCGGCCCGCAGGCGCCGGTAGATCTCAAGAGTGGCATCGACGCGGGCCGATTCTTCCATGTCGATACGGACGAAATTGCCCAGCCCGGCCGCATGCTGGACGATCTGGCGGACGTTGCGGTGCGCGACGTCAACGCCGAGGTCGAGCCCCAGGTGGGTCAGCTTGACCGCGACGTTGCAGTTCAACTGATCGCTCTTGATGCGATCGAGGATCTCGACGTAGTGGTCGACGACCAAGCGGATGGCCGCTTCGTCCTTCACGCCCTCGCCCAGCAGCGTCGTAGCGCACTTCAACCCTCGGGCGTTGAGCGGGCGCTGCGCCTTTACACAGTCGTCGAGCGTCTCGCCGGTCACGAACCGCGCGGCGCCCAGCCGCATGCCGTAGCGGCGCATCCATCGCTCGAGCCGGTCGCTGTGAGACGCGGCGAGGAACATCTTTCGAAACAGGAGGGTGAGCATCACCCGCTACCGCGGTACCACCTGGCGGATGGCCGGCATGACCTCGTTGAGGAGCACCGTTTCACCCCCCAAAGAATGCCAAGCCTACCAGGGAATCCCCGGCCGCGGCGTAGGGGCAGGGGCGGTGCGCAGTCGCTCCGCGGCTGCGACCAGATCTTCCACGACGGCTTCCACGATGGCTTCGCCCTTCTGTTTCGTCCCCAACGTTGCATCGCCGTACACGCCGGTCGCCGAGTACCCTGGTCCGGGCTCGCGATGATACGCTGCGGGCACGAAGACGCCTCGCGAATCGGGCCGATCGGGGATCTCCGCGGCCAGTTTGTCCAGCCGCACGACGTCGGGCGCGATGGCCAGCAGCAGCGACGTCTCGTACTCGTCGGCGTGGCTGCCTTTCGGCTGGCTGAGCAATTCTGAGACACGCTGCCCGCCCAACTCACCGATGCGCGTGACGCCGACCAGCAGCCGGTGGACGCGGTCGAGGTCCCGCGCGGTGATTTCCAGGACGGGAAACGTTGAGACCCCGGTGTTGAGGATAAAGAATCGCCGAGGACCGTGGCGCACCATCGACAGGATGATTTCCTTGACCATGGCCCCGAACGTGCCGGCCTCGATATGCGTGCTGCCCGGGAACGCGGTGAAGTGGGGGTAGTAGCCGTACGTGACCGTCGGGAGGATCACGCATGCCACGCGTTCGGCCAGCCGGCGGGTCAGGTAATCGGCCGTGATACGGTCGGTTCCCAGCGGCAGGTGCGGGCCGTGCTCTTTTGCGCCGGCGCCAACGGGGATCACGACCAGCGGGTCGGCGCGTAGGATCGGCTCGGCCTCAGCCCAGGTCAGCTGTTCGAGGTAGATGCCGCGCAGACTCATCATGCCTCCAACTGAAGGTATCGCGCCACGCTGGTGGAACGATTGTCCCCGTGCTGCGGCACCTGCTCCAGCGCCTCGCAGGCATGATCCCTATTGTGCTCGGGGCGACGCTCATCGTCTTCGTCGTCGGACGTCTGGCCCCCGGCGACCCGGTGCAGTTGCTGTTCGGCGACATCCGCGACCCGGTACAAGAGGCCCGGGTGCGCTCTCAACTTGGGCTCGATCGGCCGCTCCCCGTGCAGTATCTTCGCTACCTGGCCGGTCTCACCCGCTTCGACCTCGGAGTCTCCTACGCGTATCCCGGCCGCAAGATCAGCGGGATGATTACCCAGGCCCTGCCGGTGAGCCTTCAACTCGGCGCCATTGCCGTCGCCCTCGCCGCGGCCATCGGGTTGCCGCTCGGCGTCCTGGCGGCGGTGCGGCGCGACTCGCTGGCCGACCGGCTCGTGCGGCTGATCTCGCTGCTGGGGATCGCGGTTCCCTTCTTCGTCATCGCCGTGGCGCTCATCCTGTTGATCTCCTTGCGGCTCCGGTGGCTGCCGGTTGCGGGGTGGGGCCTGCCCGAGCATTATGCGCTGCCGGTCTTGGTGCTGATGCTCCGGCCGATGGCCTACATCACGCGCATCACGCGGCTGGCGATGCTGCAGATACTGGGTGAAGACTATATCCGCACCGCCCGAGCCAAGGGCATTCCGGCGCGGGGCGTGCACTTTCATCACGCACTGCGGAACGCGGCAATCACCATTGCGACGACCATCGGCCTCGCGTTCAACGTGGCGATCACGGGCGCCTTCGTGACCGAGACCATCTTCAGCGTCCCGGGCATGGGCCGGGCGGCGGTCACGGCGATCCTGCAGCGCGACTACCCGATGGTGCAGGCGGTCGTGATCGTCTACACGTTGTTGTTTCTGCTCCTGAACCTCGTTCTCGACCTGACGTACGCGGCCCTGGATCCCAGGATCCGCTACTCGGGGTGACGCCGCGTGCGTCGCGCGCTCCGCAACCCCCCAACGGTGATCGCGGCGTGTGCGCTTGCCGTGTTTGTCGCGGCGAGCGCACTCCTGCCCGCCGTGAGCCCGTACGCATATGCCGTTCAAGACCTCGACCAAACCTTTCGCGGCCTAGGCAGTGTGGGTGCGGCCGGGCGGCACTGGCTGGGGACCGATCACCTGGGCCGCGATATCCTCACGCGTCTGGCCTTCGGCGGGCGGATCTCGTTCCTGATCAGCGGCACAGCGGTGGCGGCGCACGCCGTCATCGGGTTGGGTCTGGGGATCGCAGCGGGTTTCCTCGGCGGCCGGGCCGACGCCGTGCTGATGCGCGTGGTGGACATCGCGCTCGCCTTCCCGCCGCTGCTCTTCCTCATCTTGATCACCGGCGTGCTCGGGGCGAGCGTGTTCAACATCGTGCTCGGGCTGTCGCTGGTGGGGTGGCCGGGGATGGCGCGGCAGGTCCGTGCCGAAGCGCTTACTTTGCGGCAGCGCGAGTTCGTATCGGCGGCCCGAGCGCTTGGCGCTACCGACGGCCGGATCCTCCGACGTCACGTTCTGCCCAACGTCCTCACGCTGGCGCTGGTGCGCGCGTCACTGGACATCGGGCCCGTGATCCTGTCGGAGGCGACACTGTCGTTTCTCGGCATCGGCATTCAACCCCCAATGCCGTCGTGGGGTGTGATGATTTCGGACGGCTTCAAACACCTGCGCACCTACCCGCACCTGACGATTATTCCGGCACTGGCTCTGTCCGGCGCGATCCTCGCGCTGACGTTTGTGGGCGAAGGCGTCGCCGAAGCGCTCGATCCGCGAGGGAGGGGACGGTAGTCCTGTCTGGAGGCGGCCATGGAGACTGAACGGCCTTTTACGTGGAGGGATCCACGCTTCACCTACGCCGACATCCTGACCGGGATGCGGATTTTTCTGCTTCCATTTGTCATCTACGGGCTGATGGCGTCGCTGCCTGGGTTGACCCTGGTCACGCTGCTGGTGATCGTCGGCACCGACCTGGTGGATGGGCGTCTTGCCCGCGCGCTCGGCCAGCAGCGGTCGTTTGGCGCGATGCTGGACAGCACGATCGACTGGGTCGTCATCCACTCGCTCTTTACAGTGTTCTTTCTGATTGGCGTCCTGGTCTGGTGGAAGTTCGTGCCTATCGTTGTCGTCGGGATTCTGATCGGTGGGACCCAGCTGCTCAGCGTGATCAAGACGAAGGCGCTGGTGTTTCAGCGCGTGCTCGTGGGAAAGTTCGTAGGGCAGCTCGAGTTTCTCTATCTGCTGGTGCTGCTTGCGCGCACGTTCTGGCTCAAGACTGATGCGGCGCAGACCTTTGATCACGCCTGGTTTGCGCTGCTTGCCGTCGGGCTGGTGGGTACGTGCATCGACCACGTGGATATCCTGCGGCAGCTGTACTCGACACCCCGGACGCGCGCCTGACGCAAACGCCCGCCTAGCCCTTCAGCGTCTCGCGGAATCGCCGGATCGCGTCGATGTGCGCCTGGGGCGTGGCCAGCCCGGCGCGCATCGTGCCGAGGCTCAAGTGCGTGGCGCCCATCGCGCGCCATTCGTCGGCGCCGCGGCGCCAGTCGTCGGGGGTCGTGTTGGCGACGGCCAGACGGCCCTCGATGCCCACGCTGGCGGGGTCGCGGCCTTCGGCGGCCAGGTACTCCCGTAGCGTGTCGAGTTGATCCTTGCGGTTGATACGTTCATGGCGCAGATAGGGCGTCATGAGGCCGCCGCCGGGGAACCAGCCGTCACCGAGTTTTGCCACGCGTCGGATAACCGCATCCGACTCTCCGCCCAGCCAGATGGGGATCGGTCGCTGGACCGGTAGCGGGTTGATGCCGGCGTCGGGGATGCGATCGAAGCGCCCTTGGAACGAGACCGACGGCTGCGTCCACAGCGCGCGCAGCAGGCGGATCTGCTCGTCCATGCGCGCGCCGCGCTTGTGAAAGTCCATGCCCAACGCCTCATACTCGACGGAGTTCCATCCGACGCCCACACCCAGCCGCAGCCGGCCGCCGCTCAGCACGTCGACCTCGGCGGCTTGTTTGGCGACGAGCGCCGTCTGGCGCTGGGGGAGGATGAGGATGCCGGTAACGAGTTCGATCCGGCGCGTACAGGCGGCGAGGTAGCCGAAGAGCACAAACGGTTCGTGGAACATATCGGGTTGCGCGTATGCGCCGATCCAACCCGGCCGGTTGGACGTCGCCGCGCCCAACACGTGGTCGTAGGTGACGAGATGGTCCACCCCGAGATCCTCGACGGCCTGCGCAAAGTCGCGGATCACAACCGGGTCGGCGCCGATCTCGGTTTGAGGGAAGATGACACCCAGTTTCATTGGTCCAGCCCTCCGCATCCGCTGCGCGTTTCGTCGTCGCCGCCGCCGCAGAGATAGTCTTCGCGGCCGGGACCGGCGACCCCTCACGTTAGAACGTCTTGACGCTAAAACGTTGTAATGCTACTGTATGAGTATGCGCACTCCCAGCAGACGAGCGACCGTCTATCTTGAGCCCCACCTGCACCGGGCGTTGCGGGTGAAAGCGGCCCAGACCGACCGATCAGTGTCAGATCTCGTGAACCAGGCCATTAGGCAGACCCTCCTCGAGGACGCCGAGGATCTTGGGGCGTTTGAGACGCGGGCGAGAGAACCCAACCTTGCATTCGAAGCCGTGCTGGCGGACCTCAAGAAGCGTGGCAAACTATAAGATCCTTATCAAGCCCACCGCGGTCAGAGAACTCGAGGCGGTCCCGAGGAAAGACCGCCTCCGAATTATCAAGAGAATCCACGGACTATCGCCGGAACCCCGTCCGGAAGGGGCGGAAAAGCTGTCCGGTCAGGACCGGTACAGGATTCGCCAGGGCGACTACCGGGTCGTGTATGTGATAATCGATCCGGAGCACATCGTGGTGGTGTTCAAGATTGGACACCGCCGCGAGGTCTATCGCTGATCCGAATACGGCCTGACACCGCCGAACGCGTATCTTCCTCACGGTGATCGCGAGAGGGATGATGCCATGTTTGAACTGGTCAAGCGTTTGTGTGATCTCCCGGGTCCGACCGGGATGGAAGGGCCGGTCCAGAACGTCATGCGCGAGCTGTGGGAACCGCTCGCGACTCGGGTTTGGACGACACCGATCGGGAACGTGCACGCGCAGATCGGTGGGAAGGGGCCGAAGTTTCTGATCGCGGCGCACGCCGACGAGATCTGCCTGGTCGTACGCGCCGTGACCGAGGATGGCTTCTTATGGGTGTCCACGGGGCAGGGCGAGCTGACGAATACGATGCCGAATCCTCTCGCGATCGCTCAACCCGTGAATGTCCTCGGACGCGATGGGCCCGTTCCGGGCATCGTCGCGCGCGCGAGCGGGCATATTCTGACAGACGAAGAGCGGCAGCGTGATCGGCTCGGCTGGCACGAGATCTTTGTGGATCTGGGTCTGACGACAAAAGCGGCAGTCACGAAGAGCGGCGTTGGCATCGGCGCCCCGGTGATTTTCGACGTAACGACCCGCCGGCTGGGCGAGTTTGTGGTTGGCAAGGCGATGGACGATCGGGCGGCGCTGGCGATCGCGACAGAAGTCGCCCGCCGAGTCGACTGCGGCGCGCTTCGGTACGAGCTGCACCTCGTGTCCACGGTGCAGGAGGAGATTGGTCTTGTGGGCGCCGCCACCGCCGCGGCCGGGTTTGACGGCGCCGTCGCGCTGGACGTTGGACTGGTCGCGGACATCCCGACAGTCCCGTTCGAGCGTTTTCCTGCCAGGCTCGGCGGAGGGCCGGCTGTGGGGTACAAAGACATTCGCGTGCACTACGACCGGCGCATCACCGATGGTCTGATCCGCGCCGGCGATCGCCGCGGCATTCCGGTGCAGCCACTCGTCTTCAGCCGGTACTCCAGCGACGCCGCCGCGTTCATGCAGCACGGCGTCCCGGCGGCGCTGGTCACGTACCCGACGCGATACACTCACAGCGCCTTTGAGATGGTGCACCTGCGTGATCTGGAACAGACGGTGGAGTTGCTGATCGCGTACTTGACAGAGGAGGTCGTCAAGACGGGAATGCCGTGACATGCCCGGCCGTTCACAGAGGCAATTCAATGTAGCCACTACCGGGGGTGTTGCATGCGTGTCTTGCTTGGTGTGCTGATCTTGAGCTTCATCCTGCTGATGACGTCCGGCCTGCGTGGGGCCCCGGCCCCGAGTGACGTTGCGCCCATCCCGGCGATCGCCCGGGGCCCGGCGATTCCCCAAGACAAAGGCTACCTCGTACGGGAGATCAACGGTGGTCTGTACTGGGTCACCGACGGAAGCTACCAGGTCATGTTCCTCACGACCGGCAAGGGCGTCATCGCGGTCGATGCCCCGCCGAATCTGGGGCCAAAGTATCTCAAGGCGATCGCCGACGTGACCAAGGAGCGGGTCACGCATGTGATCTACAGCCACGCGCACGCTGATCACATCGGCGCGGCGAGCATCTTCCCCAAGGGCGTCACGATCATCGCGCACCGAGAGACGGCAGAGCTGCTTGCGCGGTCGAAAGACCCCAATCGTCCAGCGCCGACGGTCACGTTCACGAAGACCTACACACTCAAAGTCGGTACGCAAACGCTTGTCCTCGACTACAAGGGCGTCAATCATGAGCCGGGCAACATCTTCATCTGGGCGCCGCGGCAGAAAGTCCTGATGCTGGTCGACATCATCTTTCCCGGCTGGGTGCCGTTCATGAATCTGGCGCTGGCCAAGGACGTCCCGGGCTTTATCGCCGCCCACCGGCAGGCGCTGAGCTACCCGTTCGAGACCTTTCTTGGCGGGCACCTGACCCGTCTTGGGACCCGTCAGGACGTCAAGACGCAGATGGAGTACATCGAGGACGTCAGGGCGAACGCGGGTAAGGTCCTCAAGACCGTGGACTTCATGGCCATTGCCAAAGAGACGGGGTTTGAGAATCAGTGGTTGCTGTTTGACAGGTACTTCACGGCGGTCGCCAAGGCCTGTGCCGATATGACCATACCGAAGTGGCGAGACCGGCTTGGCGCCGCAGACGTGTGGACACAGGGCCACTGTTTGGTGATGGCGGAGAGTCTGCGTATCGACTGAGGCTGAGGGTCGTCCACAAGCAACGAACGACCCGCGACCACATCCGTGCCGCGCGCCAAGACCCAACTGGAAGGCGCGTAGACGCTAGAGGACTCTCGCGAACACCTGTTCCGCCGTAAGACGCAGGGCGCGTTCCTTGTCGAGCCCCAACGGCGGGCCGATGTTGATCTGCGTCGCGCCGCGCGCCTGCAGCCACTTGACCCGCTCGACCACCTGATCGGGCTCACCGGAGATCGCGAGGCGAAACATCGGCGGCGTCACGAGCGCCTCGGCTTTGCGCGTGTCGCCCGAACCGAGGGCGGCACGGATTTGCTCGAAGTCCGCAGGCGCAAGACCAATGGGCGCCAGGGTCTCGGCGCGCAGCGACGGGCCATAGTAGGCGATGAGCGGTCGCAACGCTTCTTGTGCTTGAGCGGGCGTTTCGCCAATCGACCACCAGACGCAGGCCGCCAGATCGAAGCCCTCCAACGATCGACCCGTTCGCGCGGCGCCGGCCCGCACGTGCGTCATCACGCCCTCTAGTGTTTCGGGCGGAAAGACGATCGGCAGCCCGCCGTCGCCCGCCTCGCCCATGAATTCCAACACCTTTGGGCCCTGCCCGCCAACATAGATGGGCACCGGCACCGCCGGGATTGGGAAGCGCAGCCGCGCATCGCGCGACCATCGCTTGAAGATCGCGCCGTCGAACAGCGCGGCGTCGCCACGCAGTAACGCGCGCAGCACACGGACTGCCTCGCGTAGCCCCGTCAGCGGGCGGCGCTGGCGCAGACCCACCCAATCCAGCACCGGCGGATCGCCCGGCCCGATCCCCAGCACAAAGCGGCCTTCACTGTACTCCTGCAGGGTGGCCGCGCGCATGGCGAGCTCGGCAGGGCTGGACGAGAACGGGTTAGCGATGCAGGTGCCGACGCGGATGCGCTTCGTCGCAGACGCAACGGCGGTCAGGGCCACCCAGGCGTCGCGCTGCATAAGGTCCTGGCAATACCAGAGATCGTCGAAGCCTAGCGATTCGGCCAGTTGCGCCCAGCGCACGACGTCGCGGATCGGTCCGGCGGCGCTGTTGAAGCGAATGCCAAAACGCAGTCGCGTTGCGATCATCGTGCTTGTACATACGGGACCAACGTGGTCGAATCCCGCATCCAGGAGAGAGCCTTCCGGCTACAGGGTAGGGCGGGCGCCCCACCGAATTCCTGGGCACTATGGGCGGTGCCGTGCGTCCCAATAGGGTGCAGAAGGCCGTCTGCCGCGAGGCCATCACAGAGGTGTTGGGTGACACCGTGGCCGACGCGGTGCTGCGCGAGACCGGCATCGCGGGTCTGTTGGACATGCTGCCCGCCGGACCGCGGGATCTCGAGGCGCTCACGGAAGAATTGCAACCGTTTGTCGACCTCTACCGAGCCGTGCTCGCGCGTGCCGATCGCGAGACCGCCCTGCGCGTCGCCCGGCGGGCCATCGTCGAGTCCGGGGTGACCAGCCACGCGCATGACGCGGTAGCTCAGCGACAGTCTTCCGGCGGGAGACCCGCCATGCACCAGCCGATCGAGCCCGAGCCGGCGGACGCCGGGGGCAAGGGCCTGCAACTGACCAGCCCGCCGCCGCCGGGGTTCCAGGCGACCCAAGAGGAACTGACACGACAGTTCGACGTGGCAATGAGTTTCTTCTCGTGCCAGGGTCACTTGCTCGCCTACACACCCGAGTACGTCCGCTTCCACATCACCGGGTGCAACTGGGTGCGCGCGATGCAGGCCGCCGGGGCGCCCGAACTGATCCCGTTCTTTTGCGAGACGGACGAGCGCTTCATGGACCACCATCCGACACATCGCCTTGTCCGCCCGACGGCAATCGGGTTGGGCGATGATCACTGCGACTTCGAGTACGTACCGCGATCAGCAGGCAAGACCACTCGCCAGGGGGGATGATCGTGACACACCTCACGCGTCGGGAGTTCTTACAGCACGCGGCCCTGACCGGCACCGGGATCGCACTCGCCGGCACCGGCGCCGCCACCGGGTTGTTCGGCGCCCGTGCCTTCGCAGGCCCCGCGGGCCCGCTGACCCCGATCGGCAACTTGCTAATTGTGCAGGGGGTCGACGCCGAGTCACTCGACCCGCACGTGACGACCTCGGGCGCCTCGAAGGGCATGATGTGGGCGATGTACGACAAACTGCTCGAACGCTCGCCCGATATGAAAATCATCCCCGCGCTGGCAACGGGGTACCGGGTCGTCAACGAGACGACGTGGGAACTCAAATTGCGCGACAACGTCTTCTTCCACAACGGCGAGAAGTTCGGCGCCGAGCACGTGCGTGACACGATCACCCGATTCAAGAACCCCAACATCCGCAACGTCTATGCGGGACAACTCCGGCCCGTGAAAGACGTCGAGGTGGTCAACCCGCTGACCGTCCGCATCCACACCGACGGACCGTTTGCGCTGCTGGCCGAGGTGCTGTCCCTGTACGGCGAGATCCTGCCCAAGGCGATCACCGGCGGGGACGTCGACCCGACGAAGCGCGCGATCGGCACCGGGCCGTACAAGTTCACCGAGTGGATCCCCAACCAGCGTATGGTCCTCGATTTCTTCGACCGGCCGCACTTCAGCGGTCAGCCGAAAGTCCGGCGCCTGGTCTGGCGGCCCGTGCCCGAGGCGGCCACGCGGCTGGTGGAGCTGAAGACCGGGGCGGCGCACCTGATCACACCGGTCGACCCGATCCAGATTCCTGAATTGGAGGCCACGAAGAACGTCGAGATCGTCGCCTTCCGGCAACTCGCATCGCAAATCATCGTGCTCAATTCCCTGAAGGTCCGAGCCTTCCAGGACGCGCGCGTCCGCCAGGCCATGAATCACGCCACCGACGTCGACACGTTGATCCGCGCGGTGATGCGCGGCTCCGCCTACCGGCTGGCCAGCGCCTTTGGTCCGGGCATCCCTGGGTACGACGACAGCCTGCGCCCGTACGCCTACGATGTCGACCGGGCGCGGCAGTTGCTCTCGGAGGCGGGGTTCCGCGACGGGTTCGAGGTCACGTTGATGACGCCCGAAGGCCGCTACCTCAACGACCGGCTGGCCAGCGAAGCCATTGCCGGCATGTGGTCGAGGGTCGGTGTGCGCACGCGCGTGCAGGTCATGGACTGGAGCCCGTTTGTCCAGGGCGTGTTGGGCAAGACGCACGACGCGTTCTTCTTCCAGCAGGTCGGGGTGCTGCTCGACGCGACGACCAGCATCAACTTCGATTCGGAGCGCAAAGGCGCGGCGTGGCAGGGCTACCACAACGAGGAAGCCAACCGGCTGATCCAGGACGCCGTGAAGACGCTCGACGCGAACCGCCGCAACGACCTGTACAAGCGGCTGAACCAGATCCTCTACCGTGAGGCGCCCTGGGTCTACCTCTGGAACCAGCAAGGCGTCTACGCTTTGCAAAAGAAGGTCAAGGGTTGGTCCGCTCATACAGACGGAATCATCCGTCTGGGAGGCATCAGCCTGGTCTAGTTTCAACATCCCGTGGGCCGGTTCTTCGCGCAGCGAGTCTCGCATCTGCTTGGTGTGCTGCTCGCTGTCAGCGTGCTCGTCTTCTTGCTCATCCATCTGAGTGGCGATCCCATCCGGCTGCTCACGCCGCTCGACGCGAAACCCGAAGACATCGAACGCGTCCGGCGCCTGTACGGTCTCGATCGGTCGATCCCCGAGCAGTACTGGAACTTCCTGCGGCGCGCGGTCCGCGGCGATCTGGGTGAATCGTTTCGCTTCCAACAGCCGGCCATGACGCTGGTGCTGCAGCGTGTGCCCGCAACGGCGCTGCTGGCGCTGGCGGCGGTGGGCGTCACGATCGCGGCCGGAATCCCCCTCGGCGTGTGGATCGGCTCTCGCGCCGGGAGCGCGGCCGACTGGATCGTCTCGCTGGCCACGTTCATCTTCGTCAGCCTGCCGTCGTTCTGGCTCGGTGTGCTGCTGATCCTGCTCTTTGCCGACCGACTGCGGCTGCTCCCGTCGTCGGGTTTCGAGTCGTGGTGGCACCTCGTGCTGCCCGCGCTGACGCTGTCGGTGTACACGACCGGTTTGATCACGCGGCTCGTGCGCGCTGACGTCAACGCCGTCTTGAAACAGGATTTCGTGCGGACCGCACGCGCCAAGGGTCTGAGCGAGCGGACCGTGCTCACGCGCCACGCCCTGCGCAACGCGATGATCTCGACGGTGACCGTGTTGGGGCTGCAGGTCGGCAACCTGCTGGGCGGGTCGGTCGTGGTGGAAGCGGTCTTCGCCTGGCCGGGCGTGGGCTGGTTGATGCTGCAGGGGATTCAGACACGCGACCTGCCGCTGGTGCGCGCCGTCGTGCTGGTCGTGGGCACGGCGTTTGTCTTGATCAATCTGTTGGTGGACGTGCTGTATCTCTACCTGGACCCGCGCATCCGGTACGATCATGGTCGTTGAACCGGCCGCCCCCAAGCGTCGCCAGCGGCGGCCGCCGCAGTTTCACGTGGGCGCGGCGATCGTCGGGGTCGTGCTACTGGTGGCGATCTTTGCGCCGTGGTTGACGCCGCACGGCTATGCCGATCAGGACTTGATCAGGTCGCTGCAGCCGCCGGCCTGGCGGAGCGGGGACTGGTCGTATCCGCTGGGCGCCGACCGGCTGGGGCGCGATCTGCTGTCCCGGTTGATGTTTGGCGCGCGCGTGTCGATGGCCGTCGCGCTGCTCTCGGTGCTGCTGGGCGGCGGGCTGGGCACCGCCCTCGGCCTGGCGGCAGGCTACTTTGGTCGGTGGACCGATCGGGTCATTGGCCGGCTGATTGACATCCAGTTGTCGTTTCCGCCGGTGTTCATCGCGATCGCCATCATGGCGGTCCTGGGACAAAGCCTGCCGAAGCTGATCGTGGTGTTGGCCTTTGTTACGTGGGTGCAGTATGCGCGCATCGCGAGGGCGAATACGCTGTCGGTTCGTGAACGTGAGTTCGTGCAGGCCGCGCGGGCGCTGGGCGCCGCCGAGGGGCGCGTCTTGCTGCGGCATGTGCTCCCGTCGATCTTACCGCCGCTGCTGGTGGTGGGCGCGGTGAACATGTCGAATGTGATTCTGGCGGAGGCGGCGCTGAGCTACCTGGGGTTGGGCGTCCAACCGCCGATACCGGCCTGGGGCAGTATGGTGAGTGAAGGACGCGCGGTGCAGAGCATCGCGTGGTGGAATACCGTATTCCCCGGCATGGCGATTGCCCTGCTGGTGATCGGCGCAAACCTGCTGAGTGACGGCTTGCAGCGGGAACGATGATCATTGGCGCAGAAATGCTCCTAAAGCGCTACCACTGAGGTGGCATCCGTGAAATGTCCAGACTGCTCGAGCGCCCTCCAGGAGACTGATTTCCACGGTGTGCGCATCGACGAGTGTTCCAAGTGCCGGGGACGGTGGTTCGACCGGGATCAGCTACGGGTGGCCAAGGACCGAACGGACGACAACCTGCGCTGGCTCGATTTCGATCTCTTCGGCGAAGAGGCCAAGCCCTTCGAGGTCAAGCCTTCAGGCCGCAATTGCCCGAAGTGTATGGTGGTCATGACGTCTCTCGAATATGCGCCGTCTCAAGTCATTGTCGACAGGTGCGATCAGTGCCAGGGGGTCTGGCTGAATCACGACGAGTTCGAGCGAATCGTCAATCACCTCGAAGAGGTTGCCTCGAGAAAGACCGCTTCGGAGTATGCGGGAGAGGCCCGCAAACAGTTTTTCGAAATCCTTACCGGTCCTGAAGGCACGATGTCCGAGGTTAGAGACTTCCTGGCCGTGCTACATCTCCTCAAGTTGAGGATCGCGGTCGAACACCCTCGAATCGCTGAGGCCACGAGCAGGATCTACGCTGCCTCGCCGCTCAAGTAGCGGGATATTT
>JBGQGY010000039.1:0-27037 GCA_041497675.1 bacterium | reverse complement strand
GCGGGTTGTGGAGCGGGTTGCGGCGCAGGTTGCGGTGCGGGCTGGAAGGGAAACTGGGCGTGGGCGGGCGCTGCCACAGTCGCCAGCACGAACAGCAACAGGACCGCACCGGCCAGCCACCTTGGTGGTGTGTTCATGAACGCACCTCCTCGTCGATGAATTGCGCGTGCCTACTGCCGCTGAAGCGTGATCGTCCCGACGATGGCCACCTCCGAACTGCCGGGCGCGGTCTGCGGACCCCGGGCGGGAATCTCTACGTAGCCGGCGACCCGGCCATACCCGGTGGCGAGCACAATAACCGGGTAGGACGATCCTCGAAGAACCGGCGGTTTCGCCTGAAAGACGCCATTGCCGTCGGTGAGGGCGCTCGCGACGACCTGTTTGCTGGTCGGGTCCTCTAGCGACGAACCGGGGGCAAGCACCCACACGCCGGCTCCGGGGATCCCGGCTCCGGTCGCGCCGTCGACGACGCGCCCCTGGAGGATGACACTCGCCGCCCCCGCGGGGGATACCGGCTGCGCGGTCGACGTTCCGTCTTTCAGATACTGGGCCCACTCGGCCGGTAGCCGCCTGCTCAGCGTCGCGCGGCCAGACCGCGCGGCTCGATCCGGCTCGACCTGGGAGCTCTGGTGCACCGCGACCTGTTCGCTGCGTTCGTTGATGACCGGCCCGCCGCTGAATCCCGGCGCACCGAGGTCGGTTTTCATCTCGAACTTCCGTCCCTGTGAGTCAACAGTGAAGCCGGTGACGTAGCCGCGCGTGACGGTGATCGTGTCGCCCCCGACGCTAGGGTACCCCATCAACACCACCGGTTCGCCGATCCGCACCGTGTCAGAGTCGCCGATCGGGACATACGGCACGTTGAAATCCGGAGGCAGCGCCTGCATTCCCCCAGACCCAATCACCGTTTCCGCACGTATGAGGGCGACGTCTAGGTCTACTTGGTCCGCCACAAACTTCGCCCACAGGAAGAGCACAGGCTTGACCTGGTTTGGGACGTTGATGTATACGAGTGAAAAGCCCTCAGGATTGTAGAGCTGCCCCTTCTTGATCCCGAACTTTTGGATATCTTCGTTGGCCCGGACACAGTGCGAAGCGGTGAGAATCAAGCTCTTCGGCGTGACAAACGAGCCGGAGCAACTCGAAAACTCCCTGTACGATCCCTTTTCGTCACGTCTCAGGAGCCCAAGCATGACCGTGCGGGCTATTCCCTGCTCGATCATCGCGACGTTGATCTGCGCCGTCGACGAGCCCGCACACAGCCCCAAACCCAGGGCGACACTCAGCGACCACACGACCACTCGCGGCCAGATCGATCGGCCTCTCACAGTTGCACCTCGCGGAGGATCCGCTCGAACTGGACCCGCGCGCGACCGATGACGCCCGCCGAGGCCCGCAGGTCGATGCGGTAGACCGTCTTGTCGGTGGCGACGACCACTTGGGTGCCGCGCATCACGACAGGCAGACGTTCCGCCTCCGGGACCGACTGGTGGGGGTCGGCGACGAATGCGTAATCTACCGCGACCGCGTCATGACCGCCCACGCGGATGGCTCGCTGGCGGAGGACCCGGTACATGACCATCCGCTGACTCCGGTCGAACGTTCCCTCGCGGGCGATCTGATCCAGCGTTTGGTCGGCGGGCCGGGGGGCGCGCTCCGCCAGCAGGGTCGTCGCCACCGGGGCCCCGGACAGTGGATCCTGGATTTCAAGCAGCGCGGTGGATCCCGGAACCCGCAACCAGCCGGCGGGATACTGGAGACGCAGCGACCCCTGCGGGTCGGCAAAGCCGATCATCCTGGCGTCCGCGGATTTGATAAGGCCCCAACCTGCCCCAAGCATCACGACCGCGGCGATCCAGACGGGAAGATCAAGCCTTCGCATGCTCGCGCCTCACGAGGACGAGCGTGACGATCACCGCAACGGCCGTCGCCAGCACCAGCCCGTTCCACGGTTTGTAGGTGAGCCCGCTCTGCGTGACCTCCCGCAGGAAGTACGTGAACAGCCCGTTGAGCACAGCGGCCAGCACGAACCCCTGCACCGCGCGTTGAGGCTGGTGGTGGATCTTCGCCAGCCCGAGGAAATACCCGAGGACGCCGCCGAAGGCCGAGTGTCCGAGGGTGATCACGACCATGCGGATGGCCATCGGCACCGGGTTGATGCTCGGGCCGGCCATGACCAGCCACAGGTTCAGTATCGTCGCCAACCCAACGCCCGCCGCCGTGCCATAGGTGACGCCGTCGGCGACCTCGTCGAACTCGCTGACCTCGTAGACCGTAAAGCGAACCGCTAGATACACACAGAACTCTTGCAGCGCTCCGATGATGAGAATGGATCCCAACAATCCGACGAGCGGGCCGGCGTTGACCCAGCCTGCTGAGGCGAAGACCCGCTGCAGGACGGGCAGTACGATCGCCCCACCGAGAACCCCTCCCGCGAGCGCTACGCGCACGACGTAGCCAAGTGGCTCGGGTTCTCGTGCATCCTGAACGTAGAACAGAACAAGCCACAGCACGGCGGGCACCAGCGCCAGCAGCAGACCGATGGCCGCGCCGGTCCTGCGCCCCGGTTCCTGGAGGGCGGGGGCCAGGACCTGGACCAGCAGCACGTAGAGAATAAGCCCGGTAATAGTGAGTGCCTGGGCGATCCAGATGCTCCGGCGGGGCAGCGGAGTACCTGCCCTCATGCGAACGTCCCGCGGTCAGGCGCGCTTGTTGGAGCCCGACAGGTCATCTGCACCCTCGCTCATGCGGCGCTCGAGGAACTCCACCAGCGCCTGCCAGCTGCGGAAATATCGAGCCTCGCCCGTCGCAATGTGCTGGACCTTGCCGCGCCACTCGGTCTGACTCTCACCCACGGCTTCGGTCCACACCCTGAGGGTGAACAGTTGCGACGGCTTGCGTCCCTCTTCCTCCATGATAACTTCACCTGCGCTTCGTGTCGTTCGACCTACGGTGGCGAGGTGACGTATGCTGTTCCACTCCAGCTCTGGTACATCTGGATAAATATCGATTGCATCGAGTCCCAGGCGACTTCGGGGGCCTGATACGCCCAATAGTGAAGCGTCGTTTCGTTTGGCATCCCAGCCATTTGCACGTTGGTGGCCACGATCGCAATGCGCCCGCGCATGCGCTCCCCCCGCAGGTTCGTCCAGGCGACCTCTAGGATTGCCGCGTCGGTGCGAATCGGCCCGTTCCGGGCGAGCTGCTTGATGTCCTGACCGAGCACCTGCATATCCGGATATTTTCGGTGGGCATTGTCCATGAACAGTTGGGCGACTTCGCGACCGCCGAAAGCCCCGCGCAGAACGCCCCAGGGATTATGAATAAACGAAATGCCTTCCTCGGGATGATCTTTGTAGAAGGCCATGAATCCACCCTGGAGCAGCTGGGTGCGCCACCCGACGGGGTAGTCGATCATGAACCGACCGCCTGGGTCGCGGTAGGACTGCATCTCGACCGGCGCCGGTGCCGGTCGCGGTACCGGTCCGGGAGCGGGGGCCGGGCCCGGCGGTGGAGCGGGGGCCGGTCCGGGAGGCGGCGGAACGGGGACTGGTCCCGGTGGTGGCGCGGGGACCGGTGCAGGAGGCGGCTGCGGCGCCGGCTGCGCGGACGTCGTGACCGTGATCGTAACGCCTGTCTGCGAGATGAAGGTCTTACCACCGGCCTTGACCACCGCAAACATCGTGAACTTGGTACCGTTGGCGGTATCCGGCGCAGTCTTGAAGCTCCAACCCTCGCTGATGTTCTGACCGGGGACGACGTCCTCGTTGTACTCCTTGCCATAGGTCAATTCCGCGTCGCCGATCTTCCAGGCCAGTTGCGCGGCAACCTTGGTCTTCTCAGGCCCGTTGAAGCCAAAGGTCATCTTGAGCTTGACGGCCTCGCCGGGCGGGGCTTCGGTGGGTGAGACCGCGGTGATCTGCAGATCGCGGACCAGATCGCTTGCGGCCGGTGCGGTCGGCGGCTGTGGTGGAGCAGCAGATCCTCTGACGGTCACCGGGACGGCGGTCTGAGAAATGAAGATCTTGCCCGCGGTTCTGATCACCGCGTACATGGCGTACTTCGTTCCCGGCGGGCTGTCCGGGTGAGAGCGGAAGGTCCACCCGTCAATGGTGTTGGGGCCGGGAACGGCCTCATACCCAAAAACCTTACCGTACTCGAGCTGATCATCGCCGGCGCGCCAGGCCAGCTGGGCCTCGACTTTGGTTTTTTCACTGCCGCCGAACACGAAGGTCATCTTGAGGTTTACCGGCTCTGCCTGAGCCACGTCCGTCGGCGATGTGGCGGCCAGCTCGAGCTTGCTGATCACATCGCTTGCGGCCGGGGGCGCCGGCGGCTGCGGAGGCTGGAACGGCTGCGCCGGAGACGCCACCGGTTGTGGAGGGTTCACCGGTGGTTGGACCGGCACGGGGCCTGCCGGACCGCCCGTCGGGCGCTGCTGCGAGCGCAGGATGATGAAGGCTCCCACGCCGGCTGCGCCCAGCAATAGGACGATCACAATGGCCAGCAGGATGATGACAGTACTGGAACCTCTCTGGGACACGTCTGTTGCCTCCTCCCGTTACGCTGTCGCGACGCCGATATCGGAGAGCCGCTTGCGGGTTTGACCGATGCGCTCCCTGAACCCATCCACGGAGACGACGACATCGAACGACGGGAGTTTCTCTCCGCGGGCCTCCTGGGACTTACGGAACGCCAGGTCGACTTCCATCTCATACAGCGAGCGCAGCGCAAGCCATCCGGACGGCCCGTGCTTCGTAAACGCCCCCATGAGGTGGCGAAAGCGTTCGCGGGTGTTGGTCAGCAGGTTGTACTCGCCTTCCGAGACGGTCCCGCGTTTGACTTCGTCCTTCAGAAACTCCTGGATCACGGCGATCTCTCGCTTCCATCCCGCCTTCGCCAGAAGGACGAGCACCGCCATCGCGGGGACGCCGTAGATCAGCATCATCCCCGGGACGAGCACGAACAGCGCAACCATGGGGCTCATCTGAACACCGCTCAGGTCGAGGAGTCCGCCGGTCCCGTTCCACAACGCGTGAAGCATCATGGCGGCGAAGTAACCGATGACCGGGGCCGCGAGCTTTCGGACGCCGCTGGTCGTTTCTCGCGAGTACCCAAGTCCGGCTCCCGTGCAGCCGGTGAAGAGCGGGTGGATCAGCCCGCTAAAGACGGCGCGCATGACAAAGAGGTACCCCAGCCCAGCCGCCCCTCCGGCTGTGTAGACCCGGCCGAAGTAGATGATGTTTTCGACCATGGCGAAACCCAGCCCAACGAGCGCGCCGTACACGATGCCGTCCACGACGTCGTTGAACTCGTTCTTTGCCAGGAAGTAGAGGAGTAGGAGGGCAAACCCCTTAGAGGTCTCCTCGACGATCGGCGCCGATAACGCAGGCGCCAGCGCCCCCGCCAGCCTCGGTCCGAGGATGCCGTGAAGCACTACGGCCGCGCCCGTGTTGATGAAGTATGAGACGAATGTCGCGACGACCGCGCCCCAGAGGAAGGCCGACACCAGAAGAAACGCCGGTTCTTTTTCATATCGGTCCAGCCACAGGATCAGTGCCGCGTAGATCGGCACGGGCAGGACGGCGGCAAGGCCGCAAACAATGAGAGTGCCCAGCGGGAATTTGGTCCCTAAGAGGATGAGAGTGCCGATCGTGAAGAGGAAGAACACCCCTCCAAAAACAGCGAGCATGAGATGGCGGATGCCCCGATCAGATAGGTTTCCTGACGGGAGCGTGATGTTGGGCAGTGCGGGACCACGACCTGGGCTCATGCGATCACCTCCTGTGGTGAATGACTTTACTGGACACGGAACCGTCGGATCGCGACGCGCTGGAACTGGTCCGGGCCCGTGTTCTTCAGGATCGCGAAGATAAAGTCGCCCGCCACGAGCCCCGAGAGACGGAAGAAGAAAGGCTTGCCCTGCATATTATCCGAGATAGTCGCCACATAGGGTTTGGCCACAAGCGATGGTTTGTCGCCTTCGACCTTGAACCAGTAAATGTGTATCTCGTGTGTGCCACGCACCTCCACGAAGTTGCCAAGCGCGCCGGCAATTTCTCCTTGACCATATGTATCGGTGGGAGCACCCGGCCGCGCGTTGTCCGCGTCTCCCTGGACTTTGACCATTGCCATCTGCACCTTCAGGCCGTCGATGCCCTCGGCTTGCGGGCCGGGCCGCGGGGCAGGCTGCGGAGCTGGCTGCGGAGCTGGCTGTGGCGCGGGCTGCGGCCCAGGTTGCGGCTGCACGGGCTGTGGTTGAGGCTGCGGCACCGGCTGGCTCTGCGTTCGTCCCAGCGACGAGAAGATCAAGATCAGGGCGACGATCGCGATGATGAGGGACAGACAGCCGCACCCAACACCCGCCCCGATGAGGAGCTTGCGGTTCGGATTCGCGGGGGCGACAGGCGTGCTCATCGGCGCTCACCCCCTTTGGCCGACCTGAGCTGGAGCACACGCTGACGCTGGCGTTTGACCTCTTCGTCGCTGCCGAACCCTCGAGATGCCCGCCACTTTGCAAACGCCAATTCGGCCAGCGCTTCACGCAGTGACTTGGCCCCAGCCAACCGGCCGGTCCCAGTCAATGCGGACAACTCGTCGGCGGTGATCGCGCCCGTCGCGGTTTCGTCGGCCAGCCCCCACCGGAGAATGCCGCGTTCCCGCGACCACGCCCACACCACGATGAAGGCCAGCATGACCAGACCGGCCCAGTCCGCGACCCGCCGGCCGAGACCGAGGAGCATCCCAGGCGTGCCGCCGATGCCCGCCAAACCCGCCGCGCCTGCGGCCACGTATCCCACGTGGTAGAGCACGGCGGCGACCAGCCCGCCTACAGGCATGGCCAGTCGCATACCGCCCGCCGGGGAGGTTTCGCGGACATAGCCGAGGGTGGCGCCGAACGTGGCGCCAAAAACGCAGTGGGTCAGGCCGGATATGAAGATGGCGAAGAAAAGCCCAGGGTCGAAGTTGGCGCTCGCGGCCATGGGCGCCAGTTCACGGAGAAAACTCACGGACTCGGCCAGGGCGAACCCCGCGCCGACCGTGGCGCCGTAGACGATTCCGTCAAGGGTATCGTCGAACTCGCTCCGCAGAAAGTGGTAGGCGCCGAGGATGACCGCGCCTTTTGCCAGCTCCTCTATGACGGCCCCTGCCAGGTTTGGGCGGACGACCGGATAGATCTGGAAGAGCGCAGGAAAGATCGAGCTCGACAACCCCAACAGTCTTTCGACGATCACCGTGAGAGCCGGGGCGACCACGGCACCCCCCAAGAGGGCGACGCCAAGCAGCGACAGGGGCTCTTTCTCGTACCGGTCAATCACCCACAGGACCCAGATATAGATGAGAACCGGCACAATGGTGATCACCGCGGAGACGAACAGGAGACCGGCTCCGGACATCGGCTCACCTCACTGATACTGCGATGATGGTCTTGTACCACGGGCGCCGTTCCGCAAGCGTTCCTGGCAGAGGCCTAGCCGCGGAGGGTTCATGAGACGGTGGGCCGCAGCAGGTGCCCCGCGCGCTTCAAGACATGGTCCAGGTCAGGGGGCACAGAGGGGAGAACGCCCGGGATCGGCGGCAAATCCGGTGAGTCCTGCACCCCATTGCCGGTCAACTCGGCGTAGCGTCGTCGACATTCGATGCGGTCGATGCCGGCAGAGCGCGTGCGATACAAGTCTGCGGCAAGCCTGCGGGGTTCTTCGGCCCCCATCAACCGCCACCGCTCGTAGTGCACTGCGGCCTGGTGCCGAGGGTCCGGATAACGCACGAGGAGTCCGAGGAAGTCGACTTCCGCCTGCTCCCGCGAAATCTGACCCAGGTGCACTCGGGCGTGGACGTTGAGCAACTCGGCGGCGAATTGGATGGGCGTCCGCTTGAGCCGGGTGGCGGTGTGCAGTGCGTCGGTGGCCGAGGCGTGGGCGTCGGCGAAACGTCCCTGGCGGGCGTAGAGATCCGCCAGCCGGTAGCGCATCTCGCAGACGTAGTGCGGAAGATTCACCGCGGAGAGCAGTAGCAGGCTCTGCGTGTACAGCTTTTCCGCGTCCTGGTCCGAGCCCTGCGCCGCGCGCACTCGGGCGATGTTCCCCAACGCGATGGCGGCCACACGCCGGTCGTCCAGCTCGGTGGCGATCGCCAGTTGTTTGGAGAAGTAGCACAGCGCTTCGGCATATCGACCCAGGGCTTCATAGACGTTGCCGGCGTGCCAGACGGCGTGGCTCACGCTGCGGCGGTCGCCCAACTCCTCAGCAATCGCGAGTTGCTGAGTAAAGTAGTCGAGTGCGCGGACATAGGCGCCCTGCTCTTCGTGGTCGATCCCGATGTTGCCCAGCGCGACGGCCAGACCACGACGGTTGCCGATCTCCCGCGCGATCTTCAGGCTCTCCTGATGATATTCCAGCGCCCGGGCGTATTCGCCCATGGCCCGATAGACCAGACCCAGGTTATTCAACGCGTTCATGCCTTCGATGCCGGACCGTTCGCCGCGTTCGGCGGCCAGGTGCAAGTGGCGCTCGTGGCAGGCCAGCGCCTGCGTGTAGTCGCCTTGCGCCCAGTGGACGAGTCCCATATCCCGCAGCGCGTTGCTCATTTCGGCCGTATCGCCGAGCCGCTGCGCGATCTGCCACTGCCGGTTGAAACAGTCCAGCGCGCGCGCGTAGTCGGCTAATTCGAAGTACACGATGCCCAGATGCCCGACCGACCGGCCGACCCCGCGCGGGACGCTGAGATGTTCGAATATTTGCCGCGCTTGCTCGAACCAGCTGATCGCCTCCGTGTAGGAGCCGCGGAGGCGGAGGATAAACCCGAGGCCGATCTGGCACTCGGCCTCCGCTTCGGTGTCCGCCGCCTGTCGCGCGAGCGCCAGGGCCTGTCGAACGATCTGCTCCGCGTCGGTCCAGCGGCCGGTGCGCTGCCAAATCTCGGCCAGCCGCCGCATCACGGTGATGCGATCTACGCCGGTCTCCAGCGCCAACAGGCGGTGGTAGTAGTTGATCGCCACATCGTACGCGGAGACGCGGCGGGCGGCCTCGGCGGCCCGCAGGTAGTAAGGCGTCGCCTCGTCGGACATACCCGCCTGCTCATAGTGCGTGGCAATCTGCCCGCTGGCGTCGTCCAGGTTGGTCTTGTAGAGCGTTTCCAGCCCCCGTGCGATCTGTCGGTGGAGCCAGCGCCGCCGGGCTGCGCTCATCACACGGTAGGCGACCTCGCGCACCTTGTCGTGCGTAAAATCATAGGCCTCGGCTCCCTGCTCGCGGATGATCCTGCGGTGCCAGAGTTCGTCCAGACAGCGGATCAGCGAATCTTCTTCCATGCCGCCGACTTCGGCCAGGAGCCGGAACGTAAACGACCGGCCGACGGCCGACGCCACGCCCGCCAGTTCTCGGGCCGCCGGCGAGAGGTGGGCCAGCCGCGTGCGGATGACTTCTTGAATCTGCGGCGGCAGCGGCTCGGCCGGATCACTCGTGCCCACCAGGCCCGCGCGCGCCAGTTCAACGATGAACAACGGGTTGCCCTCGGTATCCCGAAACACCCGGGATGCCGCCTCGGCGCTCAGGTCGGCGCCCGCGATCGACGAGGCGAGCTGTGCCGTCGCGCCGGCATCGAGCGGTCCCAGATCGATCTGGGTCAGGATCCCTGCATGCCGCCACGATTGGACGACACGCTGTAGTGGATGGATCGCGTCCACCTCTTCCGGACGCATCGTTACGGCGAGCAGCAATCTGGCGTGCGGATTGCGGCGGGTCAGCGAGTGCAGGAACTCGAGGCTTTCCTCGTCGCACCACTGCAGGTCGTCGACCACAACGAGCAGCGGCTGATCGACCAGCAGGATGCGCGCCATCGTCTCGAACAGGTGCTGCCGCTGCCACGCCTCGGTGAGCGGCCCCGGTGGCGGCAGCGTGGGATCATCCTCAAGAAGTTCCGGGAGGAGCCGCGCCACGTCGCGTTTCACCACGGCGGTCATGGGTGGCAGTGATCGCGCACGCAGCAGCGCCGTGATCGGCGCGAAGGCCAGGTCGGCCTCGGCCGTGTAGCAGCGCGCGTGCCGGCTGGCGATGCCTTGGCGGGCCGCCCACTCCAGCAGGTCTTCGGTCAGCCTAGTCTTGCCGATGCCGGGCTCGCCTCCCAGGATCACCGCGCGACTCGATCCCGCCATGACGGTCCTCCAGGCTGTCTGGAGCCGTTCCCACTCGCTATGGCGGCCCACGAGTGGGGGCGCCGCGAGAGGTTGCGTCGCCGGACGGGCATCGGCGGCGAGCAGGCGCTCGTATGCCTCGCGGGTTTCGGGGCTTGGGACCACGTCCAGCTCGCGCTGAAGCGTCGAGGCACAGGCATGGTACACGCGGACCGCGCCTGTGCGGTCGCCGGTCAGCGCGTGGAGGCGCATCAGCAGGCGGTAGGTGGCTTCCTGGAGCGGGTCGAGATCGAGGAGGCGGCGGGCGTGCCGAATGGCCCCGGCGTAGTCCCGGTGAGCCTCCAGCGCCGCGACCAGGCGCGCCAGAGCATCCATGTACGACCGCCGCAGACGCTCGCGCTCGGGAATGATCCAATCGTCATAACACTCCTGCAAGAGATCGCCGCGGTACAGCGTGATGACCTGTTCCAGGGCTGCCGGTGACGACGCGTGGGCGAGCGCGTGTTCGAACTCCACCACGTCGACCGAGATCGGCGCGTCGCGGCGCCACTGCAACGCGCGATCCTCGATGAGGAGATATCGATCGAAGTCCGGGAGGGCGCGGCGGAGTTCCAGGACGAGCTTACGCAGATTGGTCCGCGCCTGACCGTCGGGGGAATCGGGCCAGAACAAGCCGGCGAGGTGCTGGCGGGAAAACGAATCGCCGGCATGGAGAACCAGATGGGCAACCAGCGATTGGACCCGAACCGACTCAACGCCGGGAACAGGCCCATCGCCGTCGACCATCCGGAAGCCGCCGAGCAAATGAAGAGAAAGAAGTCCTGACACGCCTATTGAGCATTCGCCGGAGGCGCCCGGCTCCCTGGAAGCTATCGGACGTCGAGGGGGAGGCCGTTGCGGGTGACGATCTCACCGATTCGCGCGATCGGCTCGACCCCTCGCGCGTGCATTGCCTGTTCCAGCGCCGCCGCCCGCTCCGGTGCGACGGCGATCAGCAACCCACCTGATGTCTGCGCGTCGGCCAGCAGGATGCGGGTGGTTTCGTCGATGGTGGGCGCCCAGCGCACTTTGTCCGCGAGCCACTCCAGGTTGCGGGCGGTACCCCCGGCGACCGCGCCATGTCCGGCGAGATCCGCCGCGCCCGGCAGCACGGGGACGGCTGCGGCGGAGATGCGCGCGGCGACGCCGCTGGCGTCGACCATCTCGTAGAGGTGGCCCAACAGGCCAAACCCTGTGACATCGGTGGCCGCATGGACACCGACCTGCATCATGGCCTCCGAGGCCGCGCGGTTGAGCGTATTCATGACGCGTATGGCCTCCGCGGCGACGGCCGGTGGCGTCATATCCTGTTTGATACCGGTCGTGATCACCCCAATCCCGATCGGCTTCGTGAGGAACAGCACGTCGCCCGGCCGAGCGCCCGCGTTCGAGACGAATCGCGCCGGGTGCACCAAGCCGGTGACAGCCAGACCGTACTTCGGTTCGGGGTCGTCAATGGTGTGGCCGCCCACGATCAATACTCCGGCTTCCAGAGCCTTTTCGGCGCCGCCCCGAAGGATGTCTGCGAGGATATCCAGCGACAGTTTGCGGGGGAATCCTGCGATGTTCAGAGCAAGCAACGGCCGTCCGCCCTTCGCGTAGACATCCGAGAGGGCGTTGGTGGCGGCGATTTGTCCGAACGTGTACGGGTCATCGACGATCGGCGTGAACACATCGACCGTCTGCACCAGCGCCAGTTCGTCGGTCAGGCGGTAGACGGCCGCATCATCGCCGGTGCCGATCCCGAGCAGCAGGTTCGGGTCGCCGGGCTTGGGGAGGTGGCGCAACACGTACGCCAGTTCGCCGGGAGGCAGCTTCGACGCTCAGCCCGCGCAGGCGACCATCGACGTGAGGCGTATGCGCTCACGGTCGGCCAGGTGCACCACCTCCTTTGGATACGCGCAGGGCCGTCCTCACCGCGCGCGAGCGATTCGGCCCCCAGGTCAATCCTGTCAGCCGTCCCTTCCGCCCGAACTCGAACGTCACACGCTCACCAAGATACCCGAACTCGCTGCCGGACCCGATCTTGAACCGGTGCCTGCCGGCGGGCTCGAAGAGGACCGCCTCATCCATCGGGCGATCGCTGATCGGCCCGAAGGCGACCAGCCGGCCGCCGACGCGGACCACTTCCGTGTCGTTCCACGTCGAGAAGAACCGTCCCTGATATCTCGCCAGGTTCGGCGCCCGTCTCCGCGACGCACGAAATTTCGCATCGTGCCTGACGAAGTAGCCGATCGTGGAGAGGATGCCGTTCGCCAGCGTGCCGGCCAGGGGGTCGAGCGCGTTCGTCAGCACCGCCACCCCGATCTTCCTCTCGGGATCCATCCCGATCCGCGTGATGAACCCAGGGAAGCCGCCGCCGTGTCCCACGATCAGCGTATCGTCCACCTTCCAGAGGTCAAACCCAATGCCGTAGTGATGGTCGGTCTTCTTGTTCATCCAGTGGACGCGCTGCATCTCCCGCTTGCTCTCATCGGACAGCAGGGTGGCATTGCCCAGGAACTGGGCCGACATGTACGCGCACAGGTCGAGGACGTTGGACGAGAAACCAGTTGCCGCCGCCATCGCGCGCGTCTCGGCGTGCGGCAGGGCGGCGCGAGGTTTCGAGGGGAGATCCCGGTCGTACCCGAGGGCGAGTCGCCCGCGCACGCGGGCGGGCAGTGTTGGGCTGGTATGCGTCAGGCCGAGTCTGTGGACGACACGCTCCTCGACGTACCGTTCGTATGGTTGCCCGCTCGCGGCCGCGATGACCTGGCCGGCGATGGCGTAGCCGAGGTTTGAGTACTTGAAGCTTTCCAACGGGCGAAAGACCGCGATGCCCTCTCGAACGTGGTCTTGGATCTGCGCCAACGTCGGAAACCGGCGGTGCTCCCAGTGCGCCGTGTTGCCGTCCCGCTCGATGCCGGCCATGTGCGTGAGCAGGTGGCGGAGTGTGATTCGCGCCAGACCGGCGTCCTTCGTTGACCGGAACCACGGGAGAAACGTCTGGACCCGGTCATCGAGTTGCAGGGCGCCCCGTTCCGCCAGTTGGAGGGCGGCCGTCGCGGTGATCGTCTTCGAAATCGAAGCGATCCGATAGCAGGTCGTCTCGGTCGCCCGCGTCCGCTTCGCGACGTTCGCGAAGCCATATCCGTTGGCAAAGATTATCTGATCTTCGTGGACGATTCCCACCGAGACGGCGGGGACCCGTGCCAGGGCCCTCTTGTACTCGATCCACGGGGCAACGATCTTGACGGCGTGCGCGATGGCTCTTCGCGTGGCGTGGTCGGTCATGCGCTCTTACTTAGCCTGCCAGGGGGCGCCTCCTGCCATGTCGAATGCTCGCCAAGAGACGTGACAGAGGAGGGAACAACCATGAAGCGCCGGTGGTACGTCCTCGCCGCTGCGATCGTGCTCGCGAGTTTGCTCGTCGGGCCCGGGTGGCTCACAGGCCAATCCGCCGCGCAAGAGATCCGGAGAGGCGGCACGCTGCGGCTCGTGCTGGGTGAAGACCCCGATTCGCTTGACCCGCACGCCACGGTCTCCGCGACGGCGAGCGGTGTCCAGGGGTTCATCTACGACCGGCTGGTGTACATCAATCAGCAGGGTCTGCCCGCAGGCCGGCTGGCCAGCTCGTGGACCGTGAGCCAGGACCAGAAGGTCGTCACGTTCAAACTGCGGACCGGCATCAAGTTCCACGATGGGACGCCCTTCAACGCGCAGGCGGTGGAGTTCACCTTCAAGCGGCTTCTCGATCCGGCCACGGCCGCGCCGGCCAGGTCCCAGTTCAACGAGGTGAAGGACGTCAAAGCCCTCGATGACACGACCGTCCAGTTCACCCTGGAAAAACCCTTCGCGCCGTTCTTCACGAACCTGACGACGTCGTATGCGGGCATCGTGTCGCCCGCCGCGGTGCGGAAGTACGGTAAGGACTACGGGCGTAATCCCGTAGGGACAGGGCCGTTCAAGTTCGAGACGTGGGTGGCCGGGTCGTCGATCGTCCTGGCGCGCAACCCCGAGTACCAGCAGTTTCGCGAGGACGTGCAGAACAAGGGGCCCGTGCACGTGTCGGGGATCATCCTCAAGGTGGTGCCCGCCGTCGGTACGCGCATCGCGGCCATGGAGACCGGGGAACTCGACGTCATCCCGCTCACCCGCGAGTCGGCCGACCGATTCCTCAACGACAAACGATTCAAGACGGCCGTCAAGAAGGACGCGCTCAACTTCGTGTTCGTGGAGTTCAACTACAAGCGGCCCCCGTTTGACAACCCGAAGTTTCGCGCCGCGGTCGGGTGGGCGATCGATAAAAAATCGATCGTCGAGGGCGCCTGGGGTGGCTTCGCCACCCTGAATTTGAACCCGATCCCGGTGGGCGTCGCGGGTTGGGACGACAAGATCGGCAAACAGTACGGCATCGGGTTTGACCTGCGGAAGGCCGCGACGATGCTCGATGAGCTGGGCTGGCGGGTCAACCCGGCCACGCGTGTGAGAGAGAACGGCGGGCGGGCGGCCAAGTTCAGCTGTTGGACGTATTCGGGTTTTGAGACCGTCAAGCGCGGATGCGAGATCATCCAGGCCAACCTGAAGGACGTCGGCATCGACGTCGACGTCAGGGTGACCGACTTCGGCACGATGTCTGCCGAGATGCCCAAAGCGCAGTTCGACTTCGACCTAATGAGGTGGACCTGGCCGGAGGCAAACATCCTCTCGCTGCTGTTCAAGACGCCGGGCTGGCGGCAGCTCTACGCTGACTCCGAGTTGGACACGGCACTGGACCGCGCGGACACGACGATGAACGCTTCCCGCAGGCTAGACATGGTTAAGCAGGCGCAGGTGATGATTTTGCAAAAGGCCATCGTTATCCCGATCCTGACCGACTGGCTTATGTTTGCGGCCGGCGGACGACTGGAAAACCTCCGACTCGACTACTTCGGTGGGATCATCTACGAAGACGTGTGGGTGAAGCAGTAAGCGTGAAAACGGGCATACCGCGTGTTTCTGCGCGCGGTATGCCCGTTCCCTGGGCGTAGCAGAACATGGCCGTTTACGCTGCCCGACGCCTCGTGTTCCTGATCCCCGTAGTGCTTGGTGTGGTCACCCTGGTCTTCCTCATTCGCGCCCTGGTGCCGGGCGATCCCATCGAGATCATGTATTTTGGCCAGCTGCCTCCCGACAAAGCCACGGTCGACTCGATCAGGCGAGAACTCGGGCTCGACGCGCCGCTGGCTGTACAGTACGTGCGGTTTCTCGGGTCGGTGGCTCGGGGCGAGTTGGGCCGATCCGTGCGCACCCGGCGGCCTGTGCGGGCGGAGATCGAGGCGCGGTACAAGAACACGCTGCTCCTCGCGTTCGGCAGCCTGGCGGTGGCCGTAACCGTTGGGCTGACCATGGGCATCCTCGCGGCGGTGCACCGTGACACACCGATCGACACGGTGACGATGTTTCTGGCTATGTGGGGTTTGTCCATGCCGGCCTTTTGGTTTGGGCTCATCATGATCTCGCTGTTCAGCGTGCGTCTGCGGTGGCTTCCGGTGATGGGCTCGGACAGCCTCAAACACCTCATCCTGCCGGCGTTGACACTCGGCTTGATCGCGTCCACCATCCTGGCGCGCATCACGCGGTCGAGCATGCTGGACGTCCTGCACTCGCAGTACATCCGGACGGCGCACGCCAAGGGGCTGCAACACGGCGTGGTGATCCTGCGTCACGCGCTGAAGAACGCCCTCATCCCCGTGGTCACCATCCTGGGTCTGCAGATGGGCGGTCTGTTGGGCGGCGCGTTTATCATCGAAATTGTCTTCTCGTGGCACGGGGTCGGAGAACTGGCCGTTCAAGCCATCCAGCAGCGCGACTTCCCTGTGATCCAGGGCGTGGTCGTCGTTGTGGCCGTGACCTACGTGCTGATTAACCTGGCCGTCGACCTGACCTACAGCGCCCTGGACCCGCGCATTGTCTATGAGTGATGCGACGGGGGTCGCGGGGTCGTCCACCCGGGGGCGGCCGGTCAAGGCTGCCGTCACCCTCGACGAGCGCGTCCGCCCCCGCCGTTCGCTCGTCAAACAGTTGTTCCGGAAGCGACCCGCGCAGATTGGCGGCGGCATCATCCTGCTGTTGGCGCTGTGCGCGATCTCCGCATCGCTGATCGCCCCCTACGATCCCTACAAGATCAACACCGCCGACCGCCTCAAGGCACCCTCAGCGCGACACTGGCTCGGCACCGATGATCTGGGGCGCGATCAGCTCAGCCGGATCATTTATGGCACGCGCACCACGCTCCAGGTTGGCGTCATCAGCGTGGGCATCGCCATGTCTATTGGCGTACCCATAGGCGTCTTCTCAGGTTACTACGGCGGCCGGGCCGATCTGCTGATCATGCGATGGATCGACATCATGCTGGCGTTTCCGTACATCTTGCTGGCCCTGGCCATCGTCGCGACCCTTGGCCCCAACCTCCGGAACGCGATGATCGCTATTGGCATCAGCAGCGTGCCGGGGTGGGCCCGCCTGGTGCGCGGGAACGTGCTGTCGGTTAAACGCAACGACTTCGTCACCGCGGCACAGGCGCTGGGGGCCACCGATGGGCGCGTGATGTTCAGCCACGTGTTGCCTAACACCATCTCGTCCGTGGTCGTCCTGGCGACCCTGCAGTACCCCACGGCGGTGTTGGCGGCCGCGGCCCTGAGTTTTGTCGGGCTCGGCGCGCAGCCCCCATCACCCGAGTGGGGCGCGCTGCTCATCGGGGCGCGGGACTGGATCTGGACGGCTCCCTGGCTGGTCAACTATCCTGGCGTGGCCATTTTCCTGGCGATTCTGGGATTCAACCTGTTCGGCAATGCGCTGCGGGATACCCTCGACCCCACCCTGAGAGACCTGTAAGAGTATGATACGTGGGTGGGTACGTTCGAATCGATCGAGCATACCGCCGATATCGGCATCGCGGTGCGCGCCACTACGCTCCCCGACCTATTTGAAACCGCCGCCGAGGGGATGTTTTCGTTTCTCATCGACCCGATGCAGGTTGAGAATCGCGCCTGGCGCGAGCGGCGGGTCGAAGCCGACGATCGGGAAGGGCTGCTGGTCGCCTGGCTCAACGATCTGTTGGTGCTGCTCGCCGCCGAGGAGTTCGTCCCCAAGATCTTCGTCGTCGACGAGGTGACCGAGCGCCGGTTGCACGCCACGGTGCACGGGGAACCGGTCGATCCTGCCAAACATCACTTCAAGCTCGATATCAAAGCGGCCACGTATCACATGCTGAGCGTGAACCAAACAGACGACGGCTGGTCGGCCCGAATCATCTTCGACGTCTGATGGGGGTGGCTCGCAATGTCGTGGCCGGGAGTGGATTGGGTACTCACGCTCCAACGGTTCAGCCCGGCGCTGGACGGTGTGATGCGCGCGCTATCGTTCTTCGGCGATGAAATGTTCTTCTCGGCCTTCGTTCCCTTCCTGTACTGGTGCGTTGATGCGGCACTCGGGCTTCGGGTGCTGGCGATCCTGGTCGGCTCCGACTTCGTCAACGGCGTGGTCAAGTGGGCCGTGCACGCCCCGCGTCCCTTCTGGGTCGACGCGCGCGTGAAGGCCCTCAGCCTGGAACCGGGGTACGGTCTGGCGTCCGGCCACGCCCAGAACGCTGCCGCGATCTGGCCGACGCTGGCGCGCGTGGTCGGCGCCCCGTGGGCGATGATCGCCGCAGTGCTGGTCATCGTGGGCATCTCTCTCTCGCGGATGTATCTCGGTGTGCACTTTCCTCAGGATGTCCTGGCGGGATGGGTGATCGGCACGGTCGTCCTCGTGGTCTACCGCCGCGTCGAACCTGGCGCCGCCGGCTGGTTTGGATCCCGCCCGATGCGTGTACAGATCCTCGCGGCGCTTGGGGTCTCGATCCTCATGCTCGGGGTGACCCTCGGCGTGCGCGCCGCGATTGCCGACGTTGCCGATCCGCCGGGTTGGGCCGCTCAGGCCACCGCCGGGGCGCCCCCAGCAGATGCGAAGCGGGCATACGATCCGCGCAGCCTGGACGGGCCGGTCGGCAGCGTCGGCGTGGTCTTTGGCGCCGGTGTCGGGCTGGCGCTCATGCGGCGCTCTGCCCGGTTCAGCCCCGGTGGGGCGTGGCGGATCCGCGCGGCGCGGCTGGTCGTCGGGCTGCTCGTCGTGGCGGTGCTGCGGTTTGGTCTGGCCGCGGTGTTCCCGCGCGACCCGCTGGTGGTGGGTCTGGTGTTCCGTTACGTGCGGTACGCCCTGCTGGCGGTGGGGGTCGTGTGGATCGCGCCGTGGCTCTTCATCAAGACCGGGCTGGCCGAACGCCGTATATGAAGCCGGTGCTGTGCCGCTGGCCGGTCGGAGTGCTCGCGGCGCTGCTTGCGGTCTCGGCCGCAACCTCTGCCGCACCGCAGACACCGCCGGCTCCGGTGCGTGGGGGCGTGCTGCGCATCGCCCACACCGGCGAGCCGCCAACGATCGACCTCCAATGGACGACGGGCGCGCCGACGCAGGACGTGGCGATCCACATCTTCGAGGGGCTGTTCGCGCTCTCCAGCCGCTACGAGCCGAAACCGATGCTGGTCGACCGCTGGTTCTCCTCGCCGGACCGGCGCACGTACACGTTTGTGCTGCGCCGCGGCGTGCTGTTTCATCACGGCCGGGAGATGACCTCCGCCGACGTGATCGCATCGTTGCAGCGATGGGGTCGGATCGCCGCCCGCGGGCGCGAACTCTTCAACGATGTCGAACGTCTGACCGCGCGTGACGCTTACACGGTCGAGATGCGGCTGCGCGAACCCAACGGCCTCGTGCCGCTCGCGCTGGCCATCTCCAGCCAAGGCGCGGTGATCTATCCACGGGAGGTCATTGAGGACGCCGGGACCGGACCGATCAGGAGATTCATCGGCACCGGTCCCTACCGGTTCGTCGAGCACGTCCCCGACGTGCGCATCCGCTTGGAGCGATTCGACCGCTACGCGTCTCGTGATGACCCGGCCGATGGTCAGGCCGGTCGCCGGGTGGCCTACATCGATGTCATCGACTTCCTGCCGGTGCCGGACGCGGCGGTCCGCATCGCCGGGGTCATCCGCGGCGACTACGAGTTTGCGCACTCGATCCCGTCGGACGAATTTGCGCGTCTGAGCGCGGTCCGGACCGTGCGGCCGCTCGTGATCACCACGCCGCAGTGGGCCGGGTTCATGTTCAATCACCGCAGCCCGCTGACCGGCAATCGGGCGCTCCGCCGCGCCATCGTCGCGGCGCTCGACGAGGAACCGGTCCTGCAGGGCACCTTTGGCCCGCGGCAGTTCTGGCGAACCACCCCGTCGTTCTTCCCGCGCGAGCACCCACTGTACAGCGACGCGGGCGGCGAGATGTACCGCCAGCATGATCCTGCCGCTGCCCGCCGGCTGCTGATCGAAGCCGGGTATGCCGGTCAGCCGATCCGGTGGATGGTGAGCGGCGAGATGCCCCACCATCTCAATGCGGCCACCATTGCGAAGGCCCAACTCGAGCGCATCGGGCTGGTCATCGACCTTCAGGTGATGGACTTTGCGACGCTGGCAAACCGCCGCGCGCGACCCGACGGCTGGGACGTCTTCACGGCGACATTTGGCTTCGTGCCCGATCCCGCGTTTCTACTCCCGTTGCAGCCATCGTTTCCGGGGTGGTACGACAGCCGCGACATGCAGGCCCTCATGCAACTCCTGCGCCGGCACGCCAGTCCCGCGGTGAGGCTGGCGATCTGGGAGCGTGCACAGCGGCGGTTCTACGAGGACGCCGTCGCGGTCCGGCTCGGCGATTGGTTTCCGTTGCTGCTGCACCGCGCCGATGTTCAGGGCGAGGTCGGCGGACCGGGAACGTTTCACTGGAACGTCTGGATGGGACGCGCCCCCTAATGGCCATCAGTGGTGTCAAGCGTCTACTCATCGGTCAGCCGCTGCCGACGCACCGGCTGGCGGACGAGCGCCTGAACAAGATCCAGGGGCTGGCGGTCTTCTCGTCGGACGCGCTATCGTCGTCGGCCTACGCGACCGAGGAGATCCTGCTGGTGCTTGTTGCCGCCGGTCCGCTGGCGATGACCATGGCGCTGCCGATCGCGCTGGCGATCACCACGGTGCTCGCGATCGTCGCCTTCTCGTACTATCAAACGATCCACGCCTATCCTTCCGGCGGCGGGTCCTACATCGTCGCACATGAGAATCTCGGGGTCTGGCCCGGACTCATCGCGGCTTCGTCGCTCATGATCGACTATGTCTTGACCGTGTCGGTCAGCGTCTCGGCAGGAGTGGCGGCCATCACCTCGGCGGTGCCGTCGCTGTTCACCCACCGCGTCGGTCTGGCGCTGGCCGCGGTGGCCCTGATTGCGATCATCAACCTGCGGGGGGTGCGCGAGTCGGGCACGATCTTTAGCGCGCCCACCTATCTGTTCATTTTCACCATGTTGGCGATGCTGGGCGCGGGCTTCGCGCGGTCATGGGGCAGCCTGCCGGTGCCCCAGCAGGTGCCGGATCAGCCAGCCGGGCCGTTGCACGCGCTCACGCTGTTCTTGATCCTGAAGGCCTTCGCATCGGGATCGGCCGCCATGACCGGCGTCGAGGCCATCAGCAATGGGATCCCCGCCTTCAGACCACCCGAGTCGCGCAACGCGGGCATCACCCTCATTTGGATGGCGGCGATCCTGGGCACGCTGTTTCTGGGGGTCACCTATCTGGGCCGTCACTACGGGCTGGCGCCGTCCGAGCACGAAACGATCGTCTCGCAGCTGGGGCGCGCGGTCTTTGGCAGCGGCCCCGTCTACTATCTTGCGCAGGCGTCGACCGCGTTGATCCTGATCCTGGCCGCCAATACGAGTTTTGCGGACTTCCCACGGCTGGCGTCGATCCTTGCGCGCGACCGTTTCCTGCCCCACCAGCTTGCCAACCTGGGTGATCGGTTGGTATTCGCGAACGGCATCGTGCTCTTGGCGATCTTCTCGGGCGTCCTGATGTACGTCTTCGGTGCGAGCACGCACCATCTGATCCCTCTGTATGCGGTTGGCGTCTTTCTTTCATTCACGCTCTCGCAGGCGGGCATGGTGAAGAAGTGGTGGACGTCGCGAGGCCCCGGATGGCGGCGGAGTATGGTCATCAACGCCATTGGCGCGATCGCGACGGCGATCGTGCTGGTCGTCGTCGCCGCCGTAAAGTTTGCCGACGGCGCCTGGATCGTCCTTCTGCTGATTCCCGCGTTCGTCATGCTGATGCGAAGCATCTGGCTGCACTATGAGGAAGTCCGGCGGCACCTCACGTTGGAAGGCGCCCAACTGCCGGGAGCCGTCCGCCAGCACAAGGTCATCATTCCAGTCGGCGGCATCAACCGGGGCACGCTCCCCGCGCTGCAATATGCGAAGTCCATCAGCGACGACGTCACGGCGCTCATGGTCGAGATCGATCCCAAAGAGACCGCCGAGGTCGAGAAAAAGTGGGAACGCTGGGGCATGGGTGTCCCGCTGAAGGTGCTCAAATCGCCCTACCGGTCGGTGGCCGGCACGTTTCTCGAGCACTTGGGCAACCTCGAGTGGGAAGTGGGCTTCGACCAACAACTCACCGTCGTGCTGCCGGAGTTCGTGCCCACACGCTGGTGGCACTTCCTACTGCACAACCAGAACGCGCTGCTGCTGAAGACCGCGCTCTTCTTCCGCCGCCGGGCCGGCCGGTTTGTGACGGTGGTCACCGACGTGCCCTACTATCTGGGCGCGGAGGAGACGGCGCTGCCTTATCAGACGCCGGAGCGACGCGATCAGTTGCTTCCAGCGCTCGTGGCGTCCTGCGTGGTGGCCTTTGGCGGGTACGTCGCGGCGGCCGTGCTGGGGTGGCCGTTGTGGCTCGAGACGACCCTGGGCGTGATGGTGATTGTGTTGTTGGCCGCGGTTGGCGTGGCGTGGTTCAAGCGCGCGCCGGTCCGGTAGGCGGCGGTCGCTGACGCCGCCACGAGGATATGGTAGTTTAGGCCGGAGGAACGTCGATCCGTAACGAGGAGGTGTCGTGTGCGTCAGTACCTGTTGATCCCTGGACCGACCCCACTACCTGATGAGGTGTTGCAGGCGTCGGCCAAGCAGATGGTCAATCACCGCGACCCAGAGTTTGGTCGCCTGCTGGCCGACACGCTGGCGGCATTGCGCCGCGTGTTCCAAACGCGCAACACCGTGCTGCCGTTCGTCGCGTCGGGGACGGGCGGTCTCGAGGCGGCGCTGGTCAACGTCTGCTCACCAGGCGACACCATCGTGGCCATCGTGGGCGGCGCCTTTGGTGAGCGGTTTGCGGCGATCAGCGAGGCCCTTGGTCTGAGCGTGGTCCGGGTGGAGGTCCAGTGGGGTAAGGCGGCCGATCCGCGCGTGATCCGCGACACGCTGCGGCGGACCCCGCAGGCGAAGGCACTGTTGGTGACGCATAACGAGACCTCGACCGGCGTGCGGAACGATCTTGAGGCGATCACATCGGTCGCCCGCGACTTCCCGGTGCTTACCCTCGTTGACGCCGTCAGCTCGCTCGGCGCGATCGACCTCCGGACTGACGAGTGGGGCATCGATGTCGTCATTACGGGCTCGCAAAAGGCGCTCATGGCCCCGCCGGGGCTGGCGCTGCTCAGCGTGTCCGATCGCGCGTGGGAGGCGACCAAGACCGCTCGGCTGCCCAAGTTTTACTGGGCCTTCGATCGGCTTCGGACCGAACTCGGTGACGCGGAAGCCTACACGCCGTTTACGCCGGCGATCGGCATCCTGAACGCGTTGAACGCCGGGGTGCGACTGGTTGAAGCCGAAGGGTTGCAGGCGAGGTTTGCCCGCCACCGCCGCACTGCGCGGGCCGTGCGCGCGGGCGTCCGGGCGCTCGGGTTGCGCCTCGTGCCTGACGAGGCCGATGCCAGCGAGGCCGTCACAGCTATGTGGTTGCCCGAGGGCGTTGACGGGAACGCGCTGCTCAAGAAGCTGCGCCTCGAACACGGTGTCGTGTTGGGCGGCGGCCCGGGCAAGATGCGCGGCAAGATCTTCCGCTTCGGCCACCTGGGCTACGTGCCGGATGACGCGGTGCTGGCCGGACTGCGGGCCCTGGAGATCGTCTTGCCGCAGGTCGGCGGGCCCTCCGGCAAGGGCGCAGACGTTGCCGCCAAGGAGATCCTGGCCGGCGCGCTCGCCTAGTCCACACGTACCACGATGCTTGATCTGAAAAAGATACGCGCACAGCCCGAGCTGTTCAAGGCCGGTCTGCGCAAGCGTGGCCGGGATCCGCAGGCGATCGACGACGTGCTCGAGGCCGACCGGCGGCGCCGGGCGTTGCTGTCCGAGATCGAATCGCTTCGAGCCGAGCAGAACCGCGTCGGCGTGGAGATCCCCAAGCTGTCGGGCGATGCAAAGAGCTCGCGCATCGGCGAGATGCGCGAGCTCTCCTCCCGTCTCAAGACTCTCGAGCCCTCCTTGCAGCAGATTGAGTCACAGCTGGACGACCTGCTCCGCGCGCTGCCCAACCAGCCCGACGACAGTGTCCCCGAAGGCGCCGATGTTGCGCACAACGTGGTCCTGCGTATCTGGGGACAGCCGACCGTGTTCGACTTTGCCCCGATCGATCACGTCGATCTTGGGACCCGCCTGGGCATCCTCGACTTCGAACGGGGCGCGAAGGCCTCGGGGTCGCGCTTTTACTATCTGCGGGGCGACGGCGTGCTGCTTGAGATGGCCCTGGTGCGGCTCGCCCTGGACCTCCTGCTGCGCGAGGGGTTCACCCTGCTCGAAGTACCGATGCTGGTGCGCACCGGCGTCATCACCGGCGCGTGGGGCGGCACGTCGTTTGACCCACAACAAACCTACAAGATCGAGGGTGACGACCTCGCGTTGATCGGCACCAGCGAGCAGAGCCTGGCCGCGTTCCACATGGACGAGACGCTCGACAGCGCCGCGCTCCCGCTGCGGTACGCGGGTCTGTCCTGGTGTTTTCGGCGTGAGGCGGGGTCACACGGACGCGACACCCGCGGGCTCTATCGCGTGCACCAGTTCTTCAAGGTCGAGATGTTTTCATATGCCCACCCGAGTCGCTCGATCGAGGAACACGAGTTCCTGGTCGGTCTCGAAGAGCGATTCGTGCAGACCCTGGGGTTGCCGCACCGCGTTGTCGTGCTCTGTGGCGGTGATCTGGGGCACGCGATGGCGAAGACGTGCGACCTCGAGACCTGGATGCCGGGCCGGGGCGACTACGGCGAGACGCACTCGTGCAGCAACGCCGGTGACTTTCAGGCCCGCCGGCTGGGCACCCGCTTTCGCGAAGGCCCGCGCGGCGCAGCCGAGTTTGTCCACACGTTGAACGGCACCCTCGTCGCCACCAGCCGCGCGCTGCTCGCCGTGCTTGAGAACGGTCAGCGGGCCGACGGCAGCGTCCGTATCCCCGACGCGTTGGTGCCCTACATGGGAGGCCGCACCGAGCTGCGGCCGGCCTAGGTCGTTCGGCCTCGCAGCTCCGCGCGGCGAATCTTGCCCGTCGTGGTCATCGGCAACTCGTCGACGAATTCGATGGCACGCGGATAGGCGTAGGCGGCCAGCCTCGCCCTGACATGGTTCTGGATCTCGGCCGCCAGCGCGTCTGATGCCGCCCGGCCGGCGCGGAGTTTGACGAATCCCTTGACGAGTTGCCCGCGGATCGGATCGGGCACACCGACCACGGCGGCTTCCGCCACGGCCGGATGGGTCAGGAGGCTGCTCTCGACTTCGGCCGGACCGATGCGATACCCGGCGCTCTTGATGACGTCGTCCGTGCGTCCCTCGAAGTAGAAGTACCCGTCCTCATCCTGCCTCGCCACGTCGCCGGTCCGCAGCCAGCCGTCGTAATATTTCGCGGCGGTCGCTTCAGGGTTGCGCCAGTACTCCTTGAAGACGACCGGATCGCCCGCCCCCCATACCGCGATCTCGCCCGGATCGCCGGGCGGCACCGGGGCGCCGTCATCGCCCACCAGGCGCACGTCATGGCCGGGGAACGCCTGCCCCAGCGACCCGGGTTTCACCGGGTACAGCCGGGAGCAGTTCCCGCAGACCAGATTGGCTTCGGTTTGACCGTAGATCTCGTGGAGCGCGACACCGGGGACCTCACGGGCCCTCCAATCCAGGATCACCGGGTTGACGGGCTCGCCGCCGCTCATGATCGCGCGCAAGACGAGGCTGAACCGGTCGGCTGGGTGATCGACCTGCATCGCCATCTTCAGCGCCGTCGGCGGCAGAAACGTGTGCGTGACGCCGTACCGTGCCATGAGGTCGAAGGCCCGCTCGGGATCGAACTTCGTGGTCTCAAACGCGAGCACCGGACCGCCAAACTTCAACGCCGGGAAGAGGAGATCGTACGCTCCACCGATCCAGGCCCAATCCGCGGGCGTCCAATAGACCTCGCCGCCGCGCGGCACGAAGTCGAAATAGAGTTGGACGGACGGCACGTGTCCAAGCAGTACCCGATGCCCGTGCAGCGCGCCCTTCGGCGGCCCCGTCGTGCCCGAGGTATACACGATCATCGCCGAATCGTCGGGGTGGGTCGCCAGCGGCGCGAAGCCGCTGCTAGCATCCTCGATGACGTCATCCCACGTCAGATAGAGACAGCGTCCACCGGCGGCGGGCCGCGCGCTGTGAGTCGCATCCGCGACCACGATGACCGTCTCCAGGGCGGGCAGCAGCTGCTCGTGGAGGTCCGCCAGTTTCGGCAGCACCGACTGATCGATCACCGCGGCCCGGCAGCCGCTGTGTTCCAGGCGGTACGCCAGCGCATCCGGGCCGAACATGCGCGTCAGCGGCACCGCGACGGCGCCCATTTTGTAGATTGCGACGTGCGCGGCAACGGTTTCGATCCGTTGATGGAGGATGACCGCGACGCGATCACCGCGCCGAATGCCGAGTCCTGTGAGTGCGTTCGCCAGCCGGTTCGACGTGTCGCGCAGCGCTCCAAAGGTGCACGTGAGCCGCGTGCCCGAGTCCGATTCGTAAAGAATTGCGACACGATCCGGATCCCGCGCCGCCCATTGATCGCACACGTCGACGCCGATGTTGTATGGGGTCGGGATGTGCCAGCGAAACGCCCGGCGGGACTCTGCGTAGGCGCGCCCCGCAAAGTCTTCCAGCCGGATCATGCGGCGCTATTTGGAATGCTTGTCTGCGACTTTGGTGGCGCCGTAGGCGTCAGGCTTGATGACCGCGGCGTAGCCCGATCCTGAGACCATGCCCACGACCTCGCGGATGATGCGCTTGGTCTCTCCGACCTGCCCGACGTCGAGGTGGATCTCGACCGGCAGCTTGGAGAGACCGTTGCGCGCCAGGTCGGTGGTGATCAGGTGGGCAATCTCCAGCGACAGCGACGTCTCAAAGAGGATACGCTGGCGCAGACTCTCGATCTTGCGGTTGCGGAACTTGCGATAAAAATACCGGCCGCCGTGCCCGACCCGGTGGGCGATCACTGCGGTGACGAACGTCGTGTCGTCCGAGAGGAGCGAATCGGTGCCGATAATTAAATGATATTGTTGGTCGGGCTCGGCTTTCATGTAGCCGACCAACTGGCGGAACATCTGGTCGAATGATAGACGCCCCTGCGTGGGGCTGATAAATTCCACCGCGCGTTGCCCTCCTATTCAGTATACGTCCGGGGGCAGCATGAGGACAAGGCAGGGTCGCCACAGACCCGCGCAGAAGGCTCCCGCTGCGGGCCGCGCTGCTGGCGGCTCGACGCAAAGGAGGGAGTACGGATGAAGACCCATCGCGCGCTTCGCATCGCGGCCGCTGCCCTCGTGCTGGTCGTCCTGGTTTTTCAGACCGGGGCGAGTCTGCAGGCCGGAGCGGCCAAGAAGCTGGAAATCTTCTCCTGGTGGACCGCCGGTGGAGAGGCCGACGGTCTCAATGCCATGTTTGGG
>JBGQGY010000038.1:0-27126 GCA_041497675.1 bacterium | reverse complement strand
GGCGATGACGAAGTCCTTCGCTAGACACCTCGACGGGCTCGGATATAATAGTGGACGGTTACCGTGGGCCGTTAGCTCAACTGGTAGAGCAGCTGACTCTTAATCAGCTGGTTCCGGGTTCGAGTCCCGGACGGCCCCCCACGTGCGCCAACTCAACATGAGCGCGATCACAGTCGCCTCCGCGACGGGCGAAACGCTCACTCCCAAGCACCTGCGGGAGATGCTGTACTACATGCGTCTCCAGCGGGCCGTCGAAGATCGCGGTGTCAAACTCTACTACCAGGGACGCATCCCGGGCGCGTACTTCACCGGCTGGGGCCACGAGGCCACCGTCGTCGGCGCCACCTACGCGCTGGGACCCGACGATCTCATCGCGCCGATGCACCGCGACCTGGCCGCCTATATCATGCGCGGCATTTCGGTGCGTCGCGTCTTCGCGCAGTTCCTCGATCGGGAGGGCGGGCTGTCCCGCGGACGCGACGGCAACGTGCATATGGGCGACCCTTCGCTCGGTATCTTTCCGTTTATCAGCCACATGGCCGCGTCCGTGCCGGTGGCCGCGGGTATGGCGCTGGCCTGCCGGCAACGCGGAGAGCCGCGGGTCGTCCTGACGTTCTTTGGCGACGGCGCCACCAGCACCGGCGCCTGGCACGAGGGCGTCAACTTCGCGGCGGTCTTCCGCCTGCCGGTCGTGCTGGTGCTCGAAAACAACCAGTACGCGTACACGACGCCGCTCGAGCGGCAGACCGCGGCCCGCGCATTCGTGGACAAGGCACCCGGATACGGCATCCCGGGCGTGTCCGTCGACGGCAATGACGTGCTGGCGGTCTTCGAGGCAGCGCGTGAAGCCGTGGACCGCGGCCGCCGCGGCGAGGGCCCGACGCTCATCGAGTGCCGGACGATGCGGGTCCGCGGACACAGCGAGGCCGATCGCTACGATTATGTCCCCAAGGCGCTGCTCGACGAGTGGGCCGCGCGCGACCCCATCGCGCTCTTCGAGCGCCGTCTGCGCGAAGACGGCACGCTGACACCCGACGCCGATCGGCAGATGCAAGAGCAGATCGCCCGTGAGATCGAGGAAAGCCTGTCGTGGGCGGAAGCGAGCCCCGAGCCTGCGCCCGAGTCCTTCACCGAGGGCGTGTACGCGGAGCCGGAGGACCACTAGTGGCGCAGATGACCTACCTCGAGGCCATCAGTGATGGGCTGCGCACTGAGATGCGCCGCGACCCGCGGGTCTTCGTGATCGGAGAGGATATCGCCGTCTACGGCGGGGCCTTTGGCATCACCAAGGGCTTCTTCGACGAGTTTGGCCCCTGGCGCGTCATCGACGGCCCGCTCTCCGAGACCGCCAACGTCGGCGCGTGCGTGGGCGCGGCGGTCATGGGCATGCGCCCGGTCGTCGAGATGCAGTTCGCCGACTTTGTGACCGACGCGATGACCCAGGTGGTCAACATGGCGGCGACGTACCACTGGCGCACCGGACGCCCGCTGCCGATGGTCATCCGCATGCCGTACGGGGGAGACGTCAAGGGCGGCCCATTTCACTCGCAGTGCAAAGAGGCGTGGTTTACGCACACGCCCGGCCTCAAAGTCGTAGCGCCGGCGCGCGCGGAAGACGCGAAGGGATTGCTGATCGCGGCCATCCGCGACTCCAACCCCGTCATGTACTTCGAGCACAAACATCTCTACCGCTATCAAAAAGAAGAGGTCCCCGAAGGCGAGCACGTCACACCGATCGGCAAAGCACGCGTCGCCCGCACCGGCGAGACGCTGTCAGTGATCTCCTATGGCTGGATGCTGTACAAGTGTCTGCAGGCGGCCGAGCAGACCGCCGCCGAGGGCGTCGACGCAGAAGTCATCGACCTACGAAGCCTCCTGCCGCTGGACAAAGAGGCGATTCTCGCGTCGGTCCGCAAAACCAACAAGGCGTTGATCGTCCACGAAGCCACTCGCACCGGCGGCATCGGTGGCGAGATCGCCGCCATCATCGCGGAAGAAGCCTTTGACTCGCTCGATGGTCCCGTTGTCCGGCTGGCCAGCGAAGATACCCCGGTACCCCACAACCCTGTGTTGGAAGCCGCGTTCCAGCCTCAGGTCGACGAGATCGCCGCCGCGATCCGCCGGCTGGCGGCGTACTAACCTCCGGCGGCGTTGCTGACCTCTAACACGGCGTCGACTTGTGCTCTGAGTGACGCGTCGCGCGCCGCAAACCGCCGCTCGAAGATTGCCGTGCCCACCGTGAATCCCCAGACCCCAAGCCCCGCGAGACGCCGGATCTGCGCCTCCGTGCTGATACTGCCCGCCGCGATGACCGGCACACCGGCCGCGCCCACCACAGCCGCCACCAGCGTATCGACGTCGCCGTCGTATCGGTACGCGAGCAGATCGAGTCCGTGGACGCCGGGCGTCGCGCCCAGCCGGCGGGCGCTCTCGGCGATCTCGGGCACCGTGCCGCGCAGCAGGCTCGGGTGACCGATCACCCTCCCAGGGAAGGGGAAGTACCGGACCGGCGACCCGGCGATGATGCGGGTGACGTCACCGGCGTGGGTCCCGCCCATCAGATAGTCGACGTGCAGATCGAGCCCCGCCTGCGCCGATCGCAGCTCGTCGCTGCGGTTCTCGCTCACGACCTCGAGCAGCACGCGCCGGCCATCCGCGCGGATCGCGTCGGCGAGTGCCCGAAGCCGGTCAAAGGGTAACCCAACGTCTTTGAAGCCCACGTACCGTAGATCTGCGTCGCGAACGTCACGATACACGTCCAGCGCGTTCTCGACCGTGGCGTCGTTGTACGTGAGCATCAGGATGAACTCGGGCACGATCTAGAGTCCTCCTCCGGCTGCGCGCGCCCGATCGAGCACCCGCTCGACAAACGCCGCGTCCCACCATCCCAGAAAGAACAGCAGGTCGGCCAGGGTGCACCGGTTGCGCATCAGATGGCAATTCAGCACCGCCCATCGGACGACATCTGGCGGCACCGGGGGAACCAGGTCCCCAAAGCGGGCAGGCGCGCCGGCGGCCCGCAGCGCCGCCGCGATCTCTTCCGGGCTCGTGGTCATCCCGCCGAGGGCCACGCGGTGTTCGGGCCACTTGCGGATGAAGGCCTCGATCCGCGGCCGCGCCCGGTGCCACCGCTGCAGCTTTTGCCGGTAGTCGTTCCAACACTCGTCGCCGACGCGCCCAGCCGGATCAATCGTGGCGAACGCCGCGCGGACCATCAGTTCTATCTCGTCCGGCGCCGGGAACGCGCGTGTGAGATCCGCAGAAGCCGGGTCGAACTCGTTGAGGAAGATGTGCCACGCGGCGGCGGCCACCACCGTCGTCGCGGCCACCTGGGCTCCGTGCAACGCCGTCGCGCGGTCGCTCTGGATGGCCGCCATGTCGATCAGGTGTCCGATCAGGTGTTCGGTACCCGAGAGGGGCGCCGTCTTGCCGGCCACGCCCATGGTGAACCCACTCAGCGTCAGGACACGCGCCAGCAGATCGAGCGCGTCGAGCCGGCGCTGCGACAGCCCCGAGGCCCCCGCCAGCAACGCACGGGCGGGCCCATACAACATGGCCACCGGCGCCGGGTGATACGAGTCATCCATCCCGAGCAGCGACGCCAGGTACCAGTCCGCGGGAGCGGTCCACACCGCCATGAGATCGCCAAACCCGGCCAGGGTCATGGGGATGGGCGCGCCGGCCAGGATCTCCAGATCGATCAGCAATGCATCGGCCCACCTGGACGGCATGGTACGTTTGGCCCCCGACTTCACGAGGACGGCCATGTCGTCCGAGAAGGCGTTCACCGATGCGGCGGTCTGCACCAGGACCAGGGGCACATTGCCTGCCTGCCGCGTGCCTTCCTTGCACAGGTCGGTGATCGTGCCCGATCCTACTGAGACGACACAACCGGCGCCGGCGATCGCGGCGCCGACCTCGCGGAGATCGCGCTCGTCACCGTGGAGTTCCGGTTTGTCAGCGCCGATGACGGCGGTCTCCACGGAGAACCGTTCGGACAGCAGACGGGCGACGTCGGGTTTGAGGTCGCGCTCGCCGCGCCGCATCGGTGTGCGGTCCATGACCACGACGACGCGCGGCCCTCGGGCCATCTCGGCCACGAGGCCGGGGAGCGCCGGTAGCACGTCTGGGCCGATCAACACGCGGCGCAGGCCGATCGGTGCAAGTCGGTTCTGGGAATCCGCGCTGCGGAGCGCGACGCCGATGCTTTCAACATTGGTGGGGTCGAGATCGGTCATGGACAGCTCCAGTATAATAGGCGTACGCGAGGTAGCGTATTGGTTCAAGCGCCCGAAATAGTGCCGCTCTCGCCGATTGCACGACGGTCGAGGCTCGAATACAATTATTCGGTTGAAGGTATTGCCCCGCCGCGGGCGTAGCCGAACTGGTATAGGCGCCAGACTTAGGATCTGGTCGGCGTGAGCCGGTGGGGGTTCGAGTCCCCCCGCCCGCACCAGATGACCCCTGAAGGCCGGCCCGGAGGATGCCGATGAAAGTCGAGTGGAAGAGGGAACGCCCGAGCCGGGCGGTTCTCGAAGTCGAGTTGCCCGCCGAGGACGTCGCCCGCGAAGTCGGTCGCGCGGCGGCCCGGCTGGCGCGTCGGGTTCGCGTGCCCGGGTTCCGACCCGGAAAGGCGCCACGGACCGTCCTGGAGCGCTACATCGGGCGTGACGAGCTATATGGCGAGGCCATCGAAGAGCTGGTGTCCTCGGGCTACCGGCAGGCGGTCGCCGAAGTCGGGATCGTCCCGGTCGGGCGGCCCGAGTTCGACGTGCAACCCCTCGATGAGGCAAAGCCGCTGCAGTTCGTGGCCCGGGTGGACGTCTCTCCGGAGGTCGATCCCGGGGCCTACGACACGGTCCGTGTGGCGCCGGTCGAGCCAGTCTTCGCCGATGCCGACGTCGATGCGGCGATCGAGGAACTGCGGAAACGCCGCAGCCGGCTGGTGTCGGCACCTGAGGCGAAGGCCGCGTCAGGGGACTTCGTACTGATACGCCCGTCGGCCGTCGAGGGTCTCGATCGCTTCCAGGTCGGGCGGGAAGTCCTGGTCGAGCTGGGTGCGGGTGTCTTTCCGGAACCGGTCGAGGCGGCGCTCACCGGCGCGTCGTCCGGCGAGGAGCGCACGGCGACCGTGGGGGACGGCCGGTTGGTGGCCACCGTCGCAGACGTCCGGCGGCGAGAGCTCCCGGCGTTGGACGACGCGCTTGCCAAAGACGTCGGCGCCGAATCCATGGCAGATCTAAGCGCCCGGCTGGAAGAACGCCTCCGGACCGAAGCCGAGACGCGGGCGCGGGAATCATTTGAGGAACAGGTGATTGCCGCGGTCGTCGACCAATCATCCGTCGACCTCCCCCAGAGCATGATCGATCATGAGGTCGATCACCTGCTTGGTGACCTCGTGGAGTCGCTCCAGCGCCGGGGCTTCACGTTGGAGACCTACCTGCAACAATCTGGGAAGGATGCAGCAGGATTGCGGGAGGAATGGCGGCCGCGCGCCGAGCGACGCTTGAAAGTCCGCCTCGTTCTTGATGAAATAGCGAGGCGCGAAGGTCTCGTTCCTACACAAGAGGAGATTGCCGCGGAAGAAGAGAAAGTCGCCGAGGAACTGAAGCAGGATGTCGCGCGCGTGCGGGAGTGGCTGGCGAACGAGGGTCGCCGCGAAGGGATGATCGCCGTCTTGCGGCGGCGCAAAACGATCGCCGCCTTCGTTGAACGGGCGCGAGGACCTGTGGGAGGTTGAGATGGCCCTCATTCCGATGGTCGTGGAGCAGACGCCGAGGGGCGAGCGCGCCTACGATATCTATTCGCGCCTCCTCAAGGAGCGCATCATCTTCCTGGGCGGGGCCATCGACGACGACATCGCCAATCTGATCATCGCGCAGCTGCTCTATCTGGAAGGCGAAGACCCCGACAAGGACATCATGCTCTACGTCAACAGCCCGGGCGGTGACCTCATCGCCTCGCTGGCCATCTACGACACCATGCAGTACGTTCGCCCCAACATCGCCACGATTTGCGTGGGGCTGGCGGCCAGCGGGGGCGCGCTGGTGCTCGCCGGCGGCACGAAGGGCAAGCGGTCCTCGTTGCCGTACTCCCGCATCATGATCCACCAGCCGTGGGGCGGCGCGCAGGGCACCACGTCGGATATCGACATTCAGGCCCGCGAGTTTCTTAAGATGCGCTCTCTCATGAACGATATTCTGGCCAAACATACCGGCCAGGCGATGGAACGGATCGAGCGCGACACCGACCGCAACTTTTGGATGGATGCGGCGCAGGCCAAAGAGTACGGCCTGATCGACGAAGTGATCCACCCGCGCGAACACGTCGCGAAGAAGGAAGGGTAACCCTTGGCCCGGACCGACGATCGCGAGAAGATGCGGTGTTCCTTCTGCGCGAAGCCGCAGGCGCAGGTGCGCAAGCTCGTCGCGGGACCCGGCGTGTATATTTGCGACGAGTGCATCGAGCTCTGCAGCGAGATCGTCGAAGAGGAACTCACCGGCGAGGAGCCCCGTCCGACATTACGGCCGATTCCCAAACCGAAAGACATCTACGAATCGCTCTGCCAGCACGTCGTCGGTCAGGACCGGGCAAAAAAGGCGCTGTCGGTGGCCGTCTACAACCACTACAAGCGTATCGGGTACCGCCGGCCGTCGGATGTCGAGCTCCAGAAGTCCAACATCCTCCTGATGGGGCCGACCGGCTGCGGGAAGACCTTGCTGGCCCAGACGCTCGCCCGCATCCTCGACGTGCCCTTTGCCATCGCGGATGCGACGTCGCTCACGGAGGCGGGCTACGTCGGCGAAGACGTTGAGAACATTCTGCTGCGTCTGATCCAGGCGGCGGACTACGAGGTCAAGAAGGCCGAGCGCGGCATCATCTACATCGACGAAGTCGACAAGATTGCCCGCAAGAGCGAGAATCCTTCGATTACGCGTGACGTGTCTGGTGAGGGCGTCCAGCAGGCGCTACTCAAGATTCTCGAAGGAACGACCGCCAACGTCCCGCCGCAGGGGGGACGAAAGCACCCGCACCAGGAGTTCATCCAGATCGACACCAGCAACATACTGTTCATTTGTGGCGGCGCGTTCGACGGACTGGAGCGGATCATCGAGTCGCGGGTCCGGCAGACCAGCATCGGGTTTGGCGCCATGATCCAGTCGCGCACCAAACAGCATCTCGCTGAGATCCTGGCGCAGGTCATGCCGCAGGATCTGTTGCGTTACGGCCTGATTCCAGAGTTCATCGGCCGTCTGCCGGTCATCGTACCGCTCGATCCGCTGGATGAAGACGATCTCGTCGCGGTCCTGATCGAACCCAAGAACTCGCTGGTGCGCCAGTTCCAGAAGATCCTCGAAATGGACGGCGTGGAGTTGCACTTTACCGACGAAGCCCTCCGCGCGATCGCCCGCCAGGCGATGACCCGCAACACCGGCGCCCGGGGTCTGCGCGCGATCATCGAGGAGATCATGCTCGAGATCATGTACGAGATCCCTTCGCGTGGCGATATCCGCCGCGTCCTGATGAACGAGGACGCCGTGCTCCGGCGGACCGGTCCCATCTTGATGACCACATCCGATGTCCCGGATCAGGCCCTCCAGCAGCCCGCGTCATAAACTGTTCGGTCCTCAAAACTGTTCTCGAGAGCCTATGTTTGGTGTTGCGAAACTTTTCCACACACAAACGGAATGTTGTGCTTGTTCGACGATACTTGGGTACACAACAGATTAGGGGAACACCCAGTCCGGCCGATTCGTTAATGCCTATAGAGCCCACATTGAGGAGGAACGAGTGACACGATCTGAAGAGCTCCCGAACATTCCCAATCGCCTGCCCCTGCTGCCCCTGAAGGGGACCGTGATCTTCCCCCACCAGGTCCAGGGGCTCGGCGTCGGGCGCCAGAAGTCCCTGAGCGCGTTAGAGGCCGCTGTGGGCGAGAGCCGCTTGATTGCCCTGGCCGCACAGCGCGACGATGACGTCAACGATCCCAAGCCCAAGGACATCCACACCGTCGCCACCGTGTGCCGTATCCTCCAAGTCGGCAAGCAACCGGACGGGGTCCTACAGGTCATTGTGGAAGGGCTCGTCCGCGCGAACCTGACCGACTTCGTCCAGGACGACCCGCACTTTGTCGTCGAGGTCGAGCCGCGGCCCGATCTGACCGAAAAGAGCGTCGAGCTCGAAGCCCTCATGCGAGGGCTGGTCTCGCAGTTCGAGCGGTTTGCGCGGCTCTCCCGGTCCATTCCGCCGGACCAGGTCCTGACCGTGACCCAGGCCGAGGAGCCGGGCCGGCTGGCCGATCTGGTCATCCAGCACCTGACGTTAAAGCTTGACGAGCGGCAGCAGCTACTGGAAGCGGACGTGAAGGCACGGCTGGAGCGCGTGAGCGGCATCCTGACCCGCGAGCTCCACGTGCTCGAACTGGAGCGCAAGATCCAGAACCGGGTTCGCAAGCAGATGGAAAAGTCGCAGCGCGAGTACTTCCTAAAAGAGCAGATGAAGGCCATCCAACAGGAGCTCGGCGAGACCGACGAGCGCCTGGCCGAGGTGAGCGAGTACCGCAAGAAGATCGAGGCCGCCAACCTGCCGGAACACGTCAAGACGAAGGCGATGGAGGAACTGGCGCGGCTGGAGAAGATGCCGCCCATGGTGGCCGAGGCGGTCGTGGTGCGGACGTACCTCGACTGGATCCTGGCCGTGCCGTGGAGCGTGCGGACCGATGATCAACTCGACATCGACGCCGCGCGCAAGATCCTGGACGAAGACCACTACGGCCTCAAGAAGGCTAAGGACCGCGTGGTGGAGTACCTGGCCGTCCGCAAGCTCTCACCCGAGTCGCGCGGGCCCATCCTCTGCTTCGTCGGGCCGCCCGGGGTCGGCAAGACTTCGGTCGGCAAGTCCATCGCCCGCGCGTTGGGCCGGAAGTTTGTCCGAATCTCGTTGGGCGGGGTACGCGACGAGGCGGAGATCCGCGGCCACCGGCGTACCTACGTGGGCGCGCTGCCGGGTCGAATCGTCCAGGGCTTGAAGACGGCGGGCACCCGCAACCCGGTGTTCATGCTCGACGAGATCGACAAGCTGGGAATGGATTTCCGCGGTGACCCATCGGCGGCGCTGCTCGAAGCGCTTGACCCCGAGCAGAATCACGCCTTCAGCGACCATTACCTGGAACTGTCGCTGGACCTCTCCGAGGTCATGTTTGTCACCACGGCCAACATCCTCGACACGATTCCACCGGCGCTCCGCGACCGCATGGAGGTCATCCGGTTCGCCGGATATACCGAGGAGGAGAAGGTCAAGATTGCCGAGCAGTTCCTGATCCCCAAACAGATCAAGGCGAACGGATTGAAACCCGAGCAGCTCAAGTTTACCAGCGAGGCGCTGCGTTTGGTGGCGCGCGAATACACGCGTGAGGCAGGCGTGCGCAACCTCGAGCGCGAGATCGGCACGGTGTGTCGCAAGATCGCGACCGAGGTGGCCCGGGGCAAGCCGATGTCGGAGCGGATCTCGCGCGCCAACCTGCACATCTACCTGGGACCGCCGAAGTTCCACTTCGGGGTGGCCGAAAAGGAAGATGAGGTCGGCGTCGCCACAGGTCTCGTGTACACGGAAATGGGTGGCGACGTCGTGGGCGTCGAGGCGACGCTCATGCGGGGCGACGGGAAACTCGTCCTCACCGGTCAGCTCGGCGACGTGATGAAGGAATCGGCGCAGGCCGCGTTCTCGTACGTGCGGTCGCGGGCCCGCCGGTTCGGCATCGACGACGAGTTCTATCAGAAAACCGACGTGCACGTCCACGTGCCCGCGGGCGCGGTACCGAAGGAGGGCCCGTCGGCGGGCATCACCATGGCAACGGCACTCGCCTCGGCCGTGACCGGCCGGCCCGTCCGCCGCGACGTGGCCATGACGGGCGAGATCACGCTCCGCGGTCGGGTGCTCCCCATCGGCGGGCTGAAGGAGAAGGTCCTGGCCGCGCATCGCGCCGGCATCCGGACCGTCATCCTGCCAAAGGAGAACGAGAAGGATCTCCAGGAGATCCCCGGCAAAGTCCGCAAACAGATGCGTCTGGTCCTGGTCGCGCACATGGATGAGGTCCTGAAGGAGGCGCTGCAGCCGCGTCGTGAGCAGGACATCGCAGTACCACCGACGCCGATCCCACAGCCCACGGTGCCGCCCTTTGTGCCGGTGCTGCCGGTGCAACCGGAGCAACGCCGCCTGCCGGAGCCACCGCCCTTAAGTTAGTGAGGGGGCGCCGGATCGGCGCCCCCTCATCCACTGTTGCCAGCTCTGGCCCGCTATTTCCTCTGCAGCCCAAACGCCTGGTAGTTCAAATCGATGAACGACTTCCACTGGTCCGGCACGTCGCCTTCGGCGAAAATGGCGGTCACCGGGCAGACCGACTCACAGGCGCCGCAGTCGATGCACTCGTCGGGGTGGATGTAGAGCGACGCCAGGGCCTTTTCCTTGGGAAAGTTGTCTGGCGGAATGTGGTTGACGTCCCCTCGGGGGATCACCTGCTTGTCGATCCCGGCCCCCGTTGATGGATCAGGAACGACGTAGCCCCCGATCTCGTCCACATACTCGTAAATGCAGTCGACGGGGCACACCTCGACGCAGGCTCTGTCTTTGACTCCTACGCAGGGCTCAGCGATGATATAGGTCATTTCGTCCCCTCCGAGACCAGGATAGCACACAGTCAAAGGGCCGGACAACGACTTCAGGGCTACAATCGGTCCCAACTTGATGTAGAACAGAAATCAGCGTATGATGAGCATACACAGAATCCACGAATGGTGGCCGGAGGACGACCGTGAGCATGACAGCCGATGTCACCGCCCGGGCCCCGTGGGGCATGCCGCCCGCACGTGAGACTGTCGGTGCCGCGGCATATCGCCTGCTCCGCGATGGGATCCTCCTGGGGCACATCCCGATGGGGACCCGGATCAACGAGATGGAACTCTCGACCACCTGGAAGGTGAGCCGCACGCCGATCCGGGACGCGCTGCGGAGGCTGGAGGCTGAGGGCCTGGTCCAGGCGATCCCGGGCCGCGGCGTGATCGTTCCCAGGATCAGCCTGGGCGACGCCGACGAACTCTACGAGCTGCGCGAGGTGCTCGAGGCCCGTGCGGCCCGCCGGGCGGCGGAGCGCGCCCCGGCCGATTTGCACGCGCGTCTGAGTGCTCTGATCAAAGCCTTTGGCACAGCCCTGAAGCAAAACGACGTCGACCGCCTGAACGCCGTGGATACCGACCTGCACGCCGCGATCAGCGCGGCGTCGGGCAACGGGCGGCTGGAGCGATCCATCGATACGCTCCGCGCGCAGGTGCTGCAGGTGCGCCTGCGCACGATGCGCCAGCGGGGTCGGCCGGCCAAGTCGTTCCGGGAGATGGCCACGTTGACGGCGGCGATCCACTCGCGGAACGGCGCCCGCGCCGAGGCGGCGATGCGCGAACACCTCGCCAGCCTCCGCGCGGATCTGCCGTCGGTGTTTCAATCCGCGGACGGTTGAACTGAGATGCATGGGAGGATCTGCGGCGTGTCCTGGGCCCTTGTGGCCTCGTTGTTGTTCATGGCCCCGGCGGCGTGGGCGACAATCGGGCCGGGCCTCTACGGCGGCTCCGCCAATGGAGCCGTCGACCTCAGGCAGGCGCTGCGGGACGTGCATGCCGGTCAGATCGTCATCGTCGGTGAGCAACACGATCTGCCCCGGCACCATGAGAACGAACTGCTGCTCGTTCAAACCCTGAAAGGCATGAATCTCAGGATCAGCGTCGGGCTCGAATTCCTGTACTATCCCGATCAGCCCTTGGTGGATCGCTACGTGAGGGGGGAACTCCAGGAGCCAGATTTCCTGAGGGCGGTTCGGTGGACCGGGTACCCGTTCGAGTGGTACCGGCCGCTGATCCTGTTTTCGCGCGAGTCGGGCGGAGAGACGCGCGCGCTCAATGCGCCAGAGCGCCTCACCCGGGCCCTGGCGCAAAAGGGCCTGGCGGGGCTGTCGGATCAGGAGCGATCACTGTTGCCGCCGGATTTCCACTTGGGAAGTGATGCGTATTTCGAGCGGTTCGCAGCGGCCGTCCGTGAACACGGCGGTCTACCGGCGGACGCGATCCGCAACTTCTTCGCTGCGCAGAGCGCCTGGGACGACACCATGGCGTGGCAGGCACGCGAGTATGTAACCGCACATCCTGACCAGGTTCTTGTCATCATCGTCGGCGACTTCCATGCCAGCTATGGCGGCGGACTGCCCGATCGGCTGCGCGCCCGCGGCGCCACCGATCTGCTCGTGATTTCCCAGGTAAACGCGTACGATCTCAGTGACGAAGAGGTTGACGAATTACTTGCTCCACATCCCCGTTATGGTATGCGGGCCGACTTCGTGTGGTTAACTCAAGAGCAACCTCCTTCCGAGTGAAACTTCCCTCACGGCAACTTTGTGCCTCCGGGCCGGACCGAGTTGTTTGCCGAACGGCGCGGTGCTTGACAACCCGATGGAGTTGGATGGTATCATCAGGACCAACCCGCGATGACGGGGAGGAGTAGGCCGGAAGCGGCCTGAGCGAGGAACACCCACCGGGTGTAAGGTGTTCCGGACGCGCGCCGGCTGAACGTCGCCCTCGAGCTGCGGTCCCACGCGGGGCCGCCGGGAGCCGCCCGATAACGCGACGATGAGGGCCGCGTCATACAGACGCGGCATACAAGGTGGTACCGCGGAGCGCCGCTTCGCCCTTGGCGAGCGGCGTTTGTGTTTGTAGACCACAGTTCCGTGGAGTGAGGGACCAACATGGCGGAACCAAAGACCGACGCAAAGCCCTACGACCCGCTGTCGGTGGAACCGCGCCGGTATCAGGAGTGGCTGGCGCGCGGCTACTTCCACGCACCCGTCGATCCCTCGCGCGAGCCGTACAGCATCATGATGCCGCTGCCCAACATCACCGGGACGCTGCACATGGGTCACGCGCTCAATCACACGGTGCAGGACCTGCTCACACGCTGGCGCCGGATGCAGGGCCGCAACGCGATGTGGCTACCGGGCACCGACCACGCCGGCATCGCGACACACGTGGTGATGGAGCGCGAACTGGCGAAGCAGGGCAAGACACGCTTCGACATGGGCCGTGAGACGTTCCTGGAGTTTGCCTGGCAGTGGAAGGAAAAGTACGGGGGTCTCATCTACAGCCAGATCCGCCGCATGGGGTCGGGGTGCGACTGGGACCGCGTGACCTTTACGATGGACCCCGCCTATTACGACGCGGTCATGGAGTGCTTCTTGCGTTTGTACCAGAAGGGCGCCATCTACTACGGCAAGCGTATGATCCACTGGTGTCCAAAGGACCTGACCAGTGTGTCTGAACTCGAGGTAGACCATCAGCCGGTGGAGACTTCGCTGTGGTACGTGCGCTACCGGGGCGCCGACCGGGGTCCGGATGTGATCATCGCCACCCAGCGACCGGAAACGATCCTGGCTGACGTGGCCGTGGCGGTGCACCCGGACGACGAGCGCTACCGCAATCTGGTAGGCCGCCTGGTCATCGTGCCGATCGCCAACAGGCCTGTGCCCGTCATCGCTGATCGGCGCGTGGATCCGGCGTTTGGCACCGGCGCGCTCAAGATCACGCCCGGCCACGACCCTCTCGACAACGAGATCGGGGCCGACCACGATCTACCGGTGATGGTCGTGCTAGACGAGGGAGGGCGCATGACGCCGGAGACCGGCAGCTACAGCGGCATGGACCGGTTCGAGGCCCGTGAGGCTGTCGCGCGTGACCTCGACGCCGCGGGACTGATCGAGAAACGGGAACCGTACAAGACCAACGTGGGCCGCTGCGATCGGTGCAAGACAATTCTGGAGCCCTACATTACCGACCAGTGGTTCGTCCGCGTGAAGGAGCTGGCCGCCCCGGCGATCGAGGCGGTGAGGCAGGGTCGGGTGCGATTCCATCCCGAGCGGTGGACCAAAGTCTATCTCGACTGGATGGAGAACATCCACGACTGGAACATCAGCCGCCGGCTCTGGTGGGGGCACCGCATCCCTGTCTGGCATTGTGCAAACGGGCACCACATGGCCGGTCGCGAGGCCCCGGCGCGCTGTCCCGCGTGCGGGGGGACCGCCCTCACACAAGAAGAGCAGATCCTGGACACGTGGTTCTCATCCGCAGCCTGGCCGTTTGCGACGCTGGGGTGGCCCAAGCAGACGCCCGACCTCGCGTATTTTTATCCAACGAGCGTGCTGGCGACCGGGCGTGACATCATTTTTCTCTGGGTGGTACGGATGATCATGTTTGGGCTCGAGTTCATGGGTGATGCCCCGTTCACCGACGTCTACATCAACCCCACGGTGCTCAACATTGAAGGGAAGCGCATGAGCAAGTCGCTGGGCACCGGTCTTGATCCCCTCGACTACGTCGAGCAGGGGTACGGCGCGGATGCGCTGCGATTCGCCCTGACCCTTCGCTGCTCGCAGGGCCAGCAGGATCTGCGTTTCGGCGAGAAGATGCTGGAGGACGTGCGCAACTTCAACAACAAGATCTGGAACGCCGCGCGGTTCGTCCGGATGCATCTGGAGGGCTTCGCACCGTCCGCCGGCGGCGGGACACCGGCGCTGATCGATCGCTGGATCCTCAGCCGGTATGCACGGCTGGCGCGCACCGTCACCGAATCACTGGACACCTTCGAGTTTGACAAGGCGGCCCGCGCGCTCTACGACTTCATCTGGTCCGAGTATTGCGACTGGTATCTGGAACTGGTGAAGGTCGATCTCTATCGGTCATCACTCGAGTCCGCGCGACGCCGCAGCATCCAGCACACATTGTGGACCGTGCTCGAAGGCACGATGCGGCTCCTGCACCCGATCATGCCGCACATCACCGAGGAGATCTGGCAGAGCCTGCCACACCAGGGGGAGAGCATCGTGGTGGCCTCCTGGCCTGAGTCCAACGCCTTGCCGATCGATGAAGACGCCGAAGCGCGCATCGGCACCGTGATGGCGGTCGTGCGGGCCATCCGATCGATCCGCGCCGATCTCGGCCTGCCGCCGGCGGCGCAGCTCGCGCCCATGTTGCGGGCGACGGCCGACGCCAAGTCGATGCTGGAATCCCACCGTGACTACGTCGCGACGCTCGCGCGGGCGTCGGGGCTCACGATTGCCGGTGACGGCTCCGCGACACTCGGCACCGTCGGGACGATCGCCGACGGCGTGGGCGTGCTGCTGGCGGTCTCGGAGACCGATCGGCCGCGCGCGCGCAAGCGGCTCGAAGGCGAACTCCGGGCCGCGCGCGCACACCTCGAGCGCACGCGGCGTCGACTGGACGACCCGGAGTTCACGGCCAGGGCGCCCGTAGAGGTGGTGGAGGAGGAGCGCCGGCGGGATCAAGAGCTGCGTGGCCGCGAGCGGCTGCTCCAACGCTATCTCGAAGATCTCGGATAGCCGGCGCCACAGCCAAACCGGAGGAGTTCCCCGCCCACTGACGAAGAGGGCAGTTCGTGCGCCAAAACACTCTGGTTATCACCATCACGCTCATCGGGCTTTTTATCATCTCGCTGATCGTCGGATACTTCGCCGGGGAACGGTTCTTCAAACCTCAGGCTTCGCGACCTCCGGACGGTGTGACCCGACCCGAGACGGCTCCGCCAACCATGCATCCCTCACCCGCCGCTGCCCCAACCGCCGGCGTCGTCGCCACGCCGCCGGCAGCGTCGACGACACCCGTGCCTGCCTCGCCGCGCCCGACGACGGCCCCGGCAACGCCACCGCCGACGCCGGAGCCCGCCGCGACTCCCGCGCGCGCCACAGCGACGCCCGCAGCACCGGCTTCCGTGGCCATGCCGCAGGTCATTCTCTACAAGGTCCAGGTCGGCGCGTTTGCCACCCGCGAGAACGCCGCGGAGCGGATGGCGGCGCTCAAGCGCGATCGGTTCGATCCGTACCTCGTCCGTGAACGGGGACTCTTTCTCGTACGCGTCGGCGCGTTTCGCAACCGCGCGACCGCTGTAGAGTTGGCCGATCGGGTACGCGCGCGTGGATACGAGGTCGTGATCGTCGAGTAGGCCTACCATGCGGTACCCAACCCCCCAGGACCCCGCCACGTTCGGTTTCGAGCGGATTCAGTACACCAAGGACGCCGACCGCGCCACGGTCGTGATCAACCGTCCCGAGGTGTTGAACGCGCTCGATTTCCTGACGTTGCGCGAGATGAGCCGCGCGTTCGAAGACGCGTCATGGGATGACCGGGTGGCGGTGGTCATCCTCACCGGGGCCGGGGACCGGGCCTTCTGCACGGGCGCGGATCTGGATGAGCAGCGGCGGTTCCTGAAAGCCCCGACCGACTACTGGAAGTGGATGGGCGCGTTTATCGAAGCCCAGGAACGGCTGCGGAACATCGGCAAACCGACGATCGCCCGGCTGAACGGGTTGACCGTCGGCGGCGGTAACGAGTTCAACATGGCGTGCGACCTGGCGGTGGCGGCGGACGACGTGGTGATCAGACACGTCGGGACGGCCCGGGGCAGCGTGCCGGCCGCCGGCGCCACCCAGTGGCTCCCGCTGATCATCGGCGAGCGGCGCGCCCGCGAGATCCTCTTCCTGTGCGAACCGATCACCGCGGCGCAGGCGCTGGAGTGGGGCTGGGTGAACCGCGTCGTTCCGCGCGCGCGGCTCGACGCGGCGGTCGATGAATTGGTGGGCCGGCTGGTCGAGAAACTGCCCGAAGTGACACGATACACCAAGCAGCAGTTGAACTTCTGGCGGGACCTCTCGTGGCACCTCACCGTAGGACACGCCCGGGAGTGGCTCACCCTGCACGCGGATGCGCCGGAGACGCACGAGGGGATCACCGCCTTTCACGAGAAGCGGCCGGTCGACTATGCCGGCATCCGGAAGCGTTTCGCCCAGGGGGGCTCACCAGACTTCCCCTGGGGGCCCTACGCGCGACACTGTCCGTCATGCGGGGCGTCGCCGCTGCCTGAGGGGTTCCGGTACTGCGGGCAGTGCGGCGAACCGCTGCCGCGCTAGGGCACCACCACGAGGAGGATCCATGCCGTACGCCAACATCTTGGTCGAGCAGGATGGCGGGGTCGCAGTCATCACCCTGAACCGCCCGAAGGTCCTCAATGCCCTCAACGGGGACACGATGAACGAACTCGCGGGCGCGCTGGAGGCGTTCGAGCGCGATGACACGGTGCGCTGCACGGTCCTGACAGGCAACGACCGCGCCTTTGCGGCCGGAGCCGACGTGGGGGAGATGGCCAAGGCGGTACCGGTCGACCTACTGACGGGGTATCGCTTCCAGCAATGGGAGCGCATCCGCAAGATCAGCAAGCCGATCATCGCCGCCGTGCGGGGTTTTGCGCTGGGAGGCGGATGCGAACTCGCATTGCTGTGCGACGTCGTGATCGCCGGGGAGGGGGCGCGGTTTGGCCAGCCCGAGATCAACCTCGGCATCATGCCGGGGGCCGGAGGGACGCAGCGTCTGACCCGTGCGGCCGGCAAGGCGCGCGCGATGGAGATCATCCTGACCGGGCGGCATGTGCCCGCGGCCGAAGCGTACGCGATGGGGCTGGTCACGCGCGTGGTCCCCGATGAGGTCGTGCTGGCCGAGGCCAAGAACCTGGCGTACGTCATCGCCTCGAAACCGCCGGTCGCGGTGCGGTTGGCCAAGGAATCGATCCTCAAGGCCTTCGATACGACCCTGGAGACCGGGCTCGACTACGAACGGAAGGCCTTCTACCTGCTGTTCTCGACCGAGGACAAGAACGAGGGCATCGCGGCATTCCTGGAGAAGCGGCCGCCAACATTCAAGGGGCGGTAAGAGGAGGACGTGATGGCTGAACTGCCGACGCCTCAGACCCTGCTGGTCGCCGAGACCGACGGCGTCCTCACGGTGACGTTAAACCGCCCCGACGTGCTGAACGCGGTGAACGAGCAACTCTCAAAGGACCTGCAGGATGTCCTGCGGTTCGCCGATCGGTCGGCCGACGTCCGCTGCATCGTCCTCACCGGCGCCGGTCGCGGATTTTGCTCCGGTCAGGATTTGCGCGATCGGACCGGGACCGGCGACGTCTCGTACGGTGAGTCGATCCGGCGGCGCTACAATCCCATCATCCTGCGTCTGTCGACGCTGGAGAAACCGGTGATCGCCGCCGTGAACGGCGTGGCCGCGGGCGCGGGCTGCAACCTGGCGCTGGCCGCCGACATGCGGATCGCCTCCGACCGCGCGCGCTTCATCGAAGTGTTCTCGCGGATCGGTCTGATCCCCGACTCGGGCGGCACCTACCATCTGCCGCGGCTGGTGGGATTGGCGAAGGCCTTCGAGCTCGCTTATACGGCGGATGAAGTCACCGCCGAGGACGCGATGCGGATCGGTCTGATCAACCGCGTGGTGCCGCACGACGACTTGATGACCGTGACCCTCGACCTGGCGCGGCGGTTGGCCGCCGGGCCCACGCGGGGGTATGGTCTCACCAAACGCGCCTTCCGGTACGGGCTGGGTGCCTCGTTGGAAGCGACGCTCGACTACGAGGCGCACATGCAAGAGATCGCCGGACGCACGGCCGACCATCGAGAGGGCGTTGCGGCGTTCCTTGAAAAACGCAAGGCGCAGTTCCAGGGCCGCTAGTCCCGTGCCACCTGAACCCATCATCGGCATCGTGGGTTCGGGGACGATGGGTGGAGGCATTGCCGCCGTCGCGGCGCTCTCCGGGCACGACGTGCTCGTGCAGGACGTCTCGCCCGACATTCTCGACCGCGCTCGGCGGCGGTTCGACGAGCACGTCGTGCAACGCATCGCGCGCGGCCGGCTCGATCGTGACGCCGCCGAGGCGGCGCGTGCCCGGCTCCGCTGGGTCACCGAGCTGCACGATCTGGCCGCCGCAGGGTTTGTGATCGAGGCCGCGCCCGAGAACATGACCCTCAAGCGCGACCTCTTCAAACGTTTGGACGAGATCTGCGCGCCCGAGGTCGTGCTGGCGTCAAACACCTCGTCACTCTCGATCACGGCGATCGCCGCCGCCGCGACTCATCACCCAGAGCGCGTGGTCGGGATGCATTTCTTCAATCCGGTTCCCGCGATGGCGTTGGTCGAAATCATCCGGGGGCACCGCACCGGCGACGCGGCCCTCGAAGCCGCGGATGCGCTGGCCCGGGCGTTTGGCAAGACACCGGTGCGGGCGAAGGACGCTCCGGGATTCCTGGTCAACCGGGTCGCGCAACCGTTTTACGCGGAGTCACTCCGGGTGCTCGCGGACGGCGTGGCCCCGGTTGAGGTGATCGACCAGATCATGCGCGAGGCCGGCGGCTACCGGATGGGACCGTTCGAAGTGCGCGATCTCGTGGGTCTCGATGTCGGTCTGGCCGTCGCGAAGGCGATGTACGAAGCGTTTTTTTTCGATCCGCGCTACCGCCCGCACCCACTGCAGCAGCAGATGGTCGACGCGGGACTGCTCGGACGGAAGACCGGCCGGGGATTCTACGACTACACGACGGGCGGATCGCCGCGACCGTCCGGCGGGCCGACGGGCGGGCAACTGCTCGCGATGGCCCAGGCGAACGGCCAGCATTTCTCGCCGGTTGGGGTGTTTGGGGGTTCTCGTCTTGCGGCCGAAATCGCGGACGTGCTGCGTGCAGCGGGTCTGGACGTGCTCACGGACGTCCCGCGGGCAGGCCGGTGGCCGGTGGCGGTGGCGGTGGGGGCCTCGCCGATTGCCGGGGAGGAGAAGGCCCGTGCTGTGGCGGCCCTGGAGGCCCTGCTGCCCGATGAGGCCTTGCTGCTGGTGCTGACGCTGACAACGTCGACGGCGGAGGCCGCGCGATACTGCGTGCGGCCGGAGCGGGTGGTGGGGTTTGCGACGCTCCCGCCGCTGGCCGACCGCAAGGTGATAGAAGTCCAGCCAGGGTTGCGCACCGATCGCCGGGCGCTGGCGCGGGCGCTGGCCTTTTGGGCCGACGTTGGGAAGCCGGCCATCCAGGTGGGTGACGGTGTCGCGGGCGTGTTCCCGCGTATCCAGGCCATGCTGTGCCACGAAGCCGTGGTCGCGCTGGCGGAGGGGATCGCACCCGGGCCCGACATCGACACGGCGATGCGACTGGGTGTGAACTACCCTCAGGGACCCATCGAGCGCGCCCACGCCGCCGGGCTCGACGTGATCCTGGCGATCGTCACCGGCTTGTTTGCCGAGCAGGGCGACCCGCGCTATCGCCCGGCGCCGCTCTTGCGGCGGCTCGTGGCCGCCGACCAGACGATCGTCGACGGCCCATCGCAGCATACGTCACCGGAGACCTAGATGACCACGAGAGACGCTGTCATCATCGATGCGGTCCGTACCCCCGTGGGACGGTACGCCGGCGCCCTCAAGGACGTCCGGCCGGACGATCTGGCGGCGCTCGTCATCCAGGCCCTGGTCCGCCGCAACAACCTCGATCCCGCGTCGATCGAAGACGTGATCTTTGGCTGCACAAACCAGGCCGGTGAGGACAACCGCAACGTGGCCCGCATGGCGGTGCTGCTCGCCGGGTTGCCGGTCACCGTCGCCGGGCAGACGGTCAACCGGCTGTGTGGATCCGGGATGCAGGCGGTCGTCAGCGCGGCGCACGTCATCAGGGTCGGGGAGGGGGACGTCATCATTGCCGGTGGCGTCGAGTCGATGACCCGCGCGCCGCTGGTGATGCCAAAACCCGACCAGAGCTTCCCGCGCGGCGACGTGCGGGCGGTCGACACGACGCTCGGCTGGCGGTTCGTCAACACGCGTCTGGCCCAGATGTATCCCACGTACAGCATGGGCGAGACCGCCGAGAACGTCGCCGAGCGGTATGGGATCACGAGGGACGATCAGGATGCATTTGCGCTCGAGAGCCAGCGGCGGGCCGCCGCGGCGATGGCATCGGGGAAGTTTCGCGACGAGATCGTGCCGGTGGTCATCCCGCAGCGCCGCGGGGATCCCAGGGTGATCGATGTCGACGAGCACCCGCGACCGGACACCACGCTCGAGGCGCTCGCGCGGCTCGAGCCCGCGTTCCGCAAGAACGGGTCGGTCACGGCGGGCAACTCCTCGGGGATCAACGACGGCGCGGCCGCGCTGCTGGTGATGGAAAAGGGGACTGCGGCCGCAGTCGGACTCCGGCCGAAGGCGCGCATCGTGGCGTCGGCGGTGGCGGGTGTCGATCCGGCGGTGATGGGTCTTGGTCCCATCCCCGCCACGCGCAAGGCGTTGGAGCGGGCGGGACTCACGATCAATGACATCGACGTGATCGAGCTCAACGAGGCCTTCGCGGTGCAGGTGCTCGCCTGCGCGCGCGAGCTCGGCATCCCGATGGAGAAACTCAACCCAAGCGGAGGGGCGGTCGCGCTGGGCCATCCGATCGGATCGAGCGGCGCCCGCATCACGACGACGCTGGTACACGAACTCCAGCGCCGGCGGGTCCGCTACGGGCTGGCAACCATGTGTATCGGTGTCGGTCAGGGGATCGCCATGATCATCGAACGCGTCGACCACTAGGAGCCACCGTCAGGAGGCACCGTATGGAACTGCGTGACCGCAAGGGACAGCCGATCACCAAGGGGACACGCGTGCGCGTCGACGGGGTGGAAGGTGTGGCCAACCACCTCGAGCCCGGCTACGGCGTGTTGACGATCGTGATCGAGGAACGAACCGGGAAGAAAGAGCGCATGGTGCGCGCCTCAGCCGTTGAAGTGGCCGGCGGCTAGCCGGGGACACCCAGGTGCCGCCGGATGGCGACCCTGAGGCTCTCGACGCTGGCGTCCGGCGCAAGAATCTGTTCCCGCCGAATGGCGAGTGGCGGCTTGGAGTGCCCTGGGGCTTCAACCGTCACGATCACCTCGCGGGCGGTTTCTCGGATGCTGACCCGGGCCCCCGGCGCCAGCTCGGCCGCGACCTCTTCGACCGCCAGCCGGAACTGATCCAAGCCGACATAGTTGTGAAGCACCTCGAGCGCGCGCTCCCGGGCCTCATCGGCATCCCGCCCGCGGATCGGGGCGCGGAGGTACTGCGCCGGCCCGGGGCCCCGCCTGGTGCCTTCCCAGATGCGCACCTCAAACCGCCCCGGCGGCATCGGACCTTCCATAAGCAGGACAAACGCCCGACCCAGGACGTCGACGACTTCCTCCGATCGGCGCGGCGGCTGCCCCCCCTCAGTCACGGCGAGCAGCGTAGCAGCGCAGGGGAGGACCGTCAACAACTCGGCCGCGGCCTGCCTCGTCGCCCCGTTTCATGTACTTAACATAACGAACATTATGCGAAGTAAATGAGGTGGGGGGACCGGCCCGCGGCGCCTCGACCGCGCCCGAACACGTGTTTGCATTTTGCCTCTGGCCCTGGTAAGATCGGGACAAGCAGCCATGGCCACGAAGCTTACGCGACGTCAGAACGACATTCTGACCTTCGTCCGGAGGTACGCCGACTCGCACGGGTACCCACCCTCGGTGCGCGAGATTGGCACGGCCATGGGTTTGACGAGCAGCTCGACGGTTCACTCGCATCTGGCGGCGCTGGAGCGCAAAGGCTATCTCCGGCGCGATCCCAGCAAGCCTCGGGCGCTCGAGATCCTGCGCGAGAGCCGCGGCGACCAGGCGGTGCCCGTGCGGCGGGCGATCCCGCTGCCCATCGTCGGACGCGTCACGGCCGGCGAGCCGATCCTGGCCGACCAGAACATCGAAGACTACCTGCCAGTCCCGGCCGACCTGCTGAACGGGTCCGATGGTTTCGTGCTCAAAGTGCGGGGCGACAGCATGATCGGCGCGGGAATCCTCGATGGTGATCTGCTGGTGGTCCGCCGCCAGAGCGGTGCGCAGAACGGCGACATCGTCGTGGCCCGGCTCGGCGACGAAGCCACGGTCAAACAATTCTTCCGCGAGCGAGACCGCGTCAGGCTCCAACCCGCGAACGAGTCGATGGATCCAATCTACGCGAAAGAGGTCACTATCGAGGGGAAGGCGATCGCCGTCTTCCGCCGCCTGCAGTAGCCTGCAGACCACGCGCCCGGAGTTCAACCGCAAGCGGCCCCGGAACTTCAGCTTCGAGCAGCACGCAGTCAGCCTGGTAGTCCTCGCTGAGCATCCGCCCATCAGCACGCAGCCGCGCCAGCAGCTTGGCTTCACGATACGGCACGCGCACGCGCACACGGATCCACGGGTCGGGTAGCCGGTGCCCGATCGCGCGCAGCAAGTCCTGAAGCCCCCGCCCGGCCACAGCCGACACCAGCACGGCGTCCCGATGAGCGCCGGCCAGTGCCCGGCTCTCTTCAACGCCGAGGCGGTCCACCTTGTTGAAGACGGTGATGACCGGATGCGTCCCCGCGCCGATGTCGTGCAACACTTTGCCCACGACCTTTGCCTGTTCCGGCCACGCCGGATGGCTGGCATCGATCACGTGGAGCAGCAGGTCGGCGGAGACCACCTCTTCGAGCGTCCCGCGAAAGGCCGCCACCAGCTGAGTCGGCAGGCGCTGGATGAACCCCACGGTGTCGGCAAGCACGACCGCACGCCGGTTCGGCAGCACCAGACGCCGCACCGTCGGATCCAGCGTCGCAAAGAGACGGTTCTCGACAAACACACCGGCGCCGGTCAGCGCGTTGAGCAGCGTAGATTTGCCGGCGTTCGTGTAGCCGACGAGCGCCACCTGTGGCACCCCCGCCGCCTCGCGGGGCTCGCGCTGGAGACTGCGACGCTGACGGATCGTCTCGATCTCGCGTTGCAGGTTCGTAATGCGCGTACGGATACGGCGCCGATCGACCTCGAGCTTGGTTTCGCCGGGGCCCCGGGTACCGATCCCACCGCCGAGTCGCGAGAGCCAGACCCCGCGGCCGGCGAGCCGTGGCAACAGATATTGCATCTGCGCCAGTTCGACCTGCAGGCGGCCCTCGTGCGTCTGTGCCCGGCGGGCGAAGATGTCGAGCACCAGCGCGGTGCGATCGACGACCTTGACGCCGATCTCACGCTCAAGCGTGCGCTGCTGCGTCGCGCTCAATTCCGCATCAACCAGCACGACGTTGGCGGCGTGGGTCTCGGTCGCCCGGACCACTTCTTCGACCTTGCCTTTGCCGATGAAGCGCGCCGGATCGGGTCGGGACCGCCGCTGCATGATGGTCACAACCGGGACGGCCCCGGCCGTCTCAGCCAGGCGCGACATCTCTTCCACGGCCGCCTCCGGGTCGGCGGAGTCGGCGACGATGACCAACACGGCGCGTTCGGCCGCGCCGATCGCAGACATCCGGCCGCCACGACGGGCCGCATCCGCGTGGCGGGCGCGGCTCGTGAGCTCGAGATGCGCGAGGGCGTCAAACGGATAGGGCCCCTCCGTCAACGGAGGTCCCTCCCCCACCCCGTTGCGCGCCACGACCGGGGCGAGCACCCACCCTTCTGTGGGACGACCGCGCTGCGTCCCGATTGTCAGGACGAGGTCGAGGTCGAGATCCCGCAGCGCGCGTGTATCCCCATCGTCGGGTCGCCCGTCCGCCTGCGGATGGGCTTCGAGATACCTGAGTGCGCTGCCCCGGCTGCCGGACCGGTGGCTCAGTTCCTCAACGAGGGCCTGCCAGCGCCGGCTGAGCACGACGTGTGACACGACGCCGTGCCGGTCGACGAGCACGCCGACCTCACGGCGTAGCGCCTGGGCGAGGTGCGCGAGAATCTCCAGTACGTCGAGGGTGGTGACTCGGTCTTGCGGCACGCGCCGCCGGCCCAGCGCCTCGAGCATCCGGCGGTGCGTGAGCTCGACGGTACGAGGGATTCCCCAGAGAGTGGCGGTCGAGCCGATCGTTCGCTCCTACCCGTAGGTCCGGCGGATGCGGGCGACGGCTTCGTCGAGCCGGTCATCAGGAGTGGTCAGCGACAGCCGGACGAACCCCTCGCCGTGCGCGCCGTACCCAACACCGGGCGTAATGACCACGCCTGTGCGCTCCAGCACGTCGGCCGCAAACGTGACCGACGACTGGCCGTTTGGCGTGGGCATCCAGATGTACAGCGTCGCCTTTGGCGAGGGGGCCTTCCACCCGACGGCGCGCAGCCCGTTCACCAGACGATCACGCCGCGCCTGATAGCGCGCCAGGGCGGGCTTGACGACGTCCTGGGGACCGGTCAGCGCGGCGATGCCCGCGTGCTGCACGGCGCGGAACACGCCCGAGTCGACGTTGGTCTTCACCACGCCGAGCGCATTCACCGCTTCGGCGTTGCCCACGGCAAACCCGATCCGCCAGCCGGTCATGTTGAAGGTCTTCGAGAGCGAGTGGAGTTCGATCGCGACGTCGAGCGCGCCGGGCACCTGCAACACGCTCGGTGCACGGTAACCGTCAAACGTGATCTCGGAGTATGCATTGTCGTGCACGAGCACCAGATCGTGCCGCTTCGCGAACGCCACGGCCTTGGCAAGGAACTCCATGTCGGCCGTCGCGCCGGTCGGGTTGTTCGGATAGTTGAGAAACATCAACCGCGCGCGCCGCGCGACCTCGGGCGGAATGGCATCGAGGTCGGGCAAGAAGAGTCTGTCGGCCAGCAGCGGCAAGGCCACCGGTTCGCCCTCGGCCATGATCGTGGCCGACCGATAGACCGGGTAGCCCGGATCAGGCACCAGGGCCACCTCGCCAGGATTCAGCATCGCCCAGGGGAGATGGGCCAATCCTTCCTTCGAACCGATCAAGGCGAGCACCTGACGGTCCGGATCGAGCGTGACGCCGAATCGCTGCTGGAACCAGGCCGCCGTCGCCCTGCGGAACTCGGTGGTACCGACGTAGGGCGGATAGCGATGGGAGCGAGGATCCCTGGCCCCGTCCTCCAGGGCGCGAATGATATGCTCCGGAGTCGGCAGGTCGGGGTCACCGACGCCGAGGTTGATGACGTCCACACCCTTCGCCTTCAACGCGTCTTGCTTTCGGTCGAGGTCGGCAAAGAGATAGGCACCGATCTTTTGCAGCCGCTGCGACTGGAGCATCCGAACCTGTTGGGACATCCTCTCCTCCCTACGCCACGCGTGATGGTCCCATCATAGCACGCGCCCGTGCGACCAGTGCTGCGTCCGTCAGATCGGTGATGTCGATCCATTGAATGCGTGGATCCCGTCGAAACCAGGTGAGTTGGCGCTTCGCATAGCGGCGTGTGTTCCGCTTCAAGAGACGCACGGCTTCTTCATATCCGTACGCGCCCTGGAGCCAGCCCGCAAGCTCTTTGTACCCGAGCGTCTGCAGGCTCGGCGCCCCCGCGGGGATCCCGAGGGTGAGCAGGCGGCGTGTCTCGTCCGCCAAACCCGCGGCGAGCTGCTCGTCAACACGCGCGTCGATACGACGATACAGTTCTGCCCGCTCGGCCACCAGCCCGATCATGGTGGCGCGCAGCGACCGGCGGCCCCGCTGCTGCTGCTCTGAGATGGGGCGCCCCGTCGCCTCGATCACCTCGAGCGCGCGAACCACGCGGCGCACGTTGGCTGGGTGGATGCGCGACGCCGCCGCGGGGTCGAGCGTGGTGAGACGGCGGTGCAGGGCCCCGGTGCCCGGCGCCCCTTCCTCAGTCATCAGGCGGTCGCGGAGCGCGCGGTCGGGAGGTACGCGGGGGATCGACAGGTCGTCCACGACGGCGCGGATGTATAACCCGGTACCGCCGACGAGCAGCGGGAGCCGGTCGCGCGACCGGATGTCCTGTATCGCGCGCCGGGCAACCCTCTGGAAATCGGCGACGGTGAACGTGTCCTCGGGATCGGCGATGTCCAGCACATGATGCGGCACCCGCGCGCGCAGGTCGGCGCTGGGCTTCGCCGTGCCGATGTCCATGCCGCGGTAGATTGTGCGCGAGTCAGCGCAGATGATCTCGCCGCGCAGGTGCTCGGCCAGTGCAACGGCGAGCGACGTCTTGCCGACCGCGGTGGGACCGCAGAGGACGCCGATGGGTTCCGGCCCTAACTCCGAAGAAACCATCGTTCCAACTGCTCGCGCGAGACGGTGATCATCGTGGGGCGGCCGTGAAAACACGTGAAGGGATCTTCCGTGGCTTCGAGATCGGTCAGGAGCGCCGCCCCCGCCTCTGCATCCAGCGGGTCTCCCGCCCGGATCGCCGTGTGACAGGCGGTGGCGATCGCGAGCCGCTCAAGCGGATCGTGGCGGGGTTCGTCGCCATCACCGGCGAGCGCGGC
>JBGQGY010000037.1:0-27268 GCA_041497675.1 bacterium | reverse complement strand
GCAGGCCCGTGACCCCCTCAAGCTCCTGGCCGCGGCCATCCAGCCCGAGGCGCCCGATCAACTGATCGCGTCGCTACGAGACCGGTGGGAGACCGTGATGGCCGGCGTCGTCGACACGGTAGTCGCCGCGCCCGAGCCCGACGAGCGCGACATGTTTCGGAATGTCTATGCAGCGATCCCCTAGCGACAGGCGACCAGTCTTGCCAATGATAACGTTCTCTAGTAGAATGTTATCATGATCCGCACCCAGATCAGCCTGTCACCAGAGGAGTACGCAGCGGCCAAACACGAGGCATCGAGGCTCGGCATCTCGCTTGCCGAGCTTCTCCGCCGTTCGCTGCGGACGATGCTACCCATCGACCAGTCGAAGCCCTGGATGCGTTACGCTGGCATGGTAGAGTCCGGCGACCCGAGGTCAAGCCAGCGCATCGATGAAATAGTGTATGGCCAAAAGCCTTGACGCTTACGTCGATACCTCAGCTCTGATCGCGTTCGCAGATCGCTCCGACACGTATCACGCCTTCTTTACGAGGCTCTTTGCAACACCACCGAAGCTCCTAACGAGCAGCCTGGTCATTAGCGAGGGGCATGCCTGGTTTCTTCGCCGTTACGATCGCACCCGCGCCCTCCAATTCCTCGCCATGATTGAGGACATGCATCCGCTCCACGTGGCGGCGGTTGGTCCCAAGGACGTGGCAAGCGCGACGGCGTTCCTCCGGAAGTTCTCCGACCAGGATCTCACTGTCGTGGATGCTGTCGGTCTGCATGTGATGAAGGCGCGCAGGATCCGCGTGTGTTGGTCTACGGATTTTCACCTTGGGTTGACCGGCGCGGATCTCCTCATCTAGTCCGATCTAGACCCGGGCCACGATCTTCTCGTCGATCAGCGCCTGCATCGTCTCGCGAAAGGCTCCCAGCGCCTGTTGAACATCACCCTCGGTGTGGGCTAAAGAGGTCACCCCGCCGGCGTACGATAGAATATCGATCCCCCGGATCTGTAGATTCTTTTGAAAGGCGGTGACCAGACGGCCGGGCATCCCCTTCAGTCTGGCCGGGTCGGTGGTCTTGACGGCGTCCCGATGCTTTGCGCCGGTCCCGGGGTGCGCTTCCAAGTAGACGTGAAACACGGACGAATCGCCGTACACAAACCCCGCCGCGCCCAATTCATCGAGGATGCTGTCCATGCCTTGCCGGAGTTGACCGGCCATCCGGTCGGCGCGGGCCTGCACGCTTCCGTCTTCGGCCAGCCGCAGCGTGGCAATGCCGGCGACCGTCGACAACGGATTGGCGTTGTGCGTCCCCTGATGCGCGACACGGCTGAATCGATCGTGGCGGGCCTCCCCCGTGTGCGTGAACTGATCCATCAGGTCCGCGCGTCCAACCACCGCGCCGCCGGGGAGCCCGCCGGTCATGATCTTGCCGAGCACGGTCAGGTCGGGCGTGACCCCGGCCAGACGCTGGTAGCCGCCGGGGCTGTAGCGGAAGCCTGTGATCACCTCGTCGTAAATCAAGGGCACCTCGTACCGGGTCGCCAGGTCGCGCAACTGCCGGTTGAACGCGATCGTCAGCGGCACCGTGCCCCACGACGCCCCCGACGGCTCGAGCATGATCGCGGCGATATCGCGATCTCGACGCAGGACATCTTCGGCGATCTCCAGATCGGCGGGGATGACCAGGATCGTCTCCAGCGTCGCCTGTGGAATTCCAAGTGACACCGCCGTGTCGAACGGCGGCGCGGCGCCCTTTCCCACGTAGTCGTGCCAGCCGCTGAAGTGTCCTTCGAAGCGCAGGACTTTCGTCCGCCGCGTGAACGCGCGGGCCAGGCGGAGCGCGAGCATCGACCCTTCTGTGCCGGAGCCGACGAAGCGAATCCGCTCGGCGGACGGGATCAGGTGGTGAATCCGTTGCGCCAGTTCCAGCATGCGGGGGTGATCGTTGCCGAAGTGTAGGCCGCGATCCACGGCCTCGCGCACGGCATCGAGGACTGCCGGGTGGGCGTGCCCAAGCAGCAGTGCCGCGTTGCCCATCCCGAAGTCCAGGTATTCGTTGCCGTCGATATCCCACTTGCGGGCGCCCGCGGCGCGCTCGATGTAGATCGGTGTTATCGGGCTGAACCGGAGATCATGCCCGACACCGCCGGCGACGCGCTCCCGCATCTCAGCATAGAGGGCGCGACTCTTTGGCCGCTGTGCCGCGTACGTATCCAGCCATCGGTCCAACTGCGCACGGTCCATGTGAACCCCCCCTACGGCTCGCCCGCCGGTCCGGCCAACTCGCGAATCAGGCCGGCGGCGCGCTCAACCACGCGCTGCTCCGAACCGGGATGGAGCCCGGTCGGCAGCAGGTAGGACTGAAAGACGAGATCCGGAATCTGGTAGCGGGCGCCCACCTTCCATCCGCCCGGCGGATGGTCTTGCGCGCGCGGCAGGTAACACACGCACCCATTCGTATAGCCAAGCACGTGCGTGTGTTCGAACGGCGACCGCGCCTTGATGGTGATACCCGTCCCTGCAAACGTCTCGGCGCTCAGACCCACAAGGACGATGTCGTTGATTCGTAGGACCTGCACGCAGAAGTCCCACGTCTTCGGCCGGCCGGTGCGCACCGCCTCGACGAGGCCATCGGCCCATGCAGCGAATCGCGTCGTTACCTGAACAGTGCGCTCTTGGCCACCGGCGCGCGCTTCCTCCAACTCCCGGTACCGTTCCGCTCGAATCGTCTCCGCCTCGGCCATGGACGGGAGTTCAATCAGCTGCAAGGCCATCGTCTCGGCGGCCGCGCCGAGATACGTGCACGTGGCACCCTCGACTGGTACCCACGGCGTCAACGTCATGCCCTTGCCGAGAAGCGACCCGAGCCACGTGCGCTCGCCGCGTTTGACGTGTGACCTCAGCCCTGAGGCCACGCGCAGAACCTCGCCCGCCAGCATCGTCCCGACGCGGTCCTTCGCGTCGCGGCAGTCCGTCTCGTACCCCATCCCCCCGACAGGCATGATGTCCCCGCCGCACGCCTGCAAGAAGAGCGCGGTACCGCCGAGCACCTTCTCGACGGCCTCGCGAGCCGCGCCGGGGAAGTCCGGCGAAATCACGGGTGACCGCGGTCCGACGACCACGGGGTGACAGCCGTAGCTGAACAGAATGGCGATGGGCCGGCCGCCGAGGTCATCGACACGGATCACTCCCACGGTGGCGTCGATCTCGCCCTCGGGCGCCTCACCGAGGAACACCATACCATCCGGCCCCAGTTCGCGTCGGTTGATCCCGATGCGGCTCTCCCCCCGCCCGGCGACAACGCGGGCATCGTGGAGCGACGCGTCGGCTTCGCGCGCGGCCTCGAGCATGCGGCTGAGCATCATCTCCTCATACGATGCGAGCATCGGCCGTTGATACTCGAACTCCGGGGGAACACCAGGGATGGCCGGCGCGCTGTGGGTGTGGTTGAGGTTGACCATCACATGCGACGTCGCGGTCCCAATGGCGTCCGCGACGCGCCGGCGCCACTCGGCCATCCGGTCCAGCGGGACGATGCACAGATCCAGGGCGATGATCGCGATCTTGGACCGAACTCTCCCTCCTTCCCGGCAGGCCAGAACGAGGCACGAGACCGTGAGATCGCTCTCGATGGAGTCCACGACACCTTCGCGAGAGGAAAACCCCACGGTCTTGATGCCGAGCGGTGGATTGATCGTCCGGCGGGCGGCGCCGGCCTGGAGCGTTGACAACTAGGAGTCCTCCGACATCGCTCTAGAAGCGGTATTTCTCGACCACGCGCTCGATCACGTCGATCCCCAGGCCCGGCGAGGTTGGGACGTCGATCCATCCACCGTTCTGAACGAACGGTCGATCAACCAGCTCGTGTTGCACGGGGTTCTCTATGGGCTTCAGCTCGAACACCAGACAGCGTGGGGTGATGGCCGACAAGGCCAGGCTCGCCGCGCTCACGATCGCACTACTCCAGGCGTGAGCATTGAACCACACCCCCGCGGCCTCGACCAGTTCGATCACCCGGAGCGCCCCGGTAATCCCTCCGCAGCGCCCGGGATCGCATCCCACGACGTCAACGATACCGGAGTCGATGACTCGCCGATAGCCCTCCTCAGTCCACTCACGCTCGCCCGTTCCAACAAGCGTCTTCACATGCTGGCGGAACTTGCGAAAGTTTTCGTACTCGTGAGGCTCGAAGGGCTCCTCAATCCACTTAAGCCCGTACTGCTCGAAGGCATTGGTCAGCCGAATGGCGTGCTCGAGGTTCCAGACAAGGGACTGTCCTCGGTCGATCATGATGTGCGCGTCTGGTCCCACAGCCTCGCGCAACAGCCGCATGAACTCGACGTCTCGCTCGACCGTGTAGCCCAGACGTGCCTGCCCACGTTTGCCAAATCCCACCTTGACCCCCTGGTAGCCCAGGCCCCGGACGTAGCTGCCGTGGCGGTCCGCCTCCGCCTCGAGGCTGGGGCCGAACGCGTGGGTGCTGGCGATGACCGGAAGGCGCTCCCGGTGCGTCCCACCCAGGAGCCGCACCACCGGCTGACCGAGAACCTTCCCTTTCAGATCCCACAGCGCGATGTCGATGGCACTGATCGCAAACGACGCCAGCCCGCCCTCATAGCCGTACCACCAGGTGTGCGCCCGGAGGCTCCGCCAGACCTCGACGCAGTCCCCGGCGTCCCGTCCCACCACGAGCTCGCTCATGCCTTCGATCAGTCGTTCCGTCGCGCGGCATGCCTCAGGCCACATCGTGACGGCCTCTCCCCACCCGATCGTTCCGTCTTCGGCTTCGACCCGGCAGAGCGTCAGGTAGCGCGTCGCGTTGTTGTCGTTAGGCTCGGGATACGAGACGGACACCGGCGTGACGCGGACTATGCGCATGGCACTAGTACATGAGACCGCCGGCGCTGACATTGATCGTCGCCCCCGAGACATAGCTGGCGTGATCGGATGCCAGGAACACCGCGACCTTCGCCACCTCCACCGGCTCGGCGAGACGGCCCAGGGGACATGCCCGGACGAGAGCCGCCAGATCCTCGTCGCGCAACCCGTCGCGCAGCATCGTCGTATCGACGAGACCCGGGGCGATGCAGTTCACCAGGATCCCGTGGGGTCCGTAGGTCCGTGCGAGCCCGCGGGACATCGACACGATGCCGCCCTTTGTCGCCGCGTAGACGACTGACCCGTGAGACCCACCCGTCCACCATGCCTGTGAGCTGAAATTAATGATCCTGCCGCCCCGCCCTTGCTCCTTCATGAGTTCAGCAGCGGCGCGGCTGAGGAAAAAGGCCGCTTTGAGATTGATATCGAGCTGAAGGTCCCACTCTTGCTCAGTGACTTCGGTAATCGAGGAGCGCCTTCGGAGTACGGCCGCCGCGTGCACGAGGGTGTGCAGACCCCCCAACCGGTCCCGCGCCTGGCGCAGGAGTTGTTCATGCCCCGTGACCTTGGTGAGATCGATCTGGATTGCCAGGTGGCGCCCGGAGTCTCCAAGGGACGCCACAAGTGCCCGCACCGCCTCGCCGTTGAGATCCACGGCGCAGACATGAGCGCCGCACGCGGCAAACAGCTCCGCCGTCGATCTCCCAATCCCACCGGCGGCCCCGGTCACCATCACGCCCTTGCCCTCAAGGCCGGCGCCCAGACGAAGGTCTGCTAGCCGCTCCATAGTCCTCTCTCCTCGCCTAGCCGGATGAGCTCAATGCCGGTGCTGAGCCGGGTCGGGTCGTCTGAAAAGGATCAAGCAGATCTCTCAGGGTGTCTCCAAGCAATGTGAACACCAGGACGACCAGGAACACCGCGGCTCCTGCCGACAGAGCATAGAACGGATTCTTGGAGAGCAGCTTCCGCCCCAGGTCCAGCATCAGCCCCCACGACGGGCTAGGCGGCTGGGCGCCCAACCCGAGGAAACTCAAGCCCGCTTCGGTCAGCACAGCCGTGGCGAAGGCCAGGCTGAACTGCACAAACACCATCGATGCCACATTGGGGAAGATCGCCCGGCGGATAATGTGAAAGTCATCACCGCCAAGCGCTCGGGCGGCCTGCACATACTCAAGCTGCTTGGTGGCAAGCGTCACGGCCCGCACCAGGCGGGAGAACCGCGGGATCTGGACGATGCCGATGGCGATCATCGTGTTGGTCAGGCTTGCACCGAGAACGGCCACCATGGCCATGGCGAGGATGATCGGTGGGAACGCCAGGAGGCCATCGGTGATCCGCATCATCGCCGCGTCCAGACCCCGTCCGTAGTAGCCACTGACGAGGCCCATCGGCACCCCGATAACCACCGCAATCAACGTCGCGACCAGTCCGGCCAGGAGCGTGATTCGCGTACCCACCAGTAATCGGCTCAGCACATCCCGCCCGATCTCGTCGGTTCCCAGCCAGTGGGCCGGTGACGGACGTTGGACCGGGGCCGCCACGACCGCAAACGGGCCGTACGGAGCCACAGACTCGGCGGCCACCGCAAGCCCCACGACTCCCGCCAGCGCGAAGATCACCCCCAGGCTCAGGGCATTGTGTCGCAGGCGGCTCAGGGACCTCGCCCAAACAGCCATATCCGTCGCCTACTCGTACGCGATACGCGGATCCATCACACCGTAGGAGAGGTCCACGAGAAGGTTCACGATGACAAACGCGGCGGCGGAGATGAGCACGGCAATCTGCACGACGTCATACGCGCGGTTGAGGGTTGACTGGATCATCAGCCAGCCGAGTCCGGGCCAGGTGAAGACCTGTTCGATGACCACCATGCCTCCAATCAACAGCCCGAAGTTCACGCCGACTTCCGTCACAAACGCGAGGATCGCGTTGGGAAGGGCGTGCCGGGCATTCACCCGCCACCCCGGCAGGCCCTTCGCATACGCCGTGCGGACGTAATCCTGACTCAAGACGTCGAGCATCCCGGCCCGCATGAATCGGGCGAGTCGAGCCGCCATGACGAACCCAACCGAGGCCGCCGGGAGGATAAGGTACTTGATATGGAGGGCGAGATCCTCGCTGGGGGGCACATACCCGGCCGACGGTAGCAGCGGGATCATCTCCGCGAACACCAGCAGGGCGGCGATGCCCAGGACGTAGGTCGGCATACTGAAGCCAATCGTCGTGACGACGCGCGCCAGCTGGTCGATCGCCGACCCGACGCGCAGCGCCGACAGCATCCCAAGTGGCAAGGCAATGCTGATGGCCACGAGCATGCTGAGCGATGCGAGCTCAAGGGTGCGCCAGAGACTCGGAAACACCAGGCTGGCCACCGGCGCGTTGCCGCTCGTTGCGGACCGTCCGAGATCCCAGCGCAGCAGATTGAAGAGCCAGGTCGCGTACTGGACATGAAGCGGCTTATCAAGACCCATCTCCGCCCTGAGGGCCGCGAGCGCCTCTGGAGGCGCATCGAATCCCAACGTCATCGCCGCCGGATCTCCGGGGATGACGCGAAAGAGAAAGAAGACCGCGGTCGCGACGATCCAGAGCACGAGCCCACCGTGCAGAAGACGCTGGGCGACGAATTTCAGCGACACCGAACGGCCTTATCTGTCCAGCCAGACGGCCTCCAAGAACACGTTCCCCTGTGTGTGGGGAATGAAGTTCTTGACGTATGCGCGAGCAGGCGTGGGATCGAGACGCCCACCGACGATGATCTCGGCCTGCCCCTCCATTGCGATCCGCTGGAGTTCCGTGATCGCCTGCCGGTAGGCGCTCTCGCCGGGCATCGAGCGGGCGGCATCCAGGAGATCGTAGAACTCGCGCCTCTGATCGATCCAGCCGAGCGTCTGTGTGAACAGCTTGGCGTACGGATGGTTGAGCAGGTCGTACTCATCCGGCTTGGGGACCATCGCACAGACGGCGATGTCGTACTCGCCGCGCCGGCTCCCAAGGGTCCTGGCCACATACGTCCCCACATCGAGGATCGTCAACCTGAGCCTGATGCCGGCCTCAGCCGCCTGACTCTGTACGAGCTGACCCAGGATATTGAACTGAAAACCCAACCCGCACACGATCGCCTCGCCGCCGTCGACGCCCGCCGAAAACCCAGCGGCCGTGAGCAGCTGCTTGGCCTGATCCAGGTCCCGCCTGTTGAACGACGCCGCCTGCGGGTTGAGGAACCGCTTGTTCGCTTCCATCGGATTGGACAGCACCTGGACAAAGCCGAACAGGGCGCGTCCCACGGCTTCTCGGTCGAGCGCCAAACTGAGGGCCTGGCGGACTTCCTGGCGCCTCCAGGGCTCCCGCCGTGTGTTCGTGTGGATGTTGTACAAGCCCAGGTTGAAGCCCCTGGGGGGCGCATGCAGGACGAGTCCGGCGGACGCGAGGGTGCCCATCTCGCCCAGCAGCCCCGATGAAGATAGATGGATCTGTCCGCTGCGCAGTTGCTGCGAACGGACGCTCTCTTCCGGGATGGTCCGGAACGTGAGGCGGTCGAGGCACGGGAGCCCTTTTCTCCAGTAGTCGGGATGCCGCTCGAGCACGACCTGCCTGTTGCGATCCCATCGAACGAACTTGAATGGCCCCGTTCCCATCGGTGCCTCACCCAGGCGCTCCGTGGTGACGCCGGCCGGACCGATGTACACGTCGAGGAGCGTACTGAGCAAGATTCGATCTGGCTGCGAGAGGTGGATGACGAACGTGAGCGCATCCTTGGCCTCGAGCGACTTGACCCGAGTCAACAGCGGCGCCGTGCGCCCCGAGGCAGGCTCCATCGACCGCTCGAGCGACGCCTTGACGGCATCGGCGTTGAGATCGGTGCCGTCGTGGAACTTGACGTTCGCTCTCAGTTTGAATGTCCAATCCAGCCCATCCCGCGAGACGCTCCAGGACTCCGCGAGGCTGGGCCGGATCGCGTACGTCTGGAGGTCATGCTCGACGAGGGTGCTAAAGATCGCAATGATGATATTGCGGGCGTTCTGGTCGCCGAACCGGTGAGGATTGATGCTCGTCGGTTCGCCCGATTGTCCGATGATGAGGTTACCCCCCCGTCTCGGACACTGCCCGCCTGGGAGTCCGGCCGGGCCACCCGCACGCAATGCCGGTGCGGCTTCGGCCCGGGCCCGTTCCGCATCCAGACCATACTGCCCAATCAGCAGGCACAGTCCGATGGCGACGATTCCCCACAGTAGCCTCCTACCCATCGCAAACCTCCTCACGCAGGGTTGTCCTCAGACGAGTTCATTGAGCACCGCGATCGCCCCTTCAACGACCTGCCCCTCCGCGTCGGGGTGGAGGATGACGGGCCACAACCAGGACTGCGGAAACAGGTCCGGCACCGCGTAGCGTTGTTCCACGCTCCAGCCGCCACGCGGGTGATCCTCCGCCCGGGGCAGATAGCCCGCGCAGCCGTTGCTGTACCCGATGACCTCGGTGTGGGGGAACGGCGAACGTCGTTTGATCGTCAGACCGGTCTCGAAGAACATCTCGAAGCTCGTGGCCACGATGGCCATATCGCCTACGCGGATCCCTTGAATCGGCGTCTCAAATGTGGCCGTCCTGTCACGGATGGAGAACGTCCCTGTTGGCGTTTCCAGGATGCCCTCGCCGAGCCCGCAGGCTGCCACGAGCGTCTCCGCCCATTGGGCCCAGCGCCACGCGACACTGACATCGGCCGTGCGGCCACGTCTGGTCTGCGCTGCCGCGAGTTCGCCAGCATAGCGCTCCCGAAGCCGCTGCGCCACCTCGAGTGGAGGGAGTTCCGAAAGCGCGACCACCAGCGTCCGTTCCACCGCCGCCATTGGAGGGGCAGCGGCATGTTCGACCGGAAGCCACGGCCACAGCGCGATGCCGAACTCACCCAGGAGGGTGCGGGGCCCGCGCCGTGTGTCCGTCCGTAAGCTCGAAGCGGTCGCGATGACCGCGCCGGCCAGCACCGCGCCTTCTCTGTCCTTGACGTCCCGACAGTCGACTTCAAAACCGATCCCGTAACGGGGATTGATGTTGCCGCCGCACGCCTGAAGGAAGAGCGCCGTCCCGCCGAGCACGTCTTCGACGAGCTTACGGGCCGCGCCCGGGAAATCGGACGAGGCGGCCTGTGACCGCGGGCCCACGACCACCGGGTGGCAGCCAAAGCTGAACAGGACGGCGATTGGCCGGCCGCCAAGATCGTCCACGCGAACGACCCCGACAGACCGATCAATCGGCGCATCGGGAACTTCCCCGAGGATCAGGTGGCCATCCGATCCCCCCTCGCGTCGGTAGACGCCCAGGGGAGCTTCGCCCCACCCGGCGGCGAGACGGGCCGGCTGTCGACTGCGATCGGCCTCACCCGCCGCCTGCTCGGCGGCCTCGACGAGCCGTCCCTGATAGCGTTCGATGGCGGCCGCCTGGTCGCCATCGTTCACCATGCCCCATCCTTTGATGCTCGGGCTGGCATGCGTGTGGCTGTAGTTCACCAGCACATGCGAGGGCTCCGTGCCCACCGTCCTTGCCACTGCCTGACGCACCTCGTGTGCCAGAGCCGACGAGATCACCGCCAGGTCGCAACCGATCAACACGATCTTGCAGTTCGTGGTTTCCAGAACGAGCGCCGTCACCATCAGGTCGCTCTCGATATGGACGATTGGATCGCAGTAGATGCGTATCCCCGGCCCCGGCATCCCGAGTTCCGGGTTGATGACGCGACGACCCGTCCCCGCCCAGAGCCGATCCATGGCGCGCGTCGGCAATCTGCTAGTACCCCTTCTGTTTGTCCACGAGATTGATCAGTGGCTCGCCGGATAGATACCGGCCCAAGTTCTCACAGAAGAGCTCCGTGACGCGCTCGAAGTAGCCCTGGCTGACCCCTGACATGTGTGGGGTCAGGATGACGTTCGGCAAATCGAAGAACGGGCTGTCCGCCGGCAGCGGCGTCTGCGCATGGACATCCAGCCCGGCGCCGCCGATCCATTTTTCGCTCAGTGCTCGCAGCAGGGCATGCTCGTCGATCACTTTTCCACGCCCGATGTTGACCAGATAGGCACTTGGCTTCATCGCCCGTAGTTCGGCCTCACCGATGGCCCCTTCGGTCTCGTCCGTGAGGGGCAGACAGACAACCACCACGTCCGCCCGGGCCAGCACTTGGTGTAGGTGACCGGCGGGGTGCACTTCGATCCGATCCTCGCGGACCATCGACGCAATGCTGCGGCGCGTGGCGATGACCGTCACGTCGAAACTCTCGGCAACCCGGGCCAGACGGCGCCCGATCGCCCCGTAGCCGATGATGGCCATGACCTTGCCCGCCAGGTCCTCGCCGGCATACTCGTCCCACTGATTGCGCGGCCAGACCCGCCCCTGCTGAAATCGCACCATCATCTGCGGGAACCGCCGATAGTACGCGATGATCGACGCGAAGACGTATTCGGTGATCGGGATGCCAAACACTCGCGTGTTGGTGATCGTGACGCCGCTCTGCATCACCGGGGCGCCCCGCAGATGATCCACGCCGTCGCCGGGGAGCTGTAGCCAGCGGAGACGCGGCGAGGCATTCATCGCAAATCGCGCGTGGTGCGAAAAGAGCACTTCGACGTCGACCAGCGCGCCCTCAAGCCCAGCGGACGGCTCGTAAGGCGAGTACGGCTGATAGGTGAGCCGCACACGGGGGGACACGCCCCGGATCCGGTCCAGGTGTTCCTCGGATAAGCGGCTGGCGACGTGCACCCGCAGGTCAGCCACTCCCACCCCGTCCTACCGGTCCAGCCAGGTCGTCCAGATCAGGTCCTTGAAGCTGTCGAACGGGACTTGATCGTACCCCATGACCGACCGCTGCATGGCGTAGTTCTCGATGGGCGCCCACAACAACAGCCACGGCACGTCCTCGAGCACCTTCATCTGAATCTTCAGGTACAGGTCGCGGCGCTTCAGACGGTCGGGCTCCACCGCGGCCTGCTCAATCCAGCGTTGCACCTGCGAATTCGAGTAGCCCAGCGGGTTGTCGCTGCCCTTCGGGTGATAGTGTGGCTGGAGGACGTCGATGGGATCGCCGCGGAAGCCGCGGTTCCCGACGAGCATGTCGTAGTCGAGCGTGTTGTTTCGCTGTAGCCACGCGCCGAGCTCGAGCTGCAGGATCCTGACCGTGATGCCGATTCGCTTCCAGTGCTCGGCGGCGGTCGCAATGGTGGGATAAAACGCCGCGGGGTGTCCCTCGGGCAGCGTGACCGCGGTGACCTCAAAACCGCCGGGGTATCCGGCCTCGGCCATCAACTTCTTCGCCTGATCGACATCGACCTTGTAGGGCAGTTGCTCCGGTGGAATGCCGTAGTCTTCCCAGCCGTAGACGATCGGGCCGATCATGACCCCCGATCCCCCCAGGGCTTTTTCGATGATCTCCTTTCGGTCGATGGACAGATTCATCGCCTGCCGCACGCGCCGGTCCCGAAACGGCGGGAACCGCTGGTGGAACTTGATGACCGTGAACACCCCGTGCACCCCTTTGATGAACTTGAGGTTCGGGCTGCCTGCGAGCCGTCTTGCACCATCGGCGCTGACAATCGAAAAGTCGATCGCGCCTGCGCGCAGGCCGGCGATCCGGGGATCTTCCTGCGTGATGTACTTGACGTTCAGCGTGTCGATATAGGGAATGCCCCGTTCCCAGTAGCGCTCGTTGCGGGTAAACGTCGCGTGGTCGTTCGGCGCCCATTCGACGAGTCTATAGGGTCCGGTCCCAATCGGGTTCGACGCCAGCGATCGCGGGTCAGACCCCCCGGGGGCGAACCCGAGGACGCGCATGGCGCCAAACTTGCCCGGCAGCAACGGATCGGGCCGCTTGAGCGTCATCTTGACGACGTTGCGGTTGACGACCTCGGTCTTCTCGACGGCCTCGTACCAGACGGCGAACGGGCTGCCCGTCCTCGGATCAAGCGCGCGGTCGACGTTCCACTTGGCGTCTTCCGCCGTAAACGGCTGGCCGTTGTGGAATGTGACGCCTTGACGCAGCGTCCAGACGAGCTCGGTGGGTTTCGTGTACTCCCACTTCGTGGCGAGGGCGGGCTCGACGGCCATGGTCCGCGGATTCTGCCGGGTGAAGCACTGATACACCAGCCGCTGCATGACGGTCGCCGAGGCGTTGACGCGGTTGTGCGGGTCGAAGCTGATCGGATCGTTGACCTCGGCCCAGTTCAGCGCGCCCCCGCGCTTGATGATCACGGCGGGGGCCGCCAGCGCCGACACCGTCCGCATCCCCGTCAGGCTCATCAGACCGGCCGCGCCGGCCGCCTTGAGGAGCTGGCGCCGCGTCAGACCCCGACGCCTCCCCTGACGTTTCCCGGCTTCATGACCGTTCTCCCTCATCGCTGTTCCTCCCTCACGTGGACACGCGACTGTATGGACGTGCCAGAACTTCTGTCTTGGGGAACCCGTCCCTGCTAGACCCCCCGCAGCCGCGGATCGAGCACGTCCCGCAGGCCGTCGCCGGCAAAATTGAACCCCAGGACGGCCAGCATGATCGCGGCTCCTGGGAAGATCGAGAGCCCATTCGCCAGCTCCATGAAGTTCCGTCCCGTCCCCAGCATGTTCCCCCAGGACGTGAGCGGTGACTGCACGCCCAGACCGAGAAAACTCAATCCCGCTTCGATCAGAATCGCATCGGCGACGCTCACGGTAGCCTGGACGATGATGGGCGCGACGATATTCGGCAGCACGTGGCGCAGCATGATACGCGCGTCACCGGCGCCCGCGGCCCGCGCGCTGGCGACGTACTCCGTCTCGCGCGCCGCGAGGACGGGCGCCCGGGTAATCCTGGCGATCGTGGGTGTCGTGACCAGCGCGATGGCGATGATCACGTTACTCAGGCTGGGTCCCAGCAGGCCCGCCAGCGCCACCGCCAGCACGAATGACGGCAGCGTGAACATCAAGTCCATCACGCGCATGATCAGGTTGTCGGCGACTCCCCCGTAGTATCCGGCCGCGAGGCCCAGACCGACGCCGGCGAGCAGCGAGAGGCCGATCGACACCACGCTGACGAGCAGCGCGACCCGCGCCCCGAAGATGAGACGGCTCAACACGTCTCGGCCGAGTTGATCCAACCCCAGGACGTGCTGGGCCTCCGGCGGGCTGAGCCGCCGTCCCACCTGCGCGTTGGGGTCGAAGGGGCTCAGCCGCTGCGCGAACACCGCGATAGTGATGAGCGCCACCACCACGGTGATGCCACAGACACCGACCAGGTTCCGCCGCGCCAGGCGTCCCAGCCCCGCCGCGTGCGACGGTGTCGGCTTCATCCGTACCGGATCCGCGGATCGATGTACCCGTAGCAGAGATCCACCAGAAACTGCACGCCGATGAAGAGGAGCCCCATCATCAGGATGGTGCCCTGGACCATCGGGTAGTCTCGTTCGGCGATCGAGGCGATCAGCGTGATGCCGACGCCCGGGAGGCTAAAGATCTGCTCGACGATCACCGCGCCGCCGAGCAGGCGCCCCAGCTGGATGCCGACGACGGTGATGATCGGGATCAAGGCGTTCTTCAACGCATGGCGCCACAACATCAGGCGTTCGGTCACGCCCTTGGCGCGCGCGGTGCGGACGTAGTCCTGGTTCAGCGTTTCCAGCATGGTCGACCGGGTCATGCGCATCACGACGGCCATCAGCGGGAGTGCCAGCGAGGCCACCGGCATCAACATCTGTTTGAGGTTTTCGACGGGGTTCTTGAACAGCCCCACGTAAAACAAGGACGGGAGCCACCGGAAGTAGCTGGCGCTCACCAGGATCATCAGGACGGCCAGCCAGAAGCTCGGCATGGACAGCCCCAACAGCCCCAGGACCCGCGCGACCACGTCGCTCGGCGTGTTCCGCCGGACCGCGGAGAGAATCCCAAGCGGCACGGCCACGACGACGGAGAGCACCATGGCCATGACCGCGAGTTCGACCGTGATCGGGAGCGCGCGCCCCATCAGCAGCGAGACGGGGAGACGCGACCGAAACGAGTACCCGAGATCCCCGCGCACCACATCCCCCAGCCAGTGCAGGTACTGGACCGGCAGCGGTTCGGCCAGGCCAAACATCTTCCGCAGCGTCTGCCTGACCTCAGGCGTCATCGTCCCCTCCTGCCCGACCCACATCGTCACGGCGTCGCCAGGGACGAGCCTGATGAGCAGGAAGATGAGCATCGAGAGTGCCAGCGCCGCCGCGAGGGTGGAAATCAGACGGCGCACCAGAAACGCTTTCATCCACCACAGGATATATCAACCGTTCAGAGAACTAAATGCGTGTACGCCCCACCCACTCTCTGGGAAAGGACCATCCCCATGACCCGCATCTTTCGAGAAACCGACGCTACGCTTGACCCGCTGCGTGCAAAGACCATTGCGATCCTCGGGTACGGCAACCAGGGTCGGGCTCAGGCCCTCAACCTGCGCGACAGCGGGATGACGGTGATCGTGGGCAACGCCGACGACGACTACGCCGCGCAGGCCAAACGCGACGGTTTCAGCCTGCACACGATCGACGACGCCGCCAGACGCGGTGACATCGTGATGTCGTTGCTGCCCGATGAGGTGACGCCGGCGATCTACCGGGCGTCGATTCGGCCAGGATTGACGAAGGGGAACACCCTAGTCTTTGCGTCCGGATACTGCGTCTGTTTCAATCAGATCGTGTTCCCTCCCGACATCAACGTGATCATGGTGGCGCCGCGCACCGTGGGGGTCGCCGTACGCGACCACTATGTCCGGGGCCAGGGATTCCTGAGCTTCGTCGACGTGCACCAAGACGCCGATGGCCAGGCCTGGCCGCTCACGCTGGCGCTGGCCAAGGCCATCGGATCGTTGAAGTCGTTTGCGCTGCACGTGAGCTTCAAAGACGAGACGGAGCTGGATCTGTTCACCGAGCAGGCACTGGTCCCGGCGATTTCGGCGGCGCTCACGACGGCCGTCGAGGTCGCAGTGGCGGCGGGCTATCCCAAAGTCGCGGCCGTCCTCGAACTGTATCTCTCGGGCGAGATGGGCGACGTGCTGCACGAAGCCGCCAAACACGGGTGGGTCGGTCAAACTGGGCTGCACTCGCCCACCAGCCGGTACGGGACCAAGAGCCGTCTGTCGCGTTTCTCGCCGCCGGACCTGCGGACGACCATGCAGGACGTGCTGGCCTACATCCGGTCGGGGAAGTTCGCAGACGAGTGGGATGCCGAGCAGGCAGGCGGATACAAGACGTTCACGGCCATGGACCACGCGTTTAAAGAGACGCCGTTTGCGGAGGCCGAGCGCGAGGTCATGAAAGGTCTTGGCATGCGCGTGCCCGAGTAGCGAGGGAGATGGAACTCGACGGGCGCGCGGCCCTGGTCACGGGCGGCACCAGCGACATCGGCGCCGCCATCGTGCGGGCGCTGGCCCGGCGCGGCGCCAACGTCGCGATACACGGTAACAAGAACGCGGCCGGCGCGCACGCGCTGGCCGCGGAGGTTGGAGCACTTGGCCGGCGGCATCGCGTCCTGCTGGGTGACTTGACCGTTGAGACGGATGTCAGGCGGATCGCGGCCGAGGCCGGCGCGTTCGCCCCCATCGATATCCTGGTCAACAACGCCGGCACGCCAATCCGGCGCGTCCACTGGACGGAACTGAATGCCCCATTTCTCGACCAGGTCTTCAACCTGAACTACCGCGCCGCGCTGTATCTGTGCCAGGCGCTCACACCCGCCATGACGCGCCGTGGGAAGGGCGTCATCATCAATATCCTCTCGACCGCCGCGAACCTCGGCGGCACCGACACCGTGTTTGCGTATTCCTCAGCGAAGGGCGCGCTGTTGACCCTGACGCGGGCTCTGGCACGGGCGCTGGCCCCGCAGGGGGTCCGGGTCCTGGCCGTCTCCCCGGGCACGATCGACACCGGGTTTCAGCGCACCCTCACCAGCCCCGAGCAACTCGAGATGCTCCGACAGGGCATTCCCCTCGGCCGCATCGGACGCCCGGAAGAAATCGGCGAGGTCGTCGGCTTCCTGGCGACCGACGCCGCGAGTTTTGTCGTTGGCGAGACGGTGAACGTCAACGGCGGTCTCTACATGACCTGATCGCCCAACGCGACCGCATCACTCCACCTCAAGAATCATCTCGATCTCGACGGCGATGTTCCGCGGCAGGGCACCCATGCCGACGGCCGACCGCGCGTGGCGGCCCGAATCGCCGTACAGTTGCACCAGCAGATCCGACGCACCGTTGATCACCTCGGGCTGGTGGCCGAAGTCCGGGGCGCTGTTGACCATGCCCAGCAGCTTGACGACCCGCTTGACGCGGTCCAGATCTCCGAGGGCCTCCCGCACCGACGCCAGACAGTTGAGGCACACGAGCTGCGCCGCTTTGTATCCATCGTCTACGGTCAGGTCTGTGCCGAGCTTGCCGGTGAAGAGATACTTGCCGTCGCGCGTTGGACCGTGTCCAGAGACGAACAACAGGTTGCCCACCCTGACGGCGCGCACGTAGTTCGCGATCGGCCCCGGTGCGGTGGGAAGTTGTAATCCGAGTTCGGCGAGCTTGGCTTCCGCCTTCATCACATTCCTCCTCATCAACTGTTGTCAGCGCGAAACTAGTTCGATACCGGGCTAGTCGTGGCCTGGAGCGAGGTGTGCCGCGGCGGCGCGTCAGCCCCGCAGCCTGGGATCGAGCGCATCGCGCAACGCGTCGCCCAGCACGTTGAACGCCAGCACCGTCACGCTGATCGCCAGCCCTGGAAAGACCGCCATCCATGGAGCCTTCTGCACGAAATCCACCGCCGCACCGCGAAGCATCAAGCCCCAGGCCGGCGTCGGCTCCGAGAGGCCCAGCCCCAAGAACGACAGCGACGCCTCCAGCAGAATCGCCTGCCCCAGGAACGTGGTGAGCATGATCAGAAACGACGCGGTCACGTTGGGCGCCATGTGTCTGAAGATGATGCGGGCCGGTGAGCCGCCGATCGCCCTGGCGGCGTCGATGTACACCATCTCGCGGACGGCCAGGGCGCTGCTCCGGACGACGCGCTCGGCGCGTGGCAGAAACGATAACGCAATGGCCACGATGAGCTTGTCGGTACCGGCGCCGATAATGGCGACGATGGACAGTGCAAGAATGATGATGGGGAACGAGATCAGCACATCGACCAGACGCTGCACGATCAGGTCCGTGAACCCGCCGAAGTAGGCGCTGGCCACACCGACGACCGCACCGATCGTCGCCCCGGTGACCGAGGATCCGAAGCCTACGATGAACGCCGTGCGGGCCCCGTGGATGATCCGGCTGAGCACGTCTCGGCCAAAGGAGTCGGTGCCAAACCAGTGGGCACGCCCGGGGGGGCGGAACATCGCGCCGAAGTCTATGACCAGCGGATCAGCGGGAGCCACCCACCGCGCGAACACCGCCACCAGCAGCAGGGCAACGACGATGGCGCCACCCACGGCTCCCACCGGATACTGCTGGAGAAAGCGCCGCACGGGATGCCGGCGCCCCCGGTGTCCAGGGACGGCCAAGACCGTGGACTCGGGGCTACTGGTAAGCGACACGTGGATCGATCCACGCGTATACGAGATCGACGAGAAAGTTGATCAGAATGTAGCCGACCGCCACCAGCAGCATCAGCCCCTGGATCAGCGTATAGTCGCGCTGGCTGATCGCATCGACGATAAGCTTTCCGATGCCGTTGAGGTTGAAGACCTGCTCGGTCACCACGAGCCCACCGATCAGGAACGCAAACTCCAGCCCGATCACGGTCACGACCGGCATCAGGGCGTTCCGCAGGGCGTGCCGGCGCAAGATGACGTTGTGAGAGAGTCCCTTGGCCCAGGCAGTTCGCACGTAATCCTCGCGCAGCACTTCCAGCAGCGCCGACCGCGTCATGCGTGTCGCGACGGCTGAGTAGCGGTACCCGACGGCCAATGCCGGCCAGATGAGCTGAGCCAGATTCGCCTTGGGGTCGACCCACAGCGACGTGAACGTGAGCGGGGGCAGATATTGGAAGACCGACAGCAGGAACAGGATCATCAGGATACCCAGCCAGAACGACGGGACCGCGAGACCGGCCACGCTCACGACCTGCACCACGTGGTCCACCCACCGCCCCCGGTGGACGGCCGCAAGGGTCCCAAGGGGCAGCGCCGCCGCCGTCGCGATCAGCGTCGCCATTACCGCCAGTTGCAAACTCAACTGCAGGCGAAGGCCGATCTCGCGCGCCACCGGCTCGCCCGACCACATCGACGTTCCCAGGTCGAGCCGGGCCAGCCCCACCATCCAATCGGTGAACTGGTTCCACAACGGCTTGTTCAGCCCCAACCGGGCGCGCTCGGCTTCGATGGCCCTCGGCGTGACGTACGAGCCGCCCAGCACCAGCCGCACCGCCACGATATCGCCCGGGACGACGCGAACGAGAAGGAAGATCAATACCGCCACCGCGAGGAGGGTGGGAAGCATGAGCAGGAACCGGGCGAGGACGTACCGGTTCATGACGGCGTCCCTGGAACAGACGTCTCAGGCCGCATGAGGATGCGGCTGTCGTCTATTCGGAGAGCCAGTACTCCGCCATGTCCGGCTCGACGTAGTGGTTCGTGGTCACCTTGTAGCCCTGGACCCGTCTCCAGTGCGGGACGATTCGCTGCCACCACAACACGTACATCGCATAGACCTGCTGATCGAGCAGCCGCTTCTCGAACTGGTGGACGACCTGTGCCCGCGTGGCCTTGTCGGCCGTGCGGCTCTGCTGGAAGTACATGAGATCGAGCTGCCGGTCGATGTAGTTGCCGTAGTTTATCGGACTCACATCTGAAGAGACGAATTTCGACAGCTGGACATCGGGATCGTCGGTAAAGTCACAGGCGAAGTCGACGGCGGCATCGTAGGTGCCGGCGCGGAGGGTGGCAAGGTACTTGGCCGTCTCGGCCTGGAAGTGCTGGGCGTTCAACCCCACCTGCCGCCACTGATCGACGAGATAGACGCCGACCGGTTCATAGGGCATCGAGACGTCACGGTTCAGCAGGGTGAAACTGAAGTTCTCCGGCACGCCCGCCTCACGGAGCAGCTGGCGCGCCTGGTTCCGCGATTGCTGGATATCCCGGCTGTAACCGGCCAGCTTCATCAGCTCGGCATCCGGCAGCGCAAACTCCGATTTCGGCCTCATGACGCCGCCGACCGGTCCGACGAAGGCGATCTGCGAGAGCGCGCGGCTGCCCGCCCAGCGATCGACCGCCAGCGTCAGCGCCCGCCGCACGCGCACGTCGTCGAACGGCTTCTTCTTCGTATTGAAGGCCACGATCAGGTTGCACTGCCACGGTCCTTCCTGCACTTGAAGCCGGTCACCCAGCGCCGCTTTCAGCTCATCGCGCTCGGCGGGCGAGACGCCGCGAAACTCGATGAGCGCCTGCCCGCTGCGCAGCGCGGCCATCATCGCCGAGCGGCTCGAGATGAACAGCGCCACATACCCGTCGAGATACGGTTTGCCCCGATCGAAGTAGTCCTCATGTTTGCGGGCTACCCACCGGGACCCACGCACGTACTCGACAAACTTGAAGGGCCCGGTCCCCATGACGTTGCGCTCGTACCAGTGCTGGTCGCGCGCCAGGATATCGGCCTTGTACATCCAGTTGAACGGCGAGGCGAGCTTGTCCAGGAAACTGGGCACCGCCCACTTGAGACGGAAAATGACGGTCTGCGGGTCGGGTGCCTCGATGCTCTTCACGCCCCCGTACATCGCCTGACGGATGCTGATCACGTCTTCCGGCGGGAACACGATCCGGTCGAACGAGGCTTTGATGTCGCGGGATGTCAGCACCGAGCCGTCGTGGAACTTCACGCCCTGCCGGATCTTGAAGGTCCACGTCATCCCGTCCCTCGACGTCGTCCACGACTCCGCGAGGTCGGGGACGACCTTCGGGTAGTTGTGCGTATCGAACTTCACCAGCAGGTTGTAATGCGGCTTGATCGGGTGCAGGGTCGCAAACGTCGTTTCGCGGTGCGCGTCAAACGAGGGCGGCAGCGCGGTGACGATATAGGTCAGCGTGCCGCCCGAACGCGGCTGCTGCGCAGTACCGGGAACCGAGGAGCCGACGAGCACCAGCAACATCACGAGTACCACGCCCGTGGCGATACGTATAGATTGCATGGTCCGCCTCCTTCGCTCGTACGGTTCAGATGCAGTACGACGATCCCTTCGAGAACCGGCTATCGCCGCTACCGCCCCAACGCCGCGGCCATCGCTTCGAGCGCCTGCTCGAAGCAGGCCATGGGCGGCCGCACCAGCCCGGCGCCCACCTGCCCGACACCCGGCTTCCGGTGTGCAATCCCGGTGTTGATGCGCGGCGTCATCCCGGTGCGCACGACCTTGCGGATATCGATCCCGGTGGGGGTACCGCGGAAGTCGAGCGGGGGCAGGCCGTAGGCCGGGTTCTCGCCCACCGTGATCTCATACATCTCCAGCGTCGACGTCAAGGCGTCGCGCGGCGTCCCGCCGATGAACTTGACAATGGCGGGCGCTGCGGCCATGGCAAACGCCCCGATCCCGGCGGTCTCGGTGATAGTCGAGTCACCGATGTCGGGATTCGCATCCTCCGCCGTAAATCCTGGGAAGTAGAGACCCACCGGCACCTCCGCGGGCGCGGTAAACCAGCGATCGCCCAGACCCGAGACGCGGACCCCGAACTCGGTCCCGTTGCGCGCCATACACGTGACCACCGTGCTCCCGGACACGCCGTGGGCGGCGTCCATCGTTGCCTTGCACGCGGCCATCACCGGGTTCAAGACCGCCAGATCGTTGTCCGCGAAGTACCGGAGGACGCGTTCCAGCGCCTCGCCGCCAAGCCCTACGCGCGCCAGCGACGGGGCGAGCAGCCGCCCAAACGTGGCCGACCCGGCGATGTTGCGGTTGTGACCTTCATCGCCCATCGTCAACTGCCGGGCGATCAGGGTCTTCAGGTCAAGGCCGCCCATCCGCCGCAGGGCGCCGTCAACCGCCGGGCCGAGTGTCTCGTTCATCCACCGCAGGCGCGCCAGCACGTCGTCGCTGTAGGCGCCATAGCGCAGCACCTTGCCATAGCCTTCGTTGAGGTTCGAGAAGGCCCGGTTGCCAAACGCGCGATTCTCTACGACATAGACCTGCATCGAGGCCGTGGTGACACCGGCCATCGGCCCGACGGCGGCATGATGATGGCAGGAGTCGAAGCGCACCTCTCCCCGCTCGATCGAGGCCACGGCCTCGACCTCGGTATTCGCCAACCCCTCGAAGATCAGCCCGCCGACGACCGCGCCGCGCAGCGGGCCCGACATCCGGGTCCACGCGATGGGCGGGCCGGCGTGGAGGATCATGTTGGGCTGCATCCCCGGGATGACGTCGAGCGCGCGGCCGACGCCGACGAGCACCGGCAGCGCCGCGAGGATGCGGTTGAGCACGTCCGTGTTCGCCGAGTTGATGTCGCTCATGACACCTCGTCCCCGCCTACGCCTCGAGTTTGTCCAACAGGTCAAGGAGGTGCTGTTTGCCGCCGGCCGGCGGCCGCCAGTCGACCGAGACGACGGGCACACCCTGCGCCTTCAGGCTCTCGGTGAACAATTCCAGGCCGACGTTGATCACCGCCGGTGGCTTGCGCAGCATCGCCAGCACGGGATCGACGTCGGGCCAGACCGGCGCCTGCGGCGCAGCGGCGATCACCTGTGGCTCGGAGGCCGTGCCATGGCTGCCGTGTGCTTGGGCGATGAGCCCGGCCAGACGCACGGCCCTGGCGTTGCTCTCCTCGACCAACGCCCCCGCGTCGACCAGGGCGGCGCGCTGCGCCGCGGCGTCCTGCGGGTCGTCCTCGGCGCCGCATACCGACGCGACAATGCTCAGATGCCGTCCCGAGGCTCTGGCCTGCGCCTGAAGACGGGCGATCACCGGGCCATACACTGAGGCGGGATCCGGATGGGCGCCGTAGCCCAGCACCACGTCGAACAGCAGAATGGCCACGGTGGGATCGGCTGCTTCCTGCTCCAACCGTTGCACGCGGAGCGCCGGGTCGATCATCGGGTGCAGGCGGCCCTGGGTGAACGCGTCGCCGCCCATATCGATCACGGTGTGCTCGCGGCTGCGGGTGACCGGATCAAGCGACTCCTCCGGTCGCAGCGGTATGTTCGACCACACCGGCCCGACATAGCGGCGGAGCAAGACGAGCGCCTCATAGCACAGCGTGCCGCCGCTGTAGAGCCCGCGCAGGAACGTCTGCTCGCGGGCGAGCCGGCCGGCTTCTTGCGCGGGCAACGATCGGAGTACCGGGGGCCGGACATCGATCCCGTAGCCGAGGCGCACGGCGGCGCGCGCGGCGTCTTCGAGGGTCGTGGCGCCCTCTACGTGGCGTGCCGGCGGCACCACGGCGCCCACGAAGCAGACGACGACCGGTTTCCCGCACGCGCCCGCGGCGGCGACCAGCCGCGAGGCCACGTCGGGCGCGGGCGGTTTGCTGATCAAGACGATGACCTCAGTTTGCAGGTCGAGGGCGAGGGTTCGCAACCCCTGCAGCATGGTGGCGCCGCCCACCGCGGTCGAGAGATCGCGGCCGCCGGCGCCGATCGCGTGAGAGATCCCGCCGCCGAATCGGTCAATCAGTGAGGTGACTTCCTGGAGACCCGTGCCGGCCGCCGCGACGAGACCGATGCAGCCCGAGCGGACCTTGTTGGCAAACCCCAGCGCGGCACCGCCGATGAGTGCGGTCCCGCAGTCCGGACCCATCAGCAACAGCCCTGTGGCACGGCTGCGTGCCTTGAGGTCGATCTCGTGCTCGATCGGCACGTTGTCAGAGAACAACAGCACGTGCAGCCCGGCGTCCAGCGCCTCCTGCGTCACCGGTTTGGCGAAGCGGCCGGGCACCGAGATGACGGCCAACGTCGCCTGTGGAAGTTGTTGGACGGCCGAGGCAATCGTCTTGGGACGGTAGGTGTCGGACGCCGCGGGCGCGCGCTTCCGGGTCAGAGAGTCTTGCGCGGCCGCAATCGCCGCCTGCGCCGCTTCCGCGGTTGTGGCCCTGGCCACGGTGACGAGATCGTCGGGGCCGGCGCCCGCCAGCTCGGCAAAGTCGAGTCCGCTCTCGCGCAGGAGCGCCTTGTTGGCGTCGGTCGCCATGACAAGACCCATCTCTTCGACGCCGGGCCGCCCCCGCGCTTCGCGCTGGGCGAGCATGAGGGCCACCGAATCGAAGTAGGCGCTACGCCTAATGATCCCGAGAATCGCCATAACAGACTCTACGGAGCGCGGCCGTTAGACCGCGCTCCGTAGACTAGGTTCCGAGAATGGGTGAGGATTTCCTGTAGCGGCGCGCCTGAGCTACTCGTGCCAGATCACGGCGGCCCGCGCGACCAGTTCTGCGGGCACGGTCCGCGCGGGCATCGCGGGACGCTGTGCGCGGTACGCAGCGGGCGCCACTCGCGGCGCCTCGGCCGCCTGCTGGACCACCGCCACCGCCCGGTTCAACTGTGCATCATCCGCCGTGCCGATGGCCGCGCCGACAGACGTGATTTCGATATCCGGTGTCAGACCGTTGGCCTCAATATCTCGTCCGGAGGGCGTCAGGTACCGCGCAATCGTCAGACGCAGCCCGCTGCCGTCGCGGAAGCGATAGACGGCCTGCACCGTGGCCTTGCCGTAGGTGCGTGTCCCGACGAGCTTCACCCCGGTATCCTGCAAGGCGCCCGCAACGACTTCGGAGGCGCTGGCGCTGCCGCGGTCGACCAACACGACGAGCGGGCCCGTGTACTTCGGATCGCGGGGCCGTACCGTGTAGGCCGTCGTTTGCCCGCGGCCGGAGTCGAGCGTCACCACGACCCCACGTTCGAGAAAGTGGCTGGCGATGTTGACTGAGGCCTCGAGCAAACCGCCGGGGTTGCCGCGCAGGTCGAGCACCATACCCCTCGCGCCATCTTGCAGCAACTGGCGGAGACCTGCCGCCACCAGATCCGCAGATCCCTGTGTAAACTGGGTCAGGCGAAGATACCCGACACCAGATGGCAGGATCCGCGTGGACACGACCCGCTGCTGGAGGCGGCGGCGGACCATCGTGACCGGCTGGGACGGCTCGACGCCGGTCCGCCGGATCATCAGCACGACCGACGTCCCCTCGTTGCCGCGGATCATCTGGCTGATCTGCTCTAGCGTCCGCCCGGTGGTCGTCGTGCCATCCACGGCCGTGATCGCATCACCGGGCCGCAGCCCGGCCTCACTCGCGGGCGAGTCTTCCAGGACGTCCGTAATGACGACCTGCCCGCTCTTGTCCTCGATGACGATGCCGACGCCGACGAAGTCATCGCCTCGGGTGCGGCGGATGAACTGGGCGAACGCGTCGGGACCGTAGAAGACGCTGTTGGGTTCGCGGAGCGCGGCCACCATGGCGGTCGCCGCGGCGTACACGACGTTGATCGGCCGCTGCCGGGACATCCCCTGGACTTGTTCGATGCGGTGAACGAACTGGTCCACGTCGACCCGCTCGTCACCGGTGAGCGCCAGCGGCGCCAGTGCGGACGGCGGGTGTCCGTCGTCACGGAGGAGGTTGCGGAGCCCGGTGTCGGCGCCACGGAGCAGCGTCTCGGGTGTGGGCGACAGCAGACTTTCTTCGCGGAGGACCTTGTACGCCTCGGCGAACAGCGGCAGCCCGAACTCTGCGGGCTGCTGGGCTCCGGCGGGCGGCGCCAAAATCCCGATTGCGAGAAACAGCGCGACGGTCAGCGGGATCAGGCGCCTATGCATAGTCCACCCCGTTCGGAGGAATGCCTGCCACCTACTGTCTGTATATGCCCATCTTTGTCTATGGACCGGTTCCCCGCCCCAAAAGGTTTACCTTCAGGCTACAGGGCCCCGGCGACCACAGAACGGCCCAGGGCGTATCGCAGATTGACCACCCCGGCGAGCTGGTCGGATTCCGCGGCGGCCAGGTTGACCTGCGCCTGCAGGAGCGTCGTTTGAGCGGTCGTCACCTCGATCAGCGTGCCCGCGCCCGCAGCGTATCGCCCCTGCGCCAGCCGCAGCGATTCCAGGGCGAACTCGAGCGCGGCGCGCGTGCTGACAATCCGGGCCTGAGCGTTCTGGACGTTGAAGAAGGCCTGCACACTCTGCTGTTGCGCATTCAACCGCGCGGTCTCGATACGGGCCTTCGCGGCCTCCAGGTTGGCGCTCGCCTGTGCCACGCTGGCGTCGGTGCGTCCGGCGTCCGAGACCGGGATGCTCGCCGTCGCGCCGACCGAGTAGATCGTTTGTTCAGTGGGCGCCTGGGCCCGTGTTACGGCGCCATTGAGGATCAGCCGGAGCCCTCCGCCGGCCTGTGCCAGCTGCAGCGCCGCTGTCGCCGCCAGGATGTCGGCCATGGCCTTGCGGACTTCGGGACGCTCGTCGACAAATGTCACGAGGCTCGCCAGCGTGAGCGTGAGCGCCGGGACCGTCGGCGCGGGCGCAACCGCCACCGGCATCGCTGCGGCCTGCCCGATCGCCGCATTCAGTGACGCTTTGGACTGGTCCACCGCGTTGCGGGCCGCAATGAGGTCGCCTTCGGCAGTGGCGAGGTTGGCCTGTGCGCTCACGACGTCGGCCCGCGCCACCGCGCCGGCGCGAAACTGTCCTTCGGCCAGACGCAGCAGTTCCTGATTCTGTGCCACCACCTGCTCGCGGACCGTGACGTTGCGCACGGCGGTGAGCACGTTGATGTAGCCCGTCGCCACGGTCAGTGACACGTCCTGCCGCGTCGCCTCGAGGGCGAACTTGGCGGATTGGAGGTTGGCCTCCGCCTGTTTGACCGCGTACGCGATCTGCCCGCTATCATAGAGCACGTAGGACGCACCGATGCTCACCGACGCGCCGAATCCCGATGTCGTGGTCGAGGTCCCGCCGCCCGAGGTTCCCGTAGAGCCGGACGCCGTGAACGTAGGGCCTCGGCCGGACTTCGCCAGCGCCACCCCAGCTTCAGCGGCCGTCACAGCCTGACGGGCCGCCACGACCGTTGGATTGCGCTGGTCGGCGGACGTCACCAATTCGGCCAGCGTCATCAGCCGCGGCGTCTGAGCGGCCGACGACGACGGATACCACAAGGCTACGACAAGCAGCAACGCCAGGATGAGTGCGGTGTGCCGCATCGACTCCTCCCGAAAATGAAGGTGGGTGTGACGCCTATTTCATTCGACGTTCAAGGTAACGGATCATGCGTTCAAAGGCTCGGGCACGGAACTGCGCGCGCTGCTCGTCGCTGACCCCCGCTCCGGCCGGGCCGCCCGTGCCCGCCGGCCCCGCGCCCGCCGGCCCCGCGACTGGCCCGCCCTCGCCCACCCCGCCGGGTGCCGCGCCCTGTTGCTGCTGCCGGCCCCGCGACTGGAACTCCTGCCGGGCGACCTCCAAGGCGGCCTTCTGCTCGGCTGTAAAGGTGTCCCGAAT
>JBGQGY010000036.1:0-27319 GCA_041497675.1 bacterium | reverse complement strand
CGTCGGCGGCAGTTTCTGGTACAGCAAGCGTCTCGCCCGCCGCTGGCGTGCCCGCGCCTTCGCTTTCGTCGAGCGCGCCCACATCGCCCGGATCCATCACCCCTTTGAGCGCATCTTCATCCCCACCTCCGATCTCGCCGAGCGCCTCATCCGCTACGGGGTCCCCGCCGCCAAACTCCTCGTCACTGGTGATCCCCGCCACGACGCGCTCCCCAATCGAACCCTGGTGAGCCATAACGGCAATGGCACCCCGCCGCAGGTCACCCTCCTCTGCGGCAGTCGCAACCCAGTTTTCTCGGCCTTCTTCCCCTTTTGGGTCCGCACCGCCACCGCCCTCCGGCAGCGGCTCCCCGGCGTCCGCCTCCGCCTCGTCGTCTCTCCCTACGTTGCGCCCCATGTCCAGCAGAGCATCATCAGCCGGCACCGCCGCGACCTCGACGCCGCCGGCATCGAAGTCGCCCACGGCGGCTGGTCGCACATCCTCGACTCCGATCTCGTCCTCACCATCCCCGGCGCCAACACGCTCGAGCTCGCCGTCATGCGGATTCCCAGTATTGTCGTTGGGCCTGCGAGCGTCGCGATGGTCGCCCCGCTCGAAGGCGTGCTTGGGTGGATCACACGCCCGCCGTTGTTGGGTCCCGGGTTGAGGCGCCTGTTGCTCGTGTACCATAAGAGGAAGCGGCCCTACCTCGCCTTGCCGAACATGCGCGCCGGGCAGCGCATCATGCCAGAATTGAGCGGCGACGTGACGCCCGCCGAGGTCGCCGACGAAAGCGCGCGACTGCTGCAGGACGAGGGCGCCCGGCGCCGGCTCGTGGAGGCCCTGGCCGTCATCCCGCGGACGGTGGGCGGCGCGCGGGCCATCGTGGATGCGATCGCGCCACAGACCGGCCCGCGGGTCTCCCCGCAATGAGCGGCACCCCACCCACGACCGACGGGCGGCGGTCCAGCGATCTCGCCCGGCTGGCCGGCTACATCCTGCGGTACCGCCTACAGGTCGCGGCGGCGACCATCAGCATGCTGCTCATCACCCTTATCAACCTGGCCGTCCCCCGCTATGCGGGCGCACTCATCGACACGCTGATCAGGACCGTATCTTTCAACGCGCTCAATCACGGCGCCCTCTTGTTGCTGGGGATCTTCGGCGTGCGCAGCGTGGGGCTCTTCGTGCAAATCTACTTCACGTTCTTCTTGAGCCACCGCGTCACGGCCGACCTGCGGCTGGACCTCTTCACACGAATCCAACGTTGGTCGCTCGATCGGTTTGCCGTGTGGCAGAGCGGTGACGCGATCGCGCGCAGCCTGCAGGACACGCAAATCGTCCAGACGCAGTTGCTCCTCGGCATCGTGGACGGGTTGTCGTGTGTGTTGATGGTCGTCGGCACGATCGTGATGCTGTTCTGGATCGACTGGCAACTCTCGCTGGCGACCGCCACGGTCATCCCCGCGGTGCTGTGGCTGGCGCGGCGCTTCGGCCGGGAAATCCAGGGCACGACCGTCGTGGCGCAGACGCACGTCGCCAGCCTGGCGAGCCTGATCCGCGAAGCCTTCGCCGGTGCGCGGATCATCCGCGCCTTCACGGGCGAGGACCGAGAAATCGGACGGTTCCGCGATGCGAACGAGCGCGTCTTTGGGGCGAACCTTCGCATCGCACGAATGATCGCGCTCCAGGTGCCGGTGGTAAGTTTCCTGACGGCGCTTGGGATCGTCCTGGTGCTCTGGGTCGGCGGGCAGCGCGTGACGACCGGGCATCTGACCCCGGGCACGCTCGTCGCGTTCCTGACCTACATTACGCTGGCCGTGGAACCGGCCAATGGTTCCATGAAGTACTACGCCGAACTGCGCCAGGCCATGGGCGCATTTGGCCGCGTGCGCGCGCTGCTGGACGAAGCCGGCGGTCTGCCCGACTCGCCGGGGGCCGCGACGCTGCCGTCGATCATCGGCCGGGTACGCTTCGACAAGGTGTCATTCGCCTACGCCCCCGACCAGTGGGCGCTGAGGAACCTGACGCTCGATGTGGCGCCTGGCGAACGCGTCGCCTTCGTCGGTCTCTCCGGTGCCGGCAAGACGACGCTGGCCAACTTGATCGCCCGGTTCTACGATCCCACGGAAGGCCGGGTGGAGATCGACGGGTGGGATCTCCGCGCGGTCACAGTGCGCTCGCTGCGGCGTCAGATCGGCCTGGTCCCGCAGGAAACCGTGCTCTTTCGCGGCACGGTGCGCGATAACATCGCATACGCGCGGCCCGACGCATCGCGCGAAGAGGTCGTCGCCGCGGCAACGGCGGCCAACGCCCACGAGTTCATCACGGCGCTGCCCGACGGGTACGATACGCTCTTGGGGGATGACGGCATGCAGTTGTCGGGCGGCCAACGCCAGCGGCTGGCCATCGCCCGCGCGCTGTTGGACAATCCGCGGCTCTTGATCCTTGATGAAGCGACGTCGGCGTTGGACAGCGAGTCCGAGACCTTGATCCAGGAGGCCATGGACAGCGTGGCGCGCGGCCGGACCACCTTCATCATCGCCCACAGGCTGTCGACGGTTCGGCGCGCCGATCGGATCGTCGTCCTCGACCAAGGCACGATCGTCGAAGAGGGGCGTCACGACGACCTCCTGGCCCGTGACGGCGTGTACGCGCGGTTACTGCGGCTCCAGATGCTGGACGCCGTCCCCGCCGAGCGCGTGGCCGCCCCGACGGCGCCCTCACTGTAGGATGGTCTCGGGGACCACCCTCCGTCTCTCGGTCATCGTTCCGGCGTACAACGACGCCGACAATCTACGCGCCGCACTGACGCGCCTCACTGATCAAACGTTGCCTCACAACGCGTATGAGGTTGTGGTCGTGGACGATGGATCGACCGACGGGACGCCGGACGTCATCGCGAACGCGGCGGTGGCTCCGGCGCCGATCCGGTCCGTGAGGCTCGATCCAAATGGCGGCCGGGCCGCGGCGCGGAACGCCGGGATCCGGGCCGCGCGCACCCCGCTCGTTGTGTTCGTCGATAGCGACGTCCTGGTGGGACGCGACTTCTTGGAGCAGCACGCGGACATCCACGCGTCGGCGGGCCGGCCGGTGGTAGGTCGGGGGCCCGTGGTCGCTATCCCCACGCGGACGGTACCGGCGCGGCCACCGATGACGCGGATCTCCACCGCCTATCTCGACACCGCGAATGCTTCTGTGCCGCGGCAGGCGTTGATGGACGCCGGGTTGTTCGATGAAGGGTTCAGGCTCTACGGCTGGGAGGACTTCGATCTGGGCATACGGTTGAAGGCGCGAGGCCTCCCGCGAGTCTTTTCCGCGGCCGCAGTCGCCTTCCATGTGGTGCCGCCTCCAACGCCCGAATCGTTCGACCGCTATCTGCTCAAAGAAGAGGAACGTGCGCGAACGGCCCGCTACCTGCTGCGCAAGCATCCCGGCCTCTCGACGCGTCTGCTGATTCAGGACACGATCGTCCAGCGGTTCGTGCACTTCCTGGTGGGGGGCGCCGGATTGATCACCGAGCGCAACGTCCCCGTCGTCGAACGGTGGCTGCGCGCCCGCGGCTGGGACACGCTGGCGTTCCTGGTGGTCCGGGGCGTTCTCACCCGGCATTACCTACACTGTCTGGATCGGCTCCGTGACCGCGGGATCGCTTCCTGACGCCGGCGGGGGCTGGTGGCGCGCCGGACCTCGCGTCTGGAGGGACCGCGTCCTGATCGCCGCCGCGTGCAGTTACTCGGCCGGATTGGGTGCCGTCGGTCTGGTCGTGCTGCTTGGACTGTTCTTCTGGGAGTGGCGGCGCGGTGAGCCCGTGTGGCCGCGCACCAGTCTCGATCGGCCGATCGTGATCTTCCTCTGCGTGCTCTTGATCTCATCGTTGTGGTCCGAGTGGCGATGGAAGGCGCTCGGCAGCATGGTGTATGTGGTCGTCGCCGGCTTCATCGGTGTACGGGCCGTCACCCTGGCGTTCCTGCGCGATGAGACCTTTGCGACCCGCATGCTGCGCGCGTGGGCCGCAGGGGGAGGCATCGTCGGCGGGCTGGCGGTGCTCACCAGCGCGCTGGGGATCGGGGTGCCGGACGGGCGCGTGCATCTGGGCATCGGTCCAAACAGCCTCGGCACGGTGTTGGCGGTGGCGGGTGTCCTCTTGCTCGGCGTCTTTGCCATGGAGTCTGGCCGGCGGAAGGTGTTCGCCTGCGCCGGGGTGTCCGCCGCGGTCTTGGGGCTCGCCCTGACACTGTCACGCGGCGGGTGGCTGGGGGAAGCGATCGGCACGGCAACCCTGGTGATGCTGGTGCCCTGGCGCCGCGTCGTGGTGTGCGGGCTCGTGGTGGTCCTTGTGGTCGCCGCGGCGTCACCGTTGATCCTGACGCGGGCCCACGCCACCCAGGGCACCCGCCTGGGGGAAACACTCGATACAGAGGGCATCCGCAGCCGCCCTGCGATCTGGCGGACGGTCCCGCGCATTCTGGCGGGACACGTACTCTTGGGCGTTGGGTTCACGGCGTTTCCCCTCGCCTACAGACGCGTGGTCCCCGAGGCCGTCCCGTTGGATCTGTTCCCCCACGCCCACAACATTTTTCTCAGCTTCCTCGCGGAGACTGGGGTCGCGGGTCTGGCGGCCTTCATCGGCCTCCTCGCCGCCGTCGTCGCTGCCATGTGGCGCTGGCATACCGCCGGTCACCCAGGCAGCCCCGATCGGATCGTCAGCGCGAGCGCGCTGGCAGCGCTCGCCGCGCTCCTCGGCCACCAACTCGTCGACGTGACGTTGTTTGGCGTCCACATCGCAGTGGCGCTTGTGTACGTGATGGCTCTGGGCGCCGCGGGTGACCTCCGGCGGCGGTCCGGCGTGCTAGGCTAACATCGTGCCTGCTCTCACGGTGGTGATCCCAACCCACAACGGCGGCCGGATCTTGCACGGCACGCTGGATGCCCTGAAACGACAGACCGTCCCGCCCGAACGGTTTGAAGTGGTCGTGGTTGACGACGGGTCCACCGACGGTTCGACGGACGGCATCGAACAGACCGGGCCTCTGGTGGTCCGCGTGGTGAAGCAGCACAACGCGGGACGATCCGCCGCCCGCAACCGCGGCGCAGCCGAGGCGCGCGGCCGTGTGCTGCTTTTCCTTGACGCTGATGTGTGGGCGACCCCTGAACTGATCGCGGCCCACCTCAATCACCACGGCGAACGTGACAACCTCGGCGTGCAGGGCCCCTCGCCGCCCGCGCCGGAAAGTCTCACGACGCTGTTCATGCGCGCCTGCCACGTCTGGCCGGACTGGACGCTCCGGAAACGCGAGGACCTTTCTCCGTTTCACGTCATCACGCGGAACTTCTCTGTGGACCGAGAGGCGTTCACACGCGTCGGAGGGTTCGACGAAGGCTTTACGGGATATGGCTGGGAAGACATGGAGCTGGCGTTCCGTCTGACGAAACGCGGGATCCTGCTGCGCTACGAGCCTTCGGCGCTCGCCTTTCACTACCATATCCAAACGCTGGAGAGTCACCGCGAAAAACTGCGGCAGGCCGGCGAAGGCGCCGTGTACTGGTGGGAGAAGGAAGGCCGAGACTTCCGCCTTGGGCTGTTCCTGGAGATCCTGCCGCCGATGCTCCCGATCAAGTGGTTCGTCTACCGCAGCGGCATCATCACCGCGGCCATCTGGCCGCTGAAGATCCTGGCCGAACGCGCAGCCATTACGATCATATGCTCAGAGATGTACAGCCACCTGTTGTGGCGGTCCTTCTACCAGGGCGTGTTCGCGGCGCGGCGGCGACGGGCCAAGCCGGCCGCCGCCAAACCCAGACCGTGACGAAGCGCGCGCTGTTGGTCAGCAATGGGGTCAGCGAGGATTTGATCTCGGCCGCCGTCGCGCGTCATCTGCGCGGCGGCGGGGTGGACGTGACGGCGTATCCGCTCGTCGGGTCGGGCGCCTACCCGGAGGACGTCCCGGTGCTTGCGCCGCGGCTGGATCTGCCCAGCGGTGGATTCTCATTCCGGGCCGGGTTGCGCGGTCTGCGCGCGGACCTGGCTGCGGGAATCCTCAGCTTGTGGTTTGCGCAGCGCCGCACGCTGCACGCGCAGCGCGGACGTATGGATCTCGTGGTGGCCGTCGGTGACACCTATTGTCTCTACATGGCGGGTGCGGCCGCGCCCCGCGTGGCGTTCGTCGCGACGGCAGACTCCGCGCGCATCTCACCCTTCGGCGGCCTCGCCCGCGTTTCGCTGCGCCGGTTTGCGAGCCGCGTGTTCGCGCGTGACCCAGAGACGGCTGATGCGCTGCTGGGAATGGGGTGCCGGGCAGAGTCGGTCGGCACCGCAATGATGGATCACGTGCACACAACTGGTGAAACGTTTGGTCTTGCCGGCGACACCCCGGTGGTGACGTTGCTGCCTGGCAGCCGGGGCGACGCGCCCGACAACGCGGGGCTCCTCGGACAGATGGCAGGCGCCGTCGCACAGGATGTGCCGGACGCCCGGTTCCTCATGGCAGTTGCGCCCGGCGTGTCGCTGGATCTTGTCAGGGCGCGTGTAGCGGCGACACACGCGCCCATGGTGTTCACGCCGCTCTTTGCGGATGCGCTTCATCGCGCCGGTGTCGTCGTGGGGCTCGCGGGCACCGCAAACGAGCAGGCCGCCGGGTTGGGCAAGCCCGTTGTCGCGTTTCCCGGAAGCAGCGCCCAGTTCGGCCCGCACTTCCTGAGGGCGCAGCATCGACTGCTGGGCGAGGCGCTGGTGCCGGCGACCACCTGGCGAGAAGCCGCGGCCGCGACGGTGCGGCTCCTGCGGGACCCTCAGGAGCGACGCCGTCGCGGCGAGGTCGGCCGCCAGCGCATCGGACCTCCCGGCGCGACGCAGCGCATCGCGGGCGGACTGCTGGAGATGCTCAGGAACGATGCGACCGGGTCGATGCACGCGGACCGGCGTCCGACGGGGGTTTCGTCGCCCGTACATTGAGGCTCACATACTCCTTGAACGGCGGGCTGATCCAGAACGCCTGGCTCCACGCACGCTGCGCCCCGGCGCGACACTCCAGACGGACGAAGCCTTCGTCGCCGGCCGGTTCGTAACGGCCGGTTCCACCCCGGATCACGTCACGGCTCCGCCCGCCCGCGTCGAAGACCTCGACCTCGTCTGCGGCGCTGCGCGCGGTGACCGCCGGTCCCTCGACCCCAAAGTCGGCCTCGACACCCGTCGAGGCGTAGAATGCCCCGGTCAGAAGCGCCTCGCGCAGGGCCGCGGCGGTCACGGCCGGCGTCTTCACCATGACCCACGCGCGGTTGAACTGCGCGGCGACATGGCAGTCATCCCCAGCCGCCGCACCGATGAAGACGTCGGGGCCGTGCGCCAGCGCCGCGGCGGCCCACCGGTGCATGTCTTCCGTCGGGTGTGAGTGCGGGTTCCAGATCTCAACAAGAAACGGCCCCGGCAACCCGGCCATGACCTGGATCGTCCAGGCACCGGTCCACAGGTTCCCGGTCCACGATGGATGGTTGAGGATCGCGACGCCACCCGCGGCGGTCGTTCGGCGGATGCAGTCTTCCGCCGAACCGCCACCGAGCACGTCGTCGACCAACACCCGGCCCAGATGTTGACCGAGCGGGCGCATCCCCCAGGCAATCGTCTGCTCGACCCCCGGCACCACCATAAACCCGTCCTCGCCGGCTTCGTCGCAGTGCGTGACCCGATCGTGATCGGTGAAGCAGACATAGGCGTAGCCCGCGTCCCGGTAGCGGCGCGCGAGATCGAGCGGCTCGAAGGCGCCGTCGGACCGCCGTGTATGACAGTGGAGTTGCGCCTTGCGGTAGGGCCCCGGGACGGCGTACGGGTCGCGGATCGTCACGGCAGGGCGATCCGCCAGGATGTCGCGCGTCCCACACGATATCCCAGTTGCTGGAGTTGCTCGCGGACGCGGACGATGCGATCGGCGAGACCGGGGTGGGTGCGGAGCAACACCTCGACTTGGCTGGGGTCGCGTCCTTCGGCACCGCGCAGCCGCTGCATGAACCCCAGACCGGCTGAGGCATCAAACTTCGCCCGGTGGGCGTGCATGACCCCAAGACGGTCCGCCTCGAATTCGTTCTCGCGCGAGAACCCCTGCGTCAGGAAGAAGCGAACCAGATCCGCGATCTGCGCAGCCGACGGACTGCGGCCGAAGGCGATCTGGATCACGATGCCCATGAAGTAATATCGCTCGATCATCGCCACGTGATGCCGGGCCGAGACGTGCCCGGCCTCGTGGCCGAGGACGAAGGCGAGCTCGTCGTCGGAACGCACGAACCGCATCAGCCCTTCGGTTGTATAGATGAACCCCCCGGGCAGCGAGACGGCATTCACCTCTTTGCCCTTCATGACCTTGAACGTCCACGGGAGTCCCGGCCGGGCCGACGCCGCGGCCACCCGGCGGCCGATAACCCGGACGCGCTCGGTCATCGCGGGGTCGCGGACGACCCCCACGTCGGTCTCGAGCTGCTGGGCGGCCTGGCGGCCGAGGTTGATCTCTTGCGTCTCGCTGATCAGCGCGGCGTCGGCGGGTCGCGGCGCGATCAGCACGAGCAGCGCGACGATGAGCGCCAGGGTGATCCGATGCAGTTTACACCCCGGTGACCGCATGTTACGATCCGCCTGGACCGCGTCACCCATTCCCATGCACATCACCGTCCGTCTCTTCGCCGCTCACCGCGAGGCCGTGGGCGCCTCCGCCGTCGCTCTGACGGTGCCCGACGGCACGAGCGCGGGCGACGTCTGGGATCTCCTCATTCGGCAGCACCCGGCGCTGCGCGCGCTGGTGCGCCCCACCGCGATCGCCGTCAACGATGAGATCCATCCTGCCGAGCAACGTCTGGCTGAAGGTGACCAGATCGCGCTCCTCGCTCCGGTCAGCGGCGGGGAGGTACCCGCCGGCGCCGTCCGCGTTGATCTGGTCCGCGAACCGATTCGGCTCGAGACCCTCCTGGAGGCCGTGCGGCATCCGGGCGCCGGAGGTCTGGTGCTGTTTCTGGGCATCGTTCGCGACCACTCGCGGGGCCGGGAGGTCGATCATCTCGAGTACGAAGCGTACGAGACCCTGGCGCGCAAGGAGATGTCCCGCATCGCCGCGCAGGCTGCCGAACGGTGGAGTGTGCGGATCGCCATCGCCCACCGGCTCGGCACCCTCGAGATTGGGGATGTCAGCGTCGCCATCGCCGCGGCGGCCCCGCACCGCCGCGAAGCCTTCGAGGCCTGCCGGTTCACCATCGACACCCTCAAGCACACCGTCCCGATCTGGAAGAAAGAAGTCTGGTCGGAGGGCGCAGAGTGGATCGGGCAGGACGAACATCCGTCTCCGACCTCCTAGGGCACGAGCACGATCTTCCCAAAATGCTCCCGCCGCTGCACGATCGCGTGGGCCTCGGCCGCCTTGGCCAGCGGCAGCACCTGGTGCACGACAGGGCGTAGCAGCCCTTCAGACACCGGCACCATCGCCGATTGCAAATCCCGTTTGGGACCCAACCAGGTCCCGTGGATACTCAACTCGCGGCTGAAGATGTAGCGGATGTCGGTCTTGCCCTCACCGCCCGTGGTGGCCCCACACGTCACGAGCCGTCCCCCACGCGCCAGGAGCCTGAGGCTCGTCTCCCACGTCGAGGCCCCGACATGCTCGAATACGACGTCGACGCCGCGCCGGTTGGTCAGCCGCCGCACCTCCTCATACACGTCCTGCTCAGCATGGTTGATCATGTCGCCCGCGCCCAGGGCCCGGGCACGGTCGAGCTTCCATGCCGCGCCTGCGGTCGCGATCACCCGCGCACCGTGCAGCCTGGCGATCTGGATCGCGGCGCTGCCGATGCCGCTGCCGGCGCCCCAGATCAGCACCGTCTCCCCTCTGCGGATACGCGCACGGGTCACCAGCATGTTCCAGGCGGTGACGAACACGAGCGGCACGGCCGCAGCCTCTTCGAACGACAGATGCCGTGGTTTGGCGAGCACGTTCACGCGCGGAACGGCGATCTGCTCGGCGTACCCACCATGGATATGCTCGCCCAGGATCGAATAGGTGGGACAAAACGTATCGTCGCCGGCGGCGCACGACGCACACTGCCCACACGACACGCCGGGCGCCAGCATGACCTCTGCGCCGACCTCAAGATCCTTCGCGGCGGTGCCCAGCGCCTCGACGACCCCGGCAACATCGGCGCCGAGGATGTGGGGAAACTGCAGCCGTAGCCGGGGCAGGCCGTTCCGTACCCAGATGTCGATGTGATTGACCGAGACGGCCCGGACCCGCACGAGCACATCGGTAGGTCCCACCGTCGGGTCCGGCGCCTCCTCGTAGGCCAGCACTTCCGGGCCTCCATGCCTGTGCATCCGGACGGCGCGCACCGATCCCCTCCTCGACGTATCTCTACGCGTTCCAGGCCCGGGCCATCACGCGCTCGACGCGCCGGCGCGCCCCGCGGCCGTTCACGCCGCGGGCCTCCAGCATCGACCGGCACACGTGCTGGACGAACGCTTCCACAGCCTGGGCGATATTCATCCACCGGCCGTTGGCCGCGCGGAGTCCGGCATCGCGGGCGTGCCGGAGCGTGACCGTTTCGAGCGGAGCATAGATCATGTCATACACGACCGCCCCGCGCGGCAGGTGCCGCACTCGGGCGCGTGAGAGATCGAGGTTGCGCCGGATGTCGCCGGCCGAGCGCTCCGAGCACACGAGGTGGAAGTCCTCTTCGCGCATCGGCGGCACGACCGCCGGGCTGGCCGGCGCCAGCGCTGAATAGGGCTCGAGGCAGGTCCAGCCCGTTTCCCGCTTCTGGATCCCCGACTGCCCGCACAACGACGCGTTGATCACCAGGCCGACGTCCGGGAGACGCGCCTCAAGCTCGCCGTGGATCACAGCCGTGGCGCGCCCGCCCAATGCCTGCACGCGGGCCGCCAGATCTTGCGCGCGATCGTGGCGCCGGTTGACGATAAGAAGTTCCCCGCCCGTGAGACGGCCGGCGAGGGCCACGGCCGCCGCGCGGGCCGCTCCCCCCGCGCCGAGCAACAGCACGGTCAACCCTGCGAGCCGCGGCACCAGCGGCCCGTCCCCCTCGCGATGGCGCAACGCCGCTAGCAGGCCAACCGCATCCGTATTCGTCCCCGCCAGCGCGCCGTCGGGATGTCTGACGATCGTGTTCACCGCGCCGATCGCCGAGGCCGTGTCGTCGACCGCGTCGAGGTACCGCATGACCTGGGCCTTGTGGGGCGTCGTCACGTTCACGCCCAGACACGCCGGGGTCTCCCGCATCCACCGCATGAACGCGGGGAGGCGATCGACCGGCACGTCCAGCGACAGATAACTTGCCGGGATCTCCATGGCCGCCAGCGCGGGCGTCCAGATGCGCGGGCTGCGTGCGTACGTCGACGGGTGATCGCCGATCAGACCGGCAACAGCCGGTGACGTCTCGGCGGGCAGGGGGTTATCGACCAGTGCAGCGAGCGGCGCCAGCCACGAGGGTCCGCCCATCGGATCACGGGCCCGCGTCCCGTCCGCCGGCGGCCCGTCCGCGCGCTCCCGGCGGTCTCATGCCGCGGCGGCGCGCATGATGCGCTTGATCTCCTCGGTCAGCCGCAACGCCTCGGCGATCGGCCGCTGCCACATGTTGCGACCAAAGATCAATCCTGTCGCCCCGGCCTCCATCACCATGCGGGCCTTGGTCAGGAGATCGGTGTCGCCGATCTTGCTTCCACCGGAGAAGAGCACGAAGCACTGTCCGGCCGTGCGGACGATCTTTTCGACCGCCGCGCGGTACTCCAGGATCATGTCGTCGTACGGCTTCGGCGAACTCTCCCTGGCCTTTTGGTCAAACGTGGGCACGTTGAGTTTGATGACGTCGGCGCCGAGCTCGGCCGCGACCCTGGCCGCGTAGTCCACCGCGTACAGGCTCTCGCGACCGCCCTTCTTGTCGATCGCCTCGCCGCGCGGGTATGCCCAGACAAACAACGGCATCCCGAAGCGGTCGCACTCGGCCCGTACACGCTGCAACTGCGCGAAGTCCTCGTCCTGTCGCGGTGACCCGACGTACACGGTGTAGCCGACCCCATCGGCGCCCAACCGCACTGCGTCCTCAACGGTTCCGGTCAACCCGGAAAAAGGCTTGTCGGAGGGCGGGATCTCGGTCTTCCCGTTGAGCTTCAGGATCAGGGGGATCCGGCCCGCGTAGGCCGGCATGTACCGCGCGGCGATCCCATAGTGAAACGCGACTGCGGAATACCCCCCGTCGATGGCGAGACCGATTTGAAAGAATGGAGACTCGCTGGGTGGGTTGGGCAGAAAATCGGCTGGGCCGTGCTCGAGCCCTTGGTCAACCGGAAGCACCAACATGGTGCCTTCGGCAGGGCCGTGTGTGTAGAGCAGCCTGTGGAGCCGTGCCCGCTTCCCATGCGCCAGGGATACCGCCTCCAGATTCGGCCGTCGGACGCGTTCGATGACCATGTGCTTCGCCTCCCCGGAATCAGGGCGTCGGCTCGATGCGCACGCGTGTGGCGCCCTCGGCGACGATTCTCCCGGCCGCATACCACACCGTCACTCGCTCGGTGAACAGACGGCGGCCCGCCTGCGTGACTTCGGCGTCGCCGATGAACACGATCTTCTTCTCCTTGGCGTCATACTCGGCCGTCTGGCTCCGCGCATCGATGTCGCGGTACCGCCCGATGACGCCGCCCGTCACCGATGCCCGCTCGAGACGGTCGACCCCTTCGATTCGTTCACCCCGGATGAACCCGTCGCGATTTTCCAGCCGTGCGCCGCCATCCAGCACCGCCCGACCTCGCCCACGATCGAATGACAGCCTGCGTGCGGTCGCGACCACGTCGGGCGGGCTCAGAAACGTGACGTTCTCCTCCGCGACGACCGAGTCGCTTGGCGGCGTCACGGTGATCGTCCCGCCGGAGAGCCGGCCGATGCTCATCTCAAGACCCGCGTCGCCGCGCGAGACGATGCGTGTCACGATTCTGGTCGTGTAGGTGAACGTGATCTCGCCCCCAACCAGCACGCCCTGGGGCGCGGTGATTCTCGCGTTGCCGACAAGTATCCCCCGACCCTGTGCGTGATAGAGTGTGGCTTTTGATGCGGTCCCGGTGACGGTGCCGTCGGTGACCCGCACGTGGCCGGTCGCTGCTACGGTCCTCGTGACCGTGTCGACGTCCATCGTATCGGCGGTCACGGTGATGCGAGGCCCCGAGGCCGGTGGCGCCGCCGCCGCCGCGACGACGCTTAGCGCCGACACGGCCACGGCGAGAGCCGCGGCCAACGCCGGGGCAAGAACCGTCCGCGCGTCCGGCCTAGTCGCGGTCGATCTCGACCCGCTGCGGCGGTCCACTGTCGTCGATGTCGCCCGCCGGCGTCATGCCGGCACGCCGACCGGCAGGAGCTGCGCAATCTTGCGGGCCGCATCCCGCAACGCCACGGCCGCCGGCGAGGTTGGTTGGCTTCGAACGACCGGTTGCCCGTTGTCGCTGCCTTCCCGCACTGCAAGGTCCAAGGGCACCTCGGCCAGCAGCGGGACGCCGAGTTGCTCGGCCAGACGCAGTCCTCCGCCGCGACCGAAGAGGTCGATGCGCGGCGCGCCCGGCGCCGGGGTAAACCCGGACATGTTCTCGATCACCCCGATGACGTCCATGTTCACCTTCTCGGCCATCTTCGCCGCGCGCGCGGCGACGGTCACGGCCGCCGGTTGTGGCGTCGTCACGATCACCATGCTGGCCTGCGGCAGCGTCTGCGCGATCGAGAGCGAGACATCACCGGTGCCGGGCGGGAGATCGAGCAAGAGATACTCAAGGTCGTCGCCCCAATGCACTTCGGTGATAAACGTCACCAGCGCCTTGTGGAGCATGGGGCCGCGCCAGACCACGGCATCGTTCTCATCCGGGAGCAAGAATCCGATGGACATGACGCGGATCCCGTCCCGTTCTAACGGAATCAGCATCTGGTCGATCGCGGTCGGCCGGCCGCTGACACCGAGCATCCGGGGAATCGAAAAGCCATACACGTCCGCGTCGATTACACCCACCCGTCGTCCGTCCATGCTGAGGGCCATGGCGAGGTTGGCGGTGACCGTTGATTTGCCGACGCCACCCTTGCCGCTCGCGATGGCGATGACACGGGTGGGGGATTCTGCCGTCAAGAACGCGGTCCGTTTCGTCGGGTGCATCTCGCCGCCGCGCAACTTTTGAATGAGCGACTGACGCTGCTCCTGGCTCATGACGCCGAGGACCACGTCGACGCCGCGAACGCCCGGAAGGGCGGCCACGCGGTCTTTGATCGACGAGACGATCGTCTCGCGCAGTGGGCACCCGCTGATCGTCAGCACCGCCTCCACCTTGACGGCACCGTCGGTGACGACGATCTCACGAACCATGTCGAGTTCAACGATGCTCTTGTGCAGCTCGGGGTCTTGCACATCGCGAAGGGCCTCGAGGACCTGCTCGCGTGTCGGCCCCACCTGGCGACGGAACATCAGTTACCTCCTGCGTAGCAAGATGCAGGCCGCGCGGACGATCGGCGGCCGGTCACTCCCCTCAGAGTGTAGCATCCGCGTTGGAAGTCCGCCTATGCTATCGCCCGGCCGGCGGTGCGCCTCCCGGCCCGGCGGCGTCTTGCCGCGCGCCCGAACCCGGCCTGCGGCGGCCTCGGCGACGGCGGCGATGGCGCCGAGGCTCCGCCGCTTGACCCGGCCGCCCGGGGGACGAGGCCGCGTCAGCTCGAGTCGCTTGCCCACCGTCGGGCTGAGACGCGACCGGCGCGTCTTCTTCCTCGTCATTGTCGGCCGGCGGCTCGACAGGGGTCGCGCCAGACAGGGGCGCCGCTGAGGGCAGCGCTGTCTCGTCCTCGGCACCCTCGTCCGCATCCCTCGGTTCGCCTGCCTGCGCGGTAGCCGCACCCGGGCGGCTCCGCCGGCCGATCCGTACAAGGTCGCGCTCAGCCGTGGTCTTGATGCGGCCGAGCGTCCCCTCGGTGTGGCCGGCGAGGATCTGCTCGACCGCCGTGTCGGAGAAGAGCGCGATACCCGCGTCGACGACGATGTCGCAGGACAGATCGGTTTCGCCTTCGACATCCTTCAACACGTAGGCGCCCGATAGATCGCGGAGCTCACCACGAACCTGCCGAAACTCCAAACGCCACGGCGGCTTCAGCGTGAGACGCTGAACCGAGACGATCGGCAGGCCGCCGAAGAATCCGCGAAACTCGACCAGCGCGCCGGTCTGCGAGCGCTCGAGCACGTCGGCCGCCATCCACATCTTGGTGTAGCGCGGGTGGATCTCCGGACGGCTGAGCAGGTGCCAGACGCGCTGTACCGGCGCGCGGATCAAGCGGTGACCGGTGAGTCGAACGCCGCGCGACACGCCGCCTACCCCGCCGGCAAGGTCGCGCGCATCTCGCCCACGAGATGGATGATCTGATCGTAGCGGCCAAACGACGGGACCAGGTACGTGCCGGCCACGCGGGGACGCACCGCCTGCAGCAGGTCCAACGCCAGCCGGCGGCCGACGTCGCGCCCGTCGCGGCTGGCCCGCATCTGCGCGCGCACGGCCTCGGGCACCACCATGCCGGGCAGCTCATTGTGGAGGAACTCGGCGTGTCGCGCGCTGTGCAGGGGCAGCACGCCGACCAGGACCGGCACGGAAAGCGCGCCAACCCGCGCCGTAAACCGGTCGAGTGTCTCGGGCTCGAAGATCGGCATCGTGCAGACGAAGTCGATACCGGCGGCCACCTTCCGCTCGAACGCGCGGATCTCGCGGTCCGGGTCGCGGGCCGCCATGTTGAGCGCCGCGCCGATCAGGAAGCGCGTGGGCTCGCCAATCGAGTTGCCGGCCAGATCACGACCTGCGTTGAACCCTTTGATCATCCGGACCAGACCCGATGGGTGAACGTCGGAGACCGCCGTCGCCTGCGGATAGTCGCCCGTCTGGGGAGGATCGCCGCGCAGGACGAGCACGGTGCGGATGCCCAGCGCGTGCACCGCGAGCAGGTCGGACTGGAGGCGGATCAGGTTCCGGTCGCGGGTTGTAAAGTGCAGGATCGTCTCGACCCCGACTTCACGTTGGACGCGCGCCGCCATCGCCCACGGGCTCATGCGCAGCCGCGCCATTGGATTGTCTGCGACGTTGACGGCATCGACCCCCGCTGCGCGCAACTGCCGACAGCTTTCCAGCTCGTCGGCGTCCTGCACACCACGCGGGGGCGACACTTCGACCGTGATGACGAACCGCGTACCGATTTTCTGCGCGAGCGTGCTCAACGGTTCGACCACCGGCACGGCCCGCGCCTGCGGCGGCGGGGGCGCAGCCAGACGCACGCGGGCCACGGCGGTGCCGTGCCCCTTCGTCGCCTCCGCCATCGCGGCGATATGCTCGGGGGTCGTGCCGCAACACCCGCCGACGATCGCCACGCCCATGTCCGTCAACAGCCGCGCGTACTCGGCCATGTACGCGGGGGAGGCCACATAGACCAACCGGCCGCCGGCGTGCTGCGGCAGCCCCGCGTTGGGCATGGCGGACAGCGGTATCGTGCTGACCGCGAGCATCCGCTCCATCACATCAATAAGGCCGGCGGGTCCGACGCTGCAGTTCGCGCCGATCACCGCCACGCGCAGGGCCTCAAGCCGCTCGACGATCTCTTCCGGCGCGTACCCGAGCAGCGTGCGACCGTCGGGGGTGAACGTCATCTCCGCGATGATCGGCAGATCGGCGGCGCGCTGCGCCCCGTGCACCGCGGCGATCAGTTCGCCGAGATCGGCAAACGTCTCGAGCAGCAACACATCGGCCCCGGCCTCGGTCAGGGCGCGCGCCTGCGCGCTGAAGACGTCTGTCGCCTCCTCCACGCTCATGGCGCCCAACGGCGCCATGGGACGGCCCATCGGCCCTATCGAACCCGCCACCCACACCGGCCGCCCGGCGGCGCCCGCCGCCTCGCGCGCCAGAGTCACCCCCGCCGCGTTGACCTCGGCCGTCCGCTCCGCGTACCCGTGCGCCGCCAGCTTGACGCGGTTGGCCCCGAAGGTGTTGGTCTCGAGCAGTTCGGCGCCGGCATCCAGATAGGATTGATGGATGCCGCGGACAATCGCAGGATCGGTGACGTTGACCGTGTCGAAGCACTGATCGAACGGGACGCCGCGCGCGTAAAGCATCGTGCCCATCGCCCCGTCGGCGAGCACCGGCCGCTCGGCAAGCCGGGTCAGAAACGGATGACGGCGATCGCTCACCAGGATCCTCCGGCGCCCTCAAGCGTCATGCGGGAAATGATCGCCCGCTGCACTTCGCTCGTCCCTTCACCGATTTCACACAGCTTGATGTCGCGGTAGAATCGCTCGACGGGGTAGTCTTTGATGAACCCGTATCCACCGTGGATCTGCACCGCCTTCGCCGTGGCACGCGCACCGGCCTCCGAAGCGTACAACTTGGCCATCGACGCTTCTCGGCGAAACCCCTCGCCACGGTCGCAGAGGTCGGCGGCGCGCTCGGTCAACAGCCACGCCGCGTCCAGTTCGGTCGCCATATCCGCCAGCATGAACTGGATGGCCTGCAGATCGGCGATGGGCTTCCCGTAGGCCATGCGCTCTCTCGCGTAGACGAGGCTCGCGTCGAGCGCCGCCCGCCCGATGCCGACCGCCATGGCGGCGATGCCGATGCGACCCCGTTCGAGCACACGCATCGCCTGACGATAGCCGTCGCCGACCTCGCCGACGCGCTGCTCGTCGGGGATCGCGCAATCGACGAACCGCACCTCCGCGGTATCGCTGCTGCGAACGCCGAGTTTGTCTTCCTTCCGCCCGGTCTCGAGCCCCGGCGTCTCGCGGTCGACGACAAACGCCGTGATGCCGGCCCGCCCCTTGCCGGGAGTCGTCACGGCCATCACCACGTAGACGCCGCCGATGCTGCCCTGCGAGATGAACGCCTTGTTGCCGTTGAGCACCCAGTAATCGCCTCGGCGCTCAGCGCGCGTCTGGATCGCAGCCGCGTCGCTCCCCGCGCCTGGTTCGGTCAGACACCAGGCCCCAAGCGCCTCGCCCGTAGCGAGCCGCGGCAGAAAGCGTCGTTTCTGCGCATCGCTGGCAAACGCGGCCAGGTGGCCGGTGCACAGCGAGTTGTGGGATGCAACCGACAGCGCCACGCCGCCGTCACCCCAGGCCAGTGCCTCCACCGCCGTCGCGATGGACATCGCGTCCAGCCCCGAGCCGCCGTACTCCGCCGGCGCCGCCATCCCCATCAGCCCCAACGAGGCCAGCCGAGGCACCAGCTCCATCGGAAATCGTCCTTCACGATCCCATTGGGCGGCATGCGGTCGGATCTCGTCGCGGGCGAATTCCCGGACGGTCTGGTGGATGAGCCGTTGCTCTTCGGTCGCCAGCACGTTCACGCCGACCCCCCCTACCCCTTCACGACGCCGATGGGACGCGTGCGGGCGACGCGCCGGCTCAGACCGGCGTGATGACAGATCGACACAACATCGGCGACGTCCTTGTACGCCACCGACGCCTCCTCAGCCAGCAGGCTGCGATCGGCCGCCCGCACGACGATCCCGGCGCGCTGCAGGTCACCTGCGATGTCTCGACCCGCCAGCTTGCGAACCGCGGCCTTTCGACCGAGCATCCGACCCGCTCCGTGGCACGTGGACCCAAACGATTCGCGCATCGCACCCTCGGCGCCGACGGCGACAAAGGAATATCGGCCCATATCCCCGGGGATAAAGACCGGCTGACCGATGTGCCGGTAGCGCTCGGGCACCTCAGGATGACCGGGCGGGAACGCCCGCGTCGCGCCTTTCCGGTGCACGCACACCAGTCGCCGCCGCCCCTCGACCTCGTACTCTTCGATCTTACCGATGTTGTGCGCGACGTCATAGACGAGTTCGATGCCCAACTGCTCCCATCCACGCTTGAACACGCGCTCGAAGCTCTCGCGCGCCCAGTGGGTCATCACCTGCCGGTTGGCCCACGCGAAGTTGGCCGCGGCGCACATCGCGCCGAAGTAGCTCTGTCCTTCGTCGGATTTGAGCGGCACACACGCGAGCTGGCGATCGACGAGACTGATTCCAAACGCCTTCGCCGCACGCTCGCAGACTCGAAGATGGTCCGTGCACACTTGATGGCCAAGCCCACGAGACCCGGAATGGATGAGCACGACGATTTGACCGTCACTGCCAATACCCATCGCCTCTGCGGCAGCGGGATCGAAAATCTCATCGACAACCTGGACTTCCAGAAAGTGATTCCCCGACCCCAGAGTCCCGATTTGACCGCGGCCTCGCTGTTTTGCCTGCGTGCTGACATCTTCAGGACTCGCCCGCTCCAGAGCTCCGCCCGCTTCAATGACTTCCAGATCTCGAGCCACGCCGTAGCCCTTTGAGACGGCCCAGCGGGCGCCTTTGGAGAGCACGTCATCAATCTCGGTCATGCTGGTCTTCACCCGCCCGCCAACCCCGACACCCGAGGGCACCGTGCTGAATAGCACATCCATGAGCCGTTCAATCTGGGGCCGGACCTCATCTTCGGTGAGATTGGTTCTGATCAATCTGACGCCGCAGTCGATATCGAAACCGATCCCGCCGGGGGAAATAATCCCTTCATCGGCATCGAACGCTGCGACGCCGCCCACCGGGAACCCGTAGCCCCAGTGGATGTCAGGCATCGCCAGCGACTTTCCCACGATGCCCGGTAGGGTCGCCACGTTCGCGACCTGATCGATCGCCTGCTCCCCTTCCATGGACTGCAGCATGCGCTCATCCGCGTAGATCAACCCAGGCACGCGCATGCCGGGTTTGTACGACGTCGGGAGCTCCCACCGATACTCGTCGATCTTTTTGAGGATTTGCGTCCACTGCGTCGTAGCCATCAGTCCGTCCTCGCAGCGCGATGTCCGCCGGCGACAAAAAAGGCCCCCGGCTGCGCCGCGGGCCCCGGTCGATCGGTCCGTACCGTCGCGCTAATAGGGCACGGCCTCCACGGCTCGGATCTCCGGGAGTTCCTGCTTCAACATGCGTTCGATCCCGGCCTGCAGCGTCATCATCGAATACATACACCCTACGCAGGCGCCCGCGAGCCGGATCTGCACGATCCCGTCGGCGACGTCGACGAGCTCGATATCGCCGCCGTCACCCTGCACAGACGGCCGGATCGTGTCCAGCACGCGCTCCACGCGCGCCCGCATGCTCTGTTCTGGCTCCTGCACTTGCATCTGCTGGGTCATCGACGCCTCCGCTCAGTTCTTCGTCCCGTCGTCGCAGGGGTCGGGCTCGCCGGCGTCGTCGGCTGTGCTGAACGAGTGCCCGCAGCCACACGTCTCCACGGCGTTGGGATTGCGTACCGTGAACCCTTCCTGTCCGGTGACGGACCGCACATAGTCGATCTGGGCGCCCGACATCACCTTGGAGGTCAGCGGGTCCACCAGGACTTCCACACCGTCCTGCGCGACGACCTCATCCCCGTCGCGGCGCTCGCGGTCGAAGGCCATTCCATACGAGAAGCCGTGGCAACCGCCCCGCGTCACGAACAGCCGGAGCCGCGTTTCGGGATCCTCTTGCTCCTTGAACAGCTCTGAGAGTTTCGCCGCCGCCGTCGTGCTGATCGTAATCATCCATTCCTCCGGATTCTACGACCTGCTCTTCCCCTCACGCATGTATTGTAGTCCCAGTCACATGGAGGCGCAAGCACTTGCACTCGGTCAGCCAGACTCAGTCTCCGGTCGGACCACCACTTTGAGCGCGGAGCCGGTGGCCCGGATCAAATCATAGCCCTCAGCCGCGCGCGAGAGCGGTAGCCGGTGTGTGATGAGCGGTTCGACCGCAAGCCCCGCGACCAGGAGGCGCAGCGCCTCGCTTGTGTCGTCGGGCCCCGCCGAGTAGCTGGGCACGATCGTCGTCTCGTTAAAGAACAGGTCGTGAACCGGCAGGGACCACCGGACGTCGGGGGGCGTCGGCGTGAAGATGACGACGGTGCCGCCGGGCGCGACGGCCGTTCGTCCGGCCTCGAGGGCGTCCACCGTTCCCGGTCCGACGATCACGATGTCGGCGCCCTCTCCATCTGTGGCATCGGCCACGGATGGCGCCAGCGGCCGGTGCGATACGTCAAGCAGCGTATCGGCGAGGCCCGCGGCGCGCGCCAACCGGTCGGGAAGACGGTCGGCGGCGAGGAGCCGTAACGGCTGTGTGGTCGCGCGCAGCACCAACAGGTGGAGCAGCCCCATGACGCCGAGTCCGACGACCAGCACCCGGTCACCGGCGCGCACTCGCGCGCGGCGCACCGACTTGACCACGCAGGCAAGCGGCTCGATGAATGTGGCCGCGTCATCGGACAGGACGGCGGGGACACGCAGGGTGTCGGTACTCACGGCGGCCGCCTGCACCAGCGCGTACGTGGCGAGTCCGCCCGGGATCAACCGCCGGGGGCGCCAGGTCGCGCAGTGCACGAAGTCGCCCCGCCGGCACCGCCGGCACGTCATGCACGGTGCGTGGTGATGGACGAAGACCCGCTCGCCCGGCGCGAACCCTGCGCCGTCGCCGGCCTCCACGACCTCGCCCACCGGCTCGTGTCCCAAGGACAGCGGCGCCTGACGCGCCAGATACCAGTCCATCACTTCACCGGGGCAAAGACCGCAGGCGGTAATGCGCACCACGATCTCTCCTCGAGCCGGCGCCGGCAGCGGAACGTCTTCGAGCCGCAGGTCGCCCGGCCCGCGGTAGACGAGGGCCCGGGCCATGGTCGGCCGGACTACAGCCACTGCGTGCCCTCAGGTAGCACCGCGTATTTGAGCCCCACGCCGCGATCGAGATCGACGAAGATGGCGCCGACATCATCGAGCGCGCGCAGACCCGTGATCATCTCGGCGGGGGCGACGGCACCCGAGGCCAGCAGGTGCAGCGACTCCATCACATCAGCGGTACAGTAGTGGAACGCGCTAATCAGATCCACCTCGCCGTAGTGGAGCCGCGCGGCATCGAACGCGGGCTCGCTCCCAGACGGCAGACCGCCGAAGAGCAGCACCCGACCGCCCGGCGCGGTCCACGACGGCGCAGTCCGCCACACGTCCATCGCCCCGGTGCACTCGATCACGATGTCCGGTCCGTCGCCAAACGCCGCGCGCAGCCCGAGCGCTGGATCCGTCTCTTTGGCATCAATGGTCGACGTGGCACCGAAGCGTCTGGCCAGGTCGAGCCCGGTCGGCCGCCGTCCCACCGCCGCGACCTCCATCCCCCGGCGCGCGGCCTCGCGAACGTGCAGCAACCCGATCGCGCCGGTGCCGATCACCGCCACACGATCGCCGTTGGTCGCGCCGAGGCGACGCCAGCCGTGAACCACGCAGGCCAGCGGCTCTACAAAGGCCGCCTCGATATAGGACAGGTGGACAGGCTTCGGGAAGAGATGCCGCCGGACGATTCGTGAAGGGATGCGTACCACGTCACCGTACGTCCCAAGCGCCATGTCGTCGAAGAGCGTGGCGCAGAGGTTCTCGCGACCCTGCCCGCAGGGGGGACACGTCCCACAGGCTGCGGTCGGAGTGAAGACGACGGCCTGCCCAACGTGAAAGAGCGTGACGCCCGGGCCGACGGCCGCGATATCCCCGGCGCCTTCATGACCGAAGGGACCGTACCGCAACCGCGGGTGGCCGCGGCGATAGGTCTTCAGATCGGTGCCGCACGTGAGCGCAGCCCGGATCCGGACGGTCACCTCGCCGGGACCGGGCCGCGGGATGGGAATGCGGTCGAGATCGAGCACGCGCGGCCCGCGCAGAACCGCCTGCCGCGCCGAGACGGCGTTCACCGGTGGTCTACCGCCGGCCGTCTCCGTTCTCGACAGGGTACTGGCGGTTCGCCCACTCGACGATCCCGCCGGCAAGATTGTACGCTTTCGTATAACCCGCCTGGCGCAGGAACAAGGTGATCTTCGCGCTGCGCTGGCCGCTCGCGCACTGCACCACGACCACGCGGTTTGGATCGATCTCAGACGTCCGCTGCGCCACCTGACCGACGGGGATCAGCGTCGCGCCGGGGATATGGGACACCGCCCATTCCCAAGGCTCGCGGACGTCGAGCAACTGGGCGCCTTCGGCAATGACCCGCCGCGCGTCGGCGGCGTCGAGGGCCGGAGCCGTGTCCTCAACGTCGGCCGGCGCATGCCCCCGCCCGGGGAGACCGCAGAACTGCTCGTAGTCGATGAGGTGCGTGATCGTCGGATGATCGCCGCAGGCCGGGCAGGCCGGATTGCGGCTCCACCGCAGGGTGCGCACGTCGCCCTGCAGCGCATCGAAGAGCAACAGCCGGTTTGCCAACGTCTCGCCGACGCCAAGCAGGATCTTCACAGCCTCGGTCGCTTGGAGGGTCCCCATGAATCCCGCTATCGCCCCGACGATGCCCCCCTCAGCGCACGACGGAACCGACCCGGGCGGCGGCGGCGTGGGGAACAGACAGCGGTAGCAGCCGTGGCCGGGCAGGAAGACGGTGGCCTGCCCTTCCCACTTGAGGATGCTGGCGTCGATCAACGGCCTGCCGAGCAGGACACAGGCATCGTTCACGAGATAACGGGTCGGGAAGTTGTCGCTGCCGTTGACGACCAGGTCGTAGCCCGCGATGATGTCCATCGCGTTTTCCGAGGTCAGGACGGTCTGATAGGGCACCACGTTCACGTCTGGGTTGACGGCCCCCAACGTGCGCTGCGCGGTCTCGGTCTTGGGCCGCCCGATGTCCTGGGTATAGTGGATAATCTGCCTATGCAGGTTCGAGAGGTCGACCCGGTCACCGTCGACGATGCCCAGGGTGCCGATGCCGGCCGCGGCGAGATACAGCGATACCGGTGAGCCGAGCCCGCCGGCCCCGACTACCAACACCTTGCTGTCCAGCAGCCGGCGCTGGCCGGTGACACCCATTTCTTCGAGGATGATCTGGCGCGAGTAACGCGACAGCTGCTCCTTGGTGAGAAGCGGCGCCACGCCGCGTTGCGTCCCGACCGCCATGTGCGCATCCCCCTGTCACGTAGGACGGTTGCGTCCCAATCGTTCTTCCATACAGTGACACGGGGCGAGCAAGGGTGTCAAGAAATGGGTACAATACGCTCATGGACGATCTTTTCGACCTCACCATCGTCGGCGGCGGGCCGGTCGGCCTGTTTGCCGCGTACTACGCCGGATTCCGGGGATTGAAAACCCTCATCATCGATAGCCAGCCGGACCTGGGCGGCCAGGTGACCGCTCTCTACCCCGACAAGAATATCTACGACGTCGCCGGTTTCCCCAAGATCCTCGGCAAGGACTTGGTGACAAACTTGGTCGAGCAGGCCATGCAGTATCAGCCGACGGTCTCGCTCAATGAGGAGATTCGCGCGCTGGACCACCTCCCCGACGGCACCATCCACGTGGGGACCTCGGAACAAACCTACCTGACGCGGGTCGTGCTCATCACCGCCGGCATCGGCGCCTTCACGCCGAAGACCTACAAGCGTCCAGAACTCGACCGCTACCTCGGCCACGGACTCCACTACGCGGTGCGCCGCAAGGAGGATTTCCGCGATCGCAACGTGCTGGTGATCGGTGGCGGCGACTCCGCGCTGGATTGGGCCTTGAATCTGGTGCCCTACGCGCGGTCTATCACGCTGGTCCACCGGCGTGACGGGTTCCGCGCGCACGCCGACTCGGTGAAGAAGGTGTTTGACTCGCCCATCATGGTCAAGGTGTTCTACGAATTGCGCGGGTTGCGCGGAGAGCCCGATGTCGAGGAAGCCGTCATCTTTCAGAACAAGACCCGCCAGGAAGAAGTCCTGCAAGTTGATGCGGTCCTGGCATTTCTGGGGTTGATCAGCAACTTGGGCCCGATCACCACGTGGGGCCTAACGTTAGAGGAAGACTCCATCGTCGTGAATACGCGGATGGAGACGAATCGCCCCGGCGTGTACGCGGCCGGCGATATCGTCACGTTCCCCGGAAAACTCAAGCTCATCGCCACCGGGTTCGGCGAAGCGGCCACCGCGGTCAACAACGCGGCGAGGTACATCAATCCCGACGCCTCGGTCTTCCCAGGCCACTCGTCAACGATCATGGACAAAGCCGAGAAGGAAGTCGCCCGGCAGACCCGGTAGTCTACCACCTGCGGCTTTGAAACCTCCCCATATCGGGGAGACAAATCTGGGCGGTTGTCGCTATAATAATGCGCCGGTGGCCCCGGCCCGTGGGCCTTGTGCGTCCGTACGTATCCTGGAGGTGACCGCAGTGCCGAGAGTGCTCATCCTGATCCTCACTGTCGTCAGCGTCATCAGTGCCGGTATGACGACGGTCTTCGCCGCCGACCAACCGGCATACAAGGGGCTCGGTTTGTCCACGCCCTACCCGTCGCAGACGATCCGCGCGGGCGAGCCCGTGACGTTGACGGTGAGCGTCAAGAACTACGGTTTGCCCCCGCAGATCGTGACGCTGCGGGTCCTTGAGGCCGCCGGACGGTGGCGGGCCAGCTTTCTCGCCGCCGGCCGCACGGTGAGCGCGGTGGCGGTCGGGCCCGATCAAGACATCGTGGTCAGCCTCCGGCTGGAACCACCGTCTGGGACGCGCAGCGGCACGTTCCGCTTCCGATTGGCCGCCGAAGGACAGGGCACGAGGGCCGAACTGCCGTTGACCCTGACCATGGGTGACGTCCTTCCGTCGCGTCTGGCGCTGGAGGTCGAATTGCCCACCCTGCGCGGGGCCGCCACGTCGAGCTTCCGCTACCGGCTGACCCTGCGCAACGATAGCGATCGCGATCTGCTGGTCAACCTCGACGCGACCCTCCCCGCCTTGAAAAGCGCGCAGGTCACGTTTACGGCCGTCGGTCAGCAGGTCACGACGCTGCCCATCAAAGCGGGCGAGTCACGCGATATTGACACCGAGGTGAGCCTGGGCCAGCAGACGACCCCGGCGGGCGACTACGAGGTCGTGGTGAAGGCGCGGTCCGGCGACGCGGTGGCCGAGCGCAAATTGACCCTCACCGTGACCGGCCGGGCCGATCTCTCGATCACCAGCGCGGAGGGCGGCCGTCTCTCAGGGCGCGCGTACGCCGGGTCCGCCACACCGATGAAACTCATCATCAAGAACCGCGGCGGCGTGCCCGCCCGAAACGTGGAGATGAACTCGTCCGAGCCGTCCGGGTGGGAAATCAAGTTCGACCCGCAGCGGATCGCCGAGATCGCCCCCAACGGTGAGGCCACCGTCACGGCGAACCTCAAGCCGCTGGCCAAAGCGATCGCGGGCGACTACATGGTGACGCTGCGGGTCAATGCCGGCGACGTGTCGGCCTCGTCGGATTTCCGCATCACCGTCGTCACGTCACGGCTGTGGGGACTGGTTGGGATCGCCGTCGTGCTCGCCGCGGTGGCCGTGGTCCTGCAGGCCGTGCAGAGGTACGGCCGTCGATGAGCGCGGTGATCCAGACCACCAATCTGACCAAACACTACGGCCAGGTGGTGGCGGTCGACAACCTCAATCTGACGCTGCAGGAAGGCGAAGTGTTCGGCCTCCTCGGGCCCAACGGCTCGGGAAAGACCACGACGATCCTGATGCTGTTGGGGCTCTCCGAACCCACGTCGGGCGACGCGCGTGTACTCGGGTTCGATCCGGCCCGCCAGCCGCTCGAAGTGAAGCGCCGCGTGGGCTACCTACCCGATTCGGTCGGTTTCTACGACGACCTTACCGCGACCGAGAACCTGGGGTACATTGCCAGGCTCAACGGTCTGAGCTGGCAGGAGGGCAACCGGCGGATCACGGATGTGCTCGCCCGGATGGGGCTGGCCGATGTCTCCGAGCGCCGCGTCGGCACCTATTCTCGCGGCATGCGCCAGCGTCTCGGTCTGGCGGAAGTCTTGCTCAAACAGCCGGTGGTAGCCATCCTGGACGAGCCGACGTTGGGACTCGACCCCGAGGCCGCCAACGAGTTCCTCCATCTGATCCTCGACCTGAAGCGCGACGGTCTGGTCGTGCTGCTGTCCTCGCACCTGCTGCACCAAGTGCAGGCCGTGTGCGACCGGGTCGGGCTCTTCCACAAGGGCCGGATGGTCCTGCAGGGCACCGTCGAAACCCTGGCCGATCAAGTGCTGGGCGGCGCGTATCGGATCAGGCTCGAGGTGATCGGGGACGGGCTCGACGAGACGCTTGCGGGGACGCCGGGTGTGGTCGGCGTCTCTCGCGAAGATGGGTCGATCTACCGGCTCGAAGCCAAGAGCGACTGCCGCGCCGAAATCGCGAGGCGCGTCGTTTCAAAGGGCGTCCCCTTGTTGAGTTTGTCGCTCGAGCGCCCGAGTCTGGATGAAATATACGCGCGGCACTTCCACGGAGGACAGTATGAGGCGTGAGGGGTCGCCCTGGACCGGCGT
>JBGQGY010000035.1:0-27362 GCA_041497675.1 bacterium | reverse complement strand
GCGTCGTAGCGCTTTGCCCACTCCTGGAGGATGCGGTCCCGATTCTTCGCCATCCACGCGAAGTCGTTCTTGAACATCTGTTTCTCAGCGTTCGGTGGGTAGAAAGGCGGCACATTGGTCATGCCGGGCAGCGCCACGATCGCGTACGACGTCCGGTCCGGCCCGCCGACGCCGTTGTATATCTCGTTGGCCTTGCGGCTGACCGCAAAGTCCGCCAGGCGCTGCGCGGCCGCCAGGTTGCGCGTCCCGCGGATGATGCCGGTCGCCTCCATGTCCCAGCCGGCGCCTTCCTTCGGAATGATGACTTCGATCGGCGCCCCCTGCTGCTTCAGGAGCGCGCCGCGCCCGTCGAACCCGATGCCCATCGAGAACTCCCCCTGCGCCGCCCGCACGCACGGCGCCGAGCCGGAGTGGAGGTAGATACCGATGTTCTCGTGGATCTTGTCCATAAACGCCCAACCCTTCTGCTCACCCATCATCTGCAGCCACGCCGCGATCGTGAGATAACCGGTACCGGACGATGCCGGGTTGGGCATCACGATCCGTCCCTTGTAGGCAGGGCTGAGCAGGTCTTGCCAGGAGAAGGGGGCGCGCAGACCCCGCTTTTTCGCCTCCACGGTGTTGTAGCAGATCACAGACAGGAAGGCGTCCATACCCGTCCAGTTCATGGGGTTCTTGCTGTCGCGGAACGCGGGTTTGAGAGCATCCGCGCCTCGAGGTGTGTACGGCTGGAGCATGTTCTGGTCTTCGAAGATCAACAGGCTGGTGACGGCCAGTCCCCAGATGGCGTCGGCGCGGGGGTTTGCCCGCTCGGCGAGGATGCGGGCCGTGATGACCCCGGTCGAGTCACGCACCCAGTCGATGATGACCCCGGGGGTGTCCGCCTCGAACGACGACTTGAAGTAGCCTAACTGGTCATTCTCAATGGCGGTGTAGACGGTCAATCGCGTCGGCGCCTGAGCGATAGCCTGGGGAGCCAAACCTATCGCGAGGATCACAATGGCCACCAGGGCCACTGCCAACTTGCCTGTCGCTTTCACGCCTTGCGGCATAGCGCACCCCCTCATGTGGGCGTTCCGCGCAGTATTTCCCCGGCCGTGCCCCAAACCCTTGCTACAGCCGCATCCGGACGCTCTTGACTTGCGTGTAGGACAACAGTTCGTCCAGGCACTCTTCCCGGCCGATGCCGCTCTGCTTGATGCCGCCGTAGGGTGAACCCAGCACGTGGCCGCCGGGGATGTTCACCCAGATATACCCCGCCTCGATCCGCCGCGCGATCCGGTGGGCCTTCGCATAGTCATGAGTGTATACTGCTGCGCTCAGGCCGTAGATCACGCTGTTCACCTGACGGAGCATCTCCTCCTCATCGTCCCATGTCAGGAGGCTGATCACCGGGCCAAAGATCTCTTCTTGCGCGATCTTCATCTCCGGCCGCACGCCGTCAAACAACGTGGGCTGGACGAAAAACCCCCGCCGCAGCCCCGGGTCATCGGGCACGCCGCCGCCGAAGAGCAGCCGCGCGCCCTCGCGCTTGCCTGCCTCAATGTACGACAGCACCTTCTCGTGCTGTTCCCTCGAGATCAGACAGCCCATCTGGCTGTCGTCGGCGTCCGGCAGCCCGACCCGCAGGTTTCGCAGCCGGGCCAGCAGCGCCTCGACGAACGCGTCGTGCAGGTGGCGGTGCACAAACACGCGCGACGTGCTGCTGCACGATTGGCCGGCACGGTTGAGGTTCATGGCGCCGACGGCCGCGTCAGCGGCCTCGGCAGGGTCGACGTCGGGGAACAAGATGAGTGGGTTCTTGCCGCCCAGTTCGAGCGTCACGGTCTTGAGGTCGTCGCTGGCCGCGCGCATGACCGCGCGCCCGGCTTCGACCGATCCGATGAGCGCGATGCGCCGCACGAGCGGGTGGTGGACGAGCGAGGCGCCGGTGGTCGGCCCGTCACCGGTGACGATGTTCACCACGCCGGGCGGGAGAATCGTCTGCAGCAGCCGCCCGAGCACCAGCGACGAGAGGGGCGCCTGCTCCGGTGGCTTCATCACAACGGTGTTGCCGGCCGCCAGCGGGGCCGCCAGCTTTTCGGCGGCGAACCGCACCGGGTGGTTGTAAGGATTGATCTTGGCGACGACGCCGAACGGTTCACGCACCGTATAGTGGAAGAGGGCGGCGTCCGACGGGAGCGTCTCGCCTTTGATCTCGGGGATGAGCCCGGCGAAGTATTCGAGGGAGTCGATGGCCCAATCGACGTCGCGGCGCATCCCGGCGATGATGTTGCCTGAGTTGACGGCGTCGAGATGCGCCAGCGCCTCACGGTGCTCGCGGAGCGCAGCCGCCACCGCGCGGAGGCGCTCTCCCCGCTGCGGGCCGGGCATCTCCGACCACGCGGGGAACGCGGCAGCGGCCGCCTGGACAGCGCGATCGACGTCCGCCGCGTCTGCAAGCGGCACCTGCGCGAGGAGTTCGCCGGTTGCCGGATTGTGGGTTGGGATCGTGCGGCCGGATCGACTCTCTTCCCACCGCCCGCCGATGAACAGGCCCTGCGGGATCCCTTCGAGCAGCGCCGCGCGCGCGCTCACCGTCCGCCGCCCTGCGACTTCGGCAGCGGGCGGTCGCGCGGCCCGTCGTAGAATTCCGGCTTCTGCAACGACAGATCCAGGGGTTGGACAATAGGCGAGTTGGTCGACGCCCGCCAGCCCTTCTCTCGGTGCATCTCTTCGTACGTGTGCGCGATCAGCGAGACGGTGCGCGACAGCAAGAACACACCCTTGATCAGTTCCACGTCAAACCCCATGTCCAGGCAGACCGCGCCCATGGCCCCTGGGCCGTTGAGGTAGATCCGCCGCCCCCAGAACTCCTCCGTGGCGGCCTCGATGGCTCTGGCCATCGCGACGTACGCGCCCGAGATGCCGTACTCGTCGGACAACCCCAGTATGCGCGCCGTCCGTGGGTCGATGATGTGCTGCGCGTGGTGGTACCCGGGCAGGCGGCGGCCCGCGGCGCGCGCTTCTCCCGCGACCTTGTACGCCGCTTCCGGCATGGTCAGACCGTCCGTCCGCATCCGCTCGACCGCGTCTGTGAAGAGTTGCGCCGGGCGGTCGGCCGTGCCGTGCAGCGAGCCGATGGCCAGCATCCCGCCCGCCACACCGACGTGGAGGGGCACCCCGCCCGACGCGACAAAGCGGCAGGCGGCCGACGACGGTGAGAACGCGTGCTCGGCCATGCTGACCAGCAGCGCGTCAAGCATGCGGGCGTGGTTCGCCGGCGGCAGGTCGCCCCGCCAGACCAGGTAGGCCATCTCGGTGAACGTCACGTTGCCCGTGAGGTCGTTGTTGTCGTAGCCGCGGACGACGATCTTGTCCTTGTTCTTGTAGGCGATCGATGTCTGCCAGTGAAACGGCTCGCGTTCTTTCACGGCCTTCGCGTCCATTGGTTACCTCCCGGCCGTTGGTACGGCGTCTTCCGATTTCAGATATACGCGCCCCGGATCCACGTCGTGCCGGAGCCTGTCCAACACCTCCGCGTCCGGCGGAGGGACCTCGCGAAGATCCGGCGCCACGTCGGGGCGGAACCCGGTTTCGGCACGCACGTCCTCAACCGTGATGCCGGGCATGAGCCGGACGATGCGCAGCGCGCAGGTGCGCGGGTCGTTCTCCATCACGGCGAGATCGGTCACGACGGTCACAGCGAAGTCCGGGTTCAATCCGACGCGCGCGCGGCCGCCGGGTCCATCGAGAAACCCTGGGCTGGTGACGTAATCGCACCGCTCGGGGAAGCGCCGCTTCTCGTGGTGGGTGATGATCAGCAGACGCCGGCAGTGCGACGCCATGTCGTTCGCGCCGCCGCTCCCAGGCAGCCGCCGTTTCATCGCGCCGGGGGGCCCGATCTGCGTCGAGTTGATGTTGGCATACCGGTCGATCTGAGCGCCGCCGACAAAGCCCACGTCGATCAACCCGCGCTGCAGCAGACACCCCAGGACCTCGCGCAGCGTGCCGAGCTTCATCGCCCGGTACATGGCTTTGGGGTCCGAAACCGAGATCGGCGTTGGACGCACCTGGGGCGCGATGACGCCGCTTTCGATGACCATGACCACGTCGGGCGCGTGCGTGCGTTGGGCCAGGGTGGTCGCCAGCATCGGCAGACCGGTGCCGACGAACACGATGTCGCCGTCCCGCAGCTGCCGGGCCGCTTCGATCACCATCAGCTCCTGACGGGAAAACGGCGCAAGGTGCGGCGTCTCGCGCGACATCACATCAACTCCTGCATCGCATGGGTGAGGGTCGTGAGGCGATCGGCGTCCGTGGCCAGATGGAGGTGGTCGTCGAACGTGCCGCATCCCCAGACGTGACGCCGCAGGTACTCGTCGATCGCCGGCGACCCGGTCCGGGCGGCGTCTTGATACGCGCCGATCTGGCCGCCGTCGTAGTCGTAGTAGGCGTACGTTGACGTCGGAAACGCACCGTACCGCTGGACAACGACTGCGTGAACGTACATGAACGGGATGGTCGTGCGTTCGGGGTGCGCGCGGATCTCGTCGGTCGTGACCAACTCTTCGCACGAGACGATCACGTGCTGGGACGCGCGCATCATCTCCGGCTCGTGCGTCGCGAACCCTTCGATGATGACGTTCCCGACCGCATCGGCGCGTTGCGCGTGGACGATCGACACGTCCGGCTGCAGCGCCCGGACCAGCACCACACGCTCGGCCGGATCCCACGGGTTCTCGGTGATGACGGCCTTGCCGGGCTTCGGCGCGCCGTCCGGGGCCCACAGGATATCCGACCCAAGCAGGCTGCGTACCGGCATGAACGGGAGACCCATCTCGCCGGCCAGGAAACGGCTGACCATCGCCAGGTGGCTGTAGTCCTCGATCTCGATCGTGCCGTTTTCGATGCCCCGGCGCCAGCTGAACGTCGTCCCAAATCGCTCCAGGTTGCCCGTGCCGCACTCGGTCCGCCGGATGAGACCGGCCGCGGCGAGTTGATCCATCGACAGGGAGAGGTTACAACCCACCACGGTCAGGCCCCCGACGCGCTGGCGGATGATCTCGTGGGTGAGGGCCATCGGGCAGCGGCCGATGTTCTGTCCACCCATCCCGAGTACGTTGCCCGGATGGACGAAGCGCGCGACCGCCTCGGCGGCGGTCATGACCTTGTTAGGAGGCATCACGAGCATTATCGGACGTCGCGTTTCATAATGTCAAATAAGGTATTCTGGTCCAAATCATAAAATCATGTTATGCTTTTCGCACATGGACATACTACTCGTTCCGTTGAGAACATTTCATCAGGTGGTGAGCCACCAGGGTGTCAACAAGGCTGCGCGCGCGCTCGGGATCACCCAGCCCGCGGTCACGCAGCAGATTCGCCGTCTGGAGCAGGCGGTCGGGCTGAAACTCTTCCACCGGAACGGCCGGCGGCTGGCCCTGACCGAGGCCGGACAGACCCTGGAGGCGTTTGCCGGGCGCATCTTCCATTTGGTGGATGCCGCTCGTGACGCGCTGGAGGGTGCGGCGGCTCTGCAGACGGGGCACCTCAAAATAGGCGCCAGCCGCACGGCTGGCGCCTACTACGTATCCGACCTGCTCGACCGTTTCAAGCGCCGGTACCCTGGGGTCAAAGTCAGCCTGTCGGTAGGCAACTCGCAGATGATCCTGACCGGCATCGTGGACTTTACGCTGCACGCTGGCCTCATCGCCGGCCGGCCGGATGATCCACACTTGATCTCCCGGCCGTTGATCCGCGACCGGATGCTGGTTGTGCTCCCGCCCGATCACCGCCTCGCGCGAAAGTCGATCGTGTCGATCCAGGATCTCCGCGGGTCCCCGCTGATTCTGCGCGAGCCCGGCTCCACCACGCGGCGCCTGATCGAGCAGGCGTTTCAGGCGCACGGCCTCAGCGCGGAGCCATCGATGGAATTGGAAAGCAACGAGGCGATCAAGAGCGCGGTGGCCGACGGTCTTGGGGTCGCGATCATGGCCCACGCCGCGGTCGCGCAGGAACTCGCCGCCGGCCGCCTGATCGGCCGCCGGCTGCGCGAGCCGCTCAGCCTGGATTTCGCGCTCGTCTACCACGCCGACCGCGTGCTCTCTCCTCTGCTGGCGGCCTTTCTGGCCGCGATACCGGAGAGGCATCGCGCGGGCAGGAGTTTCGCGCAGCGGCGGGAACCACCAAGGTCTGCATGAGCGAGACTCCGCGCACGCAGTCCGAGGGCGACGTCAACGTGTCTGCTCAGCGCGCCGCCTGGCAGGCGGCCGCGCTCGATGGTCAGACGCGCGCGCTGCTCGAGGACGATGCGCGCTACTTCCTCCACCAGTCGCTGTCGACGCCGTGTCTGAACGCGTTGCGGCGGTGCGACGGGATCTTCATCGAAGACCTCCAGGGCCGCCGCTACATGGACTTCCACGGCAACAGCGTGCATCAGGTCGGGTTCGGGAATCCCGACGTCCTGGCGGCCATCAAGACGCAGCTCGACGAGTTGTCCTTCAGCCCACGCCGTTACACGAATCGGGTCGCCGTGGACCTGGCCAGAACACTCGTCGAACTGGCACCGGGCGATCTCAACAAAGTCTTGTTGTGTCCCAGCGGGACCGGCGCCATTGGCATGGCGCTGAAGCTCGCTCGCGTCGTCACCGGCCGGTACAAGACCATCTCCATGTGGGATTCGTTTCACGGCGCCTCGCTCGACGCGATTTCCGTCGGGGGAGAGGAGCTGTTCCGGCGCGACATGGGCCCGCTTATGCCGGGCGCAGAACACGTGCCGCCGCCGGATCCCTATCGGTGCCAGTGGGATTGTCATCACCGGGGCGGGTGCGACCTCAAGTGCGCGTCGCACATCGAATACGTGCTGGAACAGGAAGGCGACGTCGCGGCGGTTGTGGCCGAGACGGTGCGAAGCGTCCCGGTGATCCCGTCGCGCGACTATTGGCAGGTCGTCCGGCGCGCGTGTGACCGACACAACGCGTTGTTGATTCTCGATGAGATTCCCACGGCGTTGGGGCGGACGGGCGCGATGTTCGCCTGCGAGCACTACGGCGTCGTCCCGGACATGCTGGTCCTCGGAAAGGGTCTGGGCGGAGGGGTCTTCCCTCTGGCGGCGCTGATCGCCCGTGAGCGGTTCGACGTCGCCGGTGAGATGGCGCTGGGCCACTATACGCACGAGAAAAACCCGGTCGCCGCTGCCGCGGCGCTCGCCACGATCCGCTACATCGAACAACACGGGCTCCTGGCGCACGCGCGAGATCTGGGCCGATACGCCCTCGATCGTCTCACCGCGATGAAAGACCGGCACCCGTTGATCGGTGACGTGAGAGGCCTGGGGCTGCTCTTGGGAATCGAGCTCGTGACCGACCGCGTCACACGCGCCCGCGCGACGGCGCAGGCCGAAACCGTGATGTACTGCGCGTTGTCGAAAGGGTTGAGCTTCAAACTGACGATGGGCAACGTCATCCTGCTGAGCCCCCCGCTGGTGGTCACGCGCGACGAGATGGACCGCGCCCTGGACATCTTGGACGCGTCGCTGACGGAAGTGGAAGGATAGCATCGTGGCGTCGTACGGCTCCTGGAAGTCGCCGATCACCGCCGATCTGATCGCGACGGCTGCCGTCCGCCTGGAGCGAGTCGTCCTTGACGGGGACGAAGTCTGCTGGCTGGAGACACGGCCGGCGGAGGAGGGTCGTTCCGTCGTGGTCCGGCGCACTCCCGACGGCCGCACGGTCGACGTGACGCCGCCGGGTTTCAACGCCCGCACGCTGGCCAATGAATACGGGGGCGGCGCCTACATCGCCGACCGCGACGTGGTCTACTTTTCACACTTTGCCGACCAGCGGCTCTACCGCCAGGATCCCGGCGCGGCACCGCGACCCATCTCCCCGCTGCCCGAGCACGTGCCCCCCCGCGCTCCCGGGCGGACCCTGCGCTATGCCGACGGCGGGATCGACCGGCGCCGCGAGAGAATCATCTGCGTTCGCGAAGATCACACGGCCGGAGCACGCGAAGCCGTCAACACGCTGGTGAGCCTCGATATCGAAGGACGCGGACCGGTCCGGGTGCTGGCCTCCGGATACGATTTCTATTCATCTCCTCGTCTCAGCCCCGATGGGTCGCGTCTGGCCTGGCTCGCGTGGAACCATCCCAACATGCCGTGGGACGGCACCGACCTGTGGGTGGGCGAACTCGCCGGCGACGGCTCCGTGGCCCGGGCGGAACTCGTGGCGGGTGGCACCGACGAGTCCATCTTCCAACCCGAGTGGTCGCCCGACGGGATCTTGCACTTCGTGTCGGATCGGACCGGGTGGTGGAACCTTTACCGCCTGCACGGCGGACGCGCCGACATCCTTATCGAGTTGGAGGCTGAATTCGGCGGGCCCCAATGGGTCTTTGGGATGTCGACCTACGCGTTCGCGTCACCCGCTCGCATCATCTGTTCGTATACTCAGCGTGGGATCTGGCACCTGGCCGAGCTGGATCTCACCACTCGAACGCTGCGACCGATCGATGTGCCCTACACCGAGATTGCCAGTGTCCGTGCCGCGCCCGGGCGAGCCGTCTTCCTGGGTGGGTCGCCTACAGAAGCCCCCTCGATTGTCACAGTGGACACGACCACAGGTGATGTCAAAGTGCTGCGCCGCAGCTGGGAGCATCCGATCGATTCCGGCTATCTGTCGATCCCCCAGGCGATTGAGTTCCCGACCGAACAGGGCAACACCGCGCACGCATTCTTCTATGCTCCGAGGAACACGGACTATGCCGCCCCGGCAGGAGAACGGCCCCCGCTGCTAGTGATCAGCCACGGCGGGCCGACGGGCGCGACATCGAACACGCTGAGTCTCAGTATCCAGTTCTGGACGAGCCGCGGCTTTGCCGTGCTGGATGTGAACTACGGTGGCAGCACGGGATACGGCCGGGCCTATCGAGAGCGGCTCAACGGCCAGTGGGGCATCGTCGACATCGACGATTGTGTCAACGGGACGCGGTACCTCGTGGAGCGCGGCCAGGTAGACGGGAGGCGGCTCGCGATCCGCGGGGGCAGCGCGGGCGGCTACACGACGCTGGCGGCGCTGGCGTTTCGTCACGTCTTCACGGCGGGGGCCAGCTACTATGGGGTCAGCGATCTCGAGGCCCTGGCCACCGAGACACACAAGTTCGAGTCGCGCTATCTCGACCGGCTGGTCGGGCCCTATCCGGAGCGCCGCGACCTGTACGTGCAGCGATCGCCGATCCACTTTGTGGACCGCGTCTCGTGCCCGCTGATCTTGTTCCAAGGGCTCGAGGACAAGGTCGTGCCGCCCAACCAGGCGGAGCGAATGTTTGCCGCGCTGCGCGAAAGGGGCATCCCGGTGGCCTATGTGCCTTTTGAGGGCGAGCAGCACGGGTTCCGCCGCGCAGAGAACATCAGGCAGGCGCTGGATGCCGAGCTCTACTTCTACTCGCGCGTCTTCGGGTTCGATGCGGCCGAACCCGCTCGGCCCGTCCAGATCAGGAATCTGTAGGAGACGCCTGAGGGATGATCGATCAACCCGTTCTTGCTCCCGGCCAGACGCTGCTCTATACGCTGCGACACGGGCTCACCGAGCTCAACCGCTCGAAACGCACCGGGGGCCGGCTCGATGCCCCCTTGCTCGACGTGGGCCGTCAGCAGGCCCAGGACGCCCGCGGCAACTTCGACGGGACGCCGATCGACGTGGTGATCGCGTCCAGCCTACGCCGCGCGATCGAGACGGCCGAGATCGTCACCGGCTGGACGCGCGAGCAGATGCTCATCGACGATCTGGCCATCGAACGCAGCTTCGGCGAGATGGAAGGGCTGACCCAGGACGAGATTCGTGAGAAGTTTCCATCCGTGATCTACCTGCCGATCGAACACGTCCGGTACTCGCTCAACCCACCGGGCGGCGAGTCGTTCGAGACGTTGCGGGCCCGGGCGCGCGCGTTCCTCACTCGGACCCTCGGCGCGCACCGGGGCAAGCGCGTGCTCGTCTCGTCTCACCAGAACTTCATGCAGCAACTGCACGGCGAGCTGCGCGGGCTGGATCCTTACGCGTCGCTGCGCGACGACATCGTCAACCTTGAATTGAACCAGTTTCACCTGGACGCCGACGGCCGCCTGATCGGCCACCGGGTGTACCGCCTGTGCCCGGACGCGTCCAACTACCCGTCGTTCTGAGCGCACGCGTGCAGGCGGCCATCGACCGTCTGGCGCAGCGGATGAGGAATGATTTTCCTTTGTCCCTGCGCGGTCCGAGAAAAATCGGGCGCGAGGCCGAGTTTCCGTTGGTCCTGCCGGACGGCCGCGCCGGCGAGACCTCGCGGCTCTGGGAGCCGCTGCTGGAGGAAGGTGGGCAGAACGTCACCTATGATGATCCGGCGCGCCGCGGGATGATCGTGCGCATCGACCTGGGGCGGATCGGCTACGAGGTGGAGGTCGGACGGGCCACGGCCGAGATCGTCTTCCCGCCCGCCGATGATCTGCACCAACTGGAGGCGCTGTCGGGGCCGGCGGTGTCGCGTCTGAGCCGGCTCGCGGCATCGCGCGGCATGCGGGTGCTGGGGTATGGCATCCAGCCCCGCACGCGTGGGACCCTGGCATTGATGACGCCAAAGCGGCGATACGCTCCGCTCTGTCGGGCGATCGGCCGCCCGTGGCTGCACTTCACCACGACGGCCAGCGACCAGGTGCAGGTGGACGTCGCGCGGGGCGAGCTGGTTGACGCGATCAACGTGATGAATCTCGTGTCGGGGCCGATCATCGCGTTGACCGCGAACTCATCGGTTTACGCGGGACGCGTGGGGCAGTATGTCTCTGGGCGCGAAGGGTTGCTTGGGGGTCTCGGGGAGCACCGGCACGGCATGACACCCCGGCGGTTCACGTCCCTCGAGGACTACGTGGCGTTCGTGTGCGCGCAGCGGTGTTATTCACTGCGCCGGGGCCACCGCTTCGTCCAATACAGCCGGCCGTTCACTGCCTACCTGGCGACGCACGGATCCGACTACGAGATGTTTCTCTGGCACGAGCACTACACCTGGAACAGCGCGAGACCCCGCGTGAAGAACGCCACGATCGAGATCCGCCCCGCCTGCCAGCAACCGCCGGACGAGCCGCTGGCCGCCGCGGCGCTGTCGCTCGCGCTCGTTGAGGCGATGCCCAGCGTCATGACATACGTGCAGGACCGTGTGGGATCGGATCCGTGGCCGGCCATGGCGGGATATCGCCGCGAGGTGATCCGGCTGGGTCTGCGCGCGCCCGAACCTGCCCCGGGGTTTCTTGCGGGGATCGTCGATCTGTGCGAAGAAGCCCTGCGGCGGCGCGGGCGGGCGGAGGAACGCTTCTTGTTGCCGATTCGCCGGCGGCTCGAGAGCCGGAAACTGCCGGCTGATCGGACGGTGGCGCTCTTTCGAAAGGGAGGCGTCGCCGGCTTGATCGGTGGTCTGGCGCTGTGAGCGCGGGACCACGGAGGGATCACGATGGGACGTCTCACGGGCAAAGTGGCATTGATCACCGGCGCGGGCAGCGGGATGGGGCGGCTGGCGTCGGTGGTATTCGCGAAAGAGGGCGCGAAGGTCGTCGTCAGCGAAATCGCCGAGCCGCCCGGTCAGGAAACGGTGGCGGCGGTCCGCAAGGCCGGGGGTGAGGCCGTCTTTGTCCGCACCGATGTGTCCAAAGAGGCCGATGTGGCCGCCGTCGTGCGCGCCGGCGAGCAGGCCTTTGGCCGCGTCAACGTGCTCTACAACAACGCCGGCATCTTTCCCGCCGAGGATGGGTCGGTCATCGACGTGGACGAGGCGATCTGGGATCGTGTCATGAACGTCAACCTCAAGAGTATCTTCCTGGTGTGCAAGCACGGGATCCCGGCGCTCATGCGGGCGGGCGGCGGGTCGATCGTCAACATCGCGTCGTTCGTGGCGCTGGTGGGGTGCACCGTGCCCCAGGATGCCTACACCGCCAGCAAGGGTGGGGTCATCGCACTCACCAAGTCGCTCGCCGTGCAGTTCGGCTCGAAGAACATCCGCACCAACGCCATCTGCCCCGGGCCGATCGAGACGCCGCTGCTGACCTCGTGGCTGCTCACGAATCCCGACGCGAAGGCGCTGCGGCTCGCGCGCATCCCGATGGGACGCTTTGGCCGCCCCGAAGACATCGTGAATTTGGCGCTTTACCTGGCGTCAGACGAATCGACGTGGACAAACGGCGCGGTGATGGTGGCCGACGGCGGGATCACGTCCAACTACTTCTAGCCGTCGTCTTCAGCGCGCCGCGCGGCGGGCGTTCCAGCGTCCCTGCGCAGTTGCGCCGATCGTGTACGTCCCGCGCGCCGTGTCTCCGTCGACCTGGCCCTCGAACGTGAGGACGACCAGGTTCTCGCGGAGCACGCCCCAGCGGACCTTTTGACCTTCGACGACGCCTGCGATGCGCGCCTTGGCAAGCCAGTCCAGGCTGAGGGTAATCTCGCCGCCGATCGTCTTGCCGCGCTGCTGCACGTCGACGCGAAAGTCGCCTGAGGATTGCCCATCCGCGCCTGTCCAGGTGCCCTGCCAGATACCGGCGACGTCGGCGGCCCGCGGTCCGCAGCCGGACACGATCACCGCCGCGCTCAACACGAAGATGACGATCCGCATCCCACGCGCGCGTTCGACACCTGAAGCAACGCACCTCCCGCGATAGGTCCGTCGGCTGCTACAGTGGATGCATGGATATATTCCGAGTGACCAACCGCGCCCTGTGGGACGAGTGGGCGGTCATCAACGCACAGTCGACGTTCTACGATCTGGAAGGGTTCAAGAAGGGCGGCATCTGTCTCAAGCCTCACGAGATCGCTGAAGTGGGCGATGTCGCCGGGAAGTCGCTGCTGCACCTGCAATGCCACATCGGGGACGACACGCTGTCGTGGGCTCGGCTCGGAGCCCGGGTCACCGGTGTCGATTTTTCAGAGCGGGCGATCGATCTCGCGCGATCGCTTGCCGCTGAACTGGTGATCGACGCGCGTTTCATCCGGTCCGACGTGCTGGATCTGCCCGAGGCGCTTGGCGGTGAGTTCGACGTCGTCTACACGTCACGCGGCGTGCTGGGCTGGCTGCCCGACCTGCGCCGCTGGGCGCGCGTGATCGCGCGTTTTCTCCGGCCCGGAGGCTTCTTCTACATCACAGAGCAACATCCCATCTTGTACCCGTGGGATGACGGGGACGATGCAAAAGATCTTCGGCTGCTCTACCCATACTTCGACCGGACGGATCCGCTGCCGTTCCCGGTGCGGGGGTCGTACGCGGACCGCGACGCCCACGTGACGCAGTCTGTCCAGTACGCGTGGCCCCACAGCATGGGAGAGATCGTGACCGCCATCGCCGAGGCGGGACTGCGGATCGACTTCCTTCACGAATTTCCCTTTCTCTTCTATCCGATGCTGCCGTTTCTCGAGCGCCGGGAGGACGGCACCTGGTGGCTGCCCGCCGACTTCCCCGGCGAACTGCCGCTGAGCTTTTCGTTGAAGGCGACAAAGCCGGCCGTGTAGGCTTTCGACGCGTCGCCTTTGTCATCACAGGAGAAGTTTTGGCAGGTCACCTTGGCTGATCTGCCCCAGACAGCTAGTCATGCTCACCGCGTGGCCGTTCCAATTCAGTGGAGGTAGGAATCTAGAGGGCATCGGTCGTCACCCTCCCTCACAAGCGCTGATCTCACCAACTCGGAAGCCTTCTCAAGAAAATGTGGGTTCGTTCGACCGGTCGTTGAATTCCCGGGGAGAACGGTCTAACCACTCTCCGAACAAAGACGAGCCACCTGCCGTCAGGCGAAACACCCATCGGCTCGAGTAACGGGAAACGAGACGGAAAGCTACGCACGATACATTCCCCATCCGTCCGCCCCGCGGGGATGTATCGAACGCATGTCGCACCTTCCTCCGCGAGGACAATTCCACCGTCGGGGGCAACATCAAACGCAAAGAGGCCCTTGAGAAGCTGCCTACATACGAGACGATTGCCCTGGAACTCGCATCGATGGAGTACAGCCACGGTAGGAGGCTGCCGGTCAACAGTTCGGAGGTAGATTCGACCGCCGCGGTCGGTTGCCGTGCCGGAGAGTTGCCCTAGACCTGGGTCGACCGTCTTGCTCGTTCCGTTCCTCCCGAACACCTCAATGAAAACCCGAGTTCCGGGATCACGGGCAACATCAAGAACTCCCGAAGAGTCTCGGAACCACACAATCGGACCTTGGGTTCGATCCTGCCGGAATCGAACAGCTTCCCATCTCGGGGCTGGCATGCGAACCTGCGTATTGACCGGCCCGCCCAGAAACACACGCATCATGCTGGGAGCCATAGCGTCGTACACATAAGGAGAGCGGACAGCAGCGAATCGCTGCCTGACGCCGCTTGACACTTCGAAACGCCAGAGGAAGTCGATAAGTCGGTCCCACGCAGAATCCTTCGATGGGTATGTGTCAACAATCGGTTCCGCTGGCCGGGTAGTATACACTACCCACTTGCCATCAAAACTGCAATTCATTGCATGGTCGCCGCGGGTCGTCGTAACGGTCACCCGCCGACCTTGCAGCACGTCTAGCCACTCCAGTCCGGCCTCGCCTTCGATCAGCAATGCTGCCTTCCCACACCAACGGGCACCTACCGCACCGTAGAAGCTCCCCACAGAGATCTCTTGATCTCCCGGACTTCCAGCCATCGCGAAAGGAAGAGACAACCAGAGCAACAGTAGTATGAGCAAAATGACTGGTGCACGCCAATGTAGCAAATTCTGTTCACCGCTGATGAGCGTCACAGTGGCTCCATCCGCCAGCCGCCGTCGCGCAGCACGGCCAACTCTCGGCAGCCGGCGTCGCGGAGCAGCGCCTCGGCCTCGGGGTGGAAGTCGGTCACGCGCTGCGGCGCGTGGGCGTCCGTCGTGACGACCAGCGGGATCTTCAGGTCGAGACAGCGGCGGACGATCCATGGACTGGGATACGGACTCCGGCAGGCGTTGCGCCAGCCAACGGTATTTATCTCGACGATCAACGCCGAGCGCGCGCACGCCTGCAGCGTGGCTTCGACGTCACTCCGGTACCAGGAGTCGTCCTCGTTGAAGTAACGCCCGGCGTCATTCCACTTCTTGATACGGTCGAGATGGCCGAGGATGGCCACGCCACCCCACCCGATCAGGCGGCGGACCTGCTCGTAGTACGCGCCGACGAGCCGGCGGATGTCGCCATCGTAATACCGTCGCAGGCCGTCCTCGAATCCCGATCGGCTCAGATCGACCGGCCAGGGGATACCGCGGTCGTCCTGCCCGACGAAGTGCACCGATCCAATCAAGTAGTCGAACGCGTGCGGGGCGACGATCGACCATAGCTCCGCGTGCCGATCGGGAATGTAGTCAAATTCCAGGCTCAGGTGGACCCGCAGCCGCGCGCGGTGCACGTCTTTGAGCCGCGTCACCTCGGCACAGTACGCCGGGAGACTTTCGGCCTTCATCGCGGCCTCGTCGGGGAACGTAAGCGGTGCGTGGCACGAGATCCCCAAGGCCTCGAGCCCCGCCGTCACGGCCGCCTCCGCGTAGTCCTCCGCCTCACCGGCGCCGTCGCAGAAACGGTTGTGGGTGTGATAACTCGTGCGGATCACGCGGACTCCACGCCTTCGGCGCGGAATGGGCCGGCCGGCGCGCGAAAGACTTCGGCCAGGATCTCGAGACCGCGGACGATCCGTGGCCCGGGCCGGCTGAAGAACGCCGTCCCATCCGTGAGATACACGCGCCCGTTTTGGACCGCGGGGATGTCTGCCCAGCCCGGCCGCCTGGTGAGCAGGTGGATCTCGTCGTGTGTGCGGGCAATGTCGAACCCGCAGGGCATGACCACGATCACGTCCGGGGCCGCGTCGATGACTCGGGGCCATTCGATGACGTAGGAATCTTTGCGCGGGTGCCCCAGGATATCGACGCCGCCGGCCATCTCGACCATTTCCGGCACCCAGTGGCCGGCGACAAACATTGGATCGAGCCATTCGAGGCAGAGGACGCGTGGCCGTGGTTGCAGCGCCGACAACCTTCTGGCCCGGTCGATCCGCACGCGAAGACGCGCAACCACGTCGCGGGCGACCGCGTCGAGGTCGGTCAGCCGGCCCACCTCGAGAATCGTGTCCAGGATGTCATCGACGCCGTGCGGTTCGAGCGACACGATACGTGTGCGGCCTTCGAGCACGCGCGCCGCGCGGCGCACGTCGGTGAACGACGGCGCGCAGACCTGGCAGAGTTCCTGTGTCAGGATCAGATCGGGCCGCAGCGCCGCAAGTCGCTCGCCGTCGAGGTGATAGACGCTCTTGCCGGTGTGGATATGTCCGCGGATGGCGGCGTCGATCTGCGGGCTGGGCATCGTCGCCGACACCAGGGCGTCGCTGAGGACGCGCTTGCCGGCAATGGCGGGCGGATAGTCGCAATCGTGCGACACGCCGACCAGATCGTCCGTGAGCCCCAGCGCGCAGACGATTTCGGTGGCGCTGGGCAGCAGCGAGACGATCCTCATGGCTGTTCCTCGGGCGGCCGCACGGTGCGAAACATCCCAAGCAACAAGAGATCGTAGACGATCTTGAGCCCCCCGCCGAGGAGGAACGGGACGCCCAACCCGGCGACCTGCATCACCACGCCGGCGATCACGGGCGTCACGGACTGCGCCAGGTTGCGCGCGATGTTGGTGACACCCGCCGCCGCCATCCGTTCGTCGGGGTCGACGACGGCCACGACGTATGACTGCCGGACCGGCACGTCCATCTGCGAGAGGGCGTGGCGCGCCAGGAGCAGCGCGATCGCCCAGGGGAGCGTCGGGGCGAGCGGGATCGCCATCAGGAGCACGTTCGACGGCAGGTGCGTGAAGACCATCGTGTTGATCAGGCCGATGCGCTCAGCGACTCGGGCGGCGACGGTGAAGGACACGGCCTGGAGAAGCCCGACGCCCATGAAGACCGGTCCGAGCACCTCGGGGCCGACGCCCCACCGCAGGTGGAAGTAAAACGCGATCAGGCTCTGCACGACGAAGCCGCCGGCGAGCGAATCGAGGCTGAACAAACCGGCCAGCCGCATGACCACGCCGCGGGAGCGATTCAGGCGACCGCGCCCAGAGCCATCGGTCGCCTCGACGCGGTCGCTCAGACGGCTGAACAGCCACAACGTGATGCCCGCCAGCACTGCGTAGGCGACGAACATCACACGGTAGGCGTCCGAGACGGCCAGACCCGCCCAGCGTTGCAGCAGCGCCGGCGTCCCGGCAGCGAGCGCGCCCGCCGCCCCGGTAAGGGCACCCAGGGTGTTGTAGAGGGAGAAGAGGCGCGTGCGCCACTCGGGCGCCGTGGTCTGCGGGAGGATCGCCTGCTCCAACGAGAGGAACGGACCGACCTCGCCGGAGGTGGCGCCGACGGTTCCGGTGAGCGAGGCCAGGAACAGCAGCGGGTACGACGTGGTGATCGCAAACGCGGCCCCGCTCGCGGCCATGAACAGCGCGCTCAACCGGAGCATCCGGCGGCGGCCGTATCGGTCGGCGGTCGTCGCAAAGATCGCCGTCAACACAGCCGAACCCAACAGCGTAGCCGTCAACACGGCGCCGATCTGCCACGGAGCGAACCCGTTGGCGTCGAGATAGACGCCCAACAGCACGGACTGAAAGCCGTACGCGAACGTACGAACCGCGCGGGCGCTCAGGATGAGACGGCCGTCGGGCGAGATCCAGTCAAGCGGCACGACACTATCTTCGTTGCGCCCTGTGTGCATCCTCGCGGCGGGAATATCGCGACCGCGGGCCGAAATGCGTCTAGGCGGTTTGTGTGCCGCCGGTCTGGTCCGCGATAGGGGTACATGGGTAGATTGATGATATGGGAGGGTTCTGGTCTCCCTGGAGGTGGGTACGGTGGTGATCGAGGAAGGGACGCGCAGCGGCCACGGGCTGGAGATGCACGGGCTCCACCCCGACATGGTGGGGTGGAATCTGACGGCCCCGGCGCTCTATGAGCACGCGGTCCGGCGGCGCGAGGGCATGATCGTCGACGGCGGCCCGCTGAACGTGATCACGGTGCCCCACACCGGCCGCTCGCCGCAGGACAAGTTCGTCGTTCGTGAGCCGTCCAGCGAACAGCATATCTGGTGGGGGGCGCACAACAAACCGATCGATCCCGCGTCGTTCGATCGACTGCACAAACGCATGCTGCAATACCTGTACCGCAAGGAGTTGTTCGTCCAGGATCTCTTCGTCGGCGCCGATCCCCTGTACCGCCGGCACGTGCGCGTGATTACCGAACACGCCTGGCACAGCCTCTTCGCACGGATCATGTTCATCGTCCCCGACGATGCCGCGCTGGCGACGCACATGCCGGAGTTCACCGTCATTGACGCGCCCAGCTTCCTCGCCAGGCCGGCGGAGGAGGGGACGCGCAGCGAAGTCTTCATCTTGATGAACCTGGCGAAGAAGCTGGTCTTGATCGGCGGGACGACGTACGGGGGGGAGATCAAGAAGTCCATCTTCACCCTGCTGAACTACCTGTATCCATTGGAAGGCGTCCTATCGATGCACTGCTCGGCCAATGTTGGACCGGCCGGCGACGTGGCATTGTTTTTTGGTCTGTCCGGCACAGGTAAAACGACTCTGTCGATCGATCCCGATCGGGCCTTGATTGGCGACGACGAGCACGGCTGGTCGGACGGTGGGATCTTCAACTTCGAGGGTGGATCCTACGCGAAGACAATCAGGCTCTCCCTCGAAGGGGAGCCGCAGATCTACGGCACGACGCGTATGTTTGGGACCGTGCTCGAGAACGTCGTGATGGACTCGGTGACTCGCCGGCTCGATCTCGACGACGACTCGCTCACCGAGAACACGCGCGCGGCGTATCCGCTCACCTACATGCCAAACGTCTGGCGCAGCGGTGCCGCCGGGCACCCGCACACAATCGTGTTTCTCACCTGCGATGCGTTTGGGATCATGCCGCCGATCGCGCGACTGACCCCCGATCAGGCGATGTACCATTTCCTGTCGGGATACACGGCGATCGTCGCCGGCACCGAGAAGGGCGTCACCTCACCGAAGGCGACGTTCAGCGCGTGTTTTGGCGCGCCGTTCATGGCGCAGCGGCCGACCGTCTACGCGCAGATGCTCGGCGAGAGGATCAACCAACACAAGACCGCCGTCTACCTGATCAACACCGGGTGGAGTGGCGGCGCACAGGGCGCGGGTGGCGAGCGTATCCGGCTGGCGCACACACGCGCGATGGTGCACGCGGCGCTGAGCGGGGCGCTCGACGGCATACCGGCGACTGCCGATGCCGTGTTCGGCATTCAGGTTCCCAGCCAGGTGCCCGGTGTGCCGCCCGAGGTCCTGCATCCGCGCGCCACCTGGTCCGATCCGTCGGCCTATGATGCCAAGGCCAGGGATCTGGCCCGCATGTTCGCCAAGGCGTTCGCCGAGTTCGCGGCCAGCGTCCCACCGGCCGTTCGCGCGGCGGCGCCTCGGGCCGGTTGACCCCGACGTCCGTGCAACAACGTCGGCGGATCGGGCTGCTCACCGGCGGCGGCGACTGTCCCGGGCTCAACGCGGTCATCCGCGCGGTTGTGCTATCGGCCGTGCGGCAATACCGTTGCGACGTCATCGGCATCGAAGATGGATTCGACGGTCTGCTGAATCAGCGCACGCGCCTGTTGAATCTCGATGACGTGCGTGGCATCCTCACCCACGGCGGCACGATTCTGGGGACCTCGAATCGCGGGAACCCCTTCGCCTGGACGGTCACACGCGACGGTCACGCTGAGGTGATCGACGCGTCAAAGACGGTGCTCGAACGGCTTGAGGCGTTGCGTCTCGATGCGTTGATCGTCATCGGCGGCGACGGGACGCTGCACATCGCCCACAGCCTCTATCAGATGGGGGCGCCGATCGTAGGGATCCCCAAGACGATCGACAACGATATTTCCGCGACCGACGTGACCTTTGGGTTCGACACGGCCCGCGAGACTGCCACCGAGGCGATCGACAAACTACACTCCACCGCCGAGAGTCACCACCGGGTGATGGTCGTGGAGACGATGGGCCGCAACGCCGGGTGGATCGCGTTGGAGTCAGGGATCGCCGGCGGCGCCAACTCCGTCCTCATTCCCGAGATCCCGTTTCGATTGGACGCCGTGGTATCGACGATCGACGATCGCGCGCGCCGCGGCCGGCCATTTTCGATCGTGGTGGTCGCCGAGGGCGCCCGCCCGGTCGATGGAGTGCAGGTCTTTCAGGAAGCCGGCGGGCCCGGTCGTCTGCCCCGTCTGGGCGGCATTGGGCAGCAGGTGGCAACGATGCTGGCCGAGACGACAGATCGTGAGACCCGCTGCACCGTGCTGGGCCACCTGCAGCGAGGCGGTAGTCCCACGCCGTTTGATCGGCTGCTCGCCACACGGTTTGGCGTGCGCGCGGTGGAGTGCGCGGTCGAAGGCCGGCTGGGCATGATGGTGGCCCTGCGCGGGGTCAACGTCATCGACGTGCCGGTGGCAGAAGCCATCGCCGAACCCAAACGCGTCCCGCCGGGTGGAGAGCTCGTGCGCACGGCGCGCGAGTTGGGGATCGCGCTCGGCGACGTGCCCTTAGGTTAGGTGTTCGGTCAGACGCTCGTTCACACGCCCTGAAGTGCCCTCAAGTAGCGGATCTGCCCCGCGTGGTACCCGTCGTGAACCGTCATATCGCCAATAGTCAGTGCCCGCGGCTGTTTGGTCCCGGGGAAGGGACTCATCAGCGTCGTATCGTCGGCGGCTTCCACCCGCCGGCGCACCTGCTCGTGCAGCTCCTGTAGCCGGCGGACGTCGGTTTGCCAAACGGCATCAGCGCCGGAGGCCTCCTGCCAGTCTGACGCATTGAGCTCGTCGCCGCTGAGGACGGGTTTGCCGTCCCACCGGTCGACCATGGGCTGCTTCCAGTGGATGACGTGACGGACGATCTGCCAGATCGAGTGGCGCTGCGGGGACGGCTTCCACGCCGCCTGGGCCGCGGTCAGACCTCCAACGGCCTGCCCCAGCGGGTGGATCCATCCTTCCTCTTCATTGGCATACTTTAGGGTGTGACCGAGCACGCGCGCGATCGACATGATGGACCTCCTGTTAACCTGCTAATGATCGTTTGATGGTTACATTATCCCGATCTGGGAATTAACTTGTCAAGGCTGATTTGGGGGTTAAGAATAGAAGCGTGAGAACCACGACTGTTGTGTGGAAGCAGCCGGCAGAAGGCTTGGAGTGGTTGGCCTTGTGCCTGCGGTTCGCGAACACCGCGGACTGGCACGCCAGCCTGCGCCCAAAGGAATCCCTAGGAAACTATCAAGATCTCGTCGTCTGGGGCGTCCGCGGCAACCTACTGTCGAGGCACGAAGCCGCCCGGCTGAAGGGCCGGGCCTCAGCGCAGCCCCGCCGGGCGCGGGAGGCGCTCGCACGCGCGGTGACGGTGCGCGAGGTGATCTATCGGATCATGAGGCGTACGGCGCACAGCGAGGCGCCTGCCGGTCGAGATCTGGCGGCGCTCAATCGGGCTCTTGCCGGAGCGTTGCGACGTTCGCGAATCGCTGCCCGGGCCAGTTCGGACACCGGGTGGTTTGGCTGGGAGATCGCGGGCCGTATCGATGACTTCGACCGTGTCCTGTGGCCGGTGCTGAAGTCCGCCGCGGATCTTCTGACATCCACCGAGTTGCACCGGGTAAAGCAGTGTGCCGACGACCGAGGCTGCGGATGGCTATTTCTCGACCGAAGCAAGAACCTCAGCCGCCGATGGTGCAGCATGAAAGGCTGCGGCAATCGGGCGAAGGTGTTGCAGTACAACCGCCGCCGGGCGCGCGCTACTGGACCAGCCGCCTCCGCATCAAGACGATCGGCGCCGGAAAGAGCGCGACCGTGACGACGAGCATCCACGCCACATCCCAAAGGTGCCGGGTCTCGAGCGTCCCCAGTGCCAGCGCGCGCGACAGGCGCACCACGTGCGAGAGCGGCGTCAGCCACGACGCGGTGCTCACCCACGCCGGCAGGGCATCAAGGGGAAAGAAGACACCGCTGAACATGAACATCGGGGTGATGAACAGGGCAAAATAGAATGTGAAGTAGTCGATGCTTGGATTTACGGCCGTAAAGATCATCGCGATCACCGAAAACATCAACCCCGACACGAAGAACAGTACCGGGATCAACAACGCGAGCGGCGATCGCACGACGCCAAACAACGTGATGACGATGAGAAACACCGATCCGTACATCACGCTGCGGGTCGCGCCCCAGAAGATCTCGCCGACCACGATGTCCTCGACGCCCAGCGGCGTCGTGATAACCGCGTCATAGGCCTTCTCATAGTACATCTGGACGTACGCGTTGTACGTACACTCGAAGGTCGCGCCGAACATCGCCGACGTCGAAACGAGTCCCGTGGCCACGAACACCAGGTACGGCAACCCACCGATCGTGCTCAGGTAGGCGCCGAGCCCCAACCCCATCGCCAGCAGGTAGATGACCGGTTCAAGGAAGTTGACCGCGATCGACTCGGGGAAGATGCGGCGGAAGATGAAGGCGTTTCGCTGCCAGAAGCGGAACGCGCCCTTGGGCCAGAACAACGTTGTCACTCGCGCAGCATCCTCCCGGTGAGTTTCAAGAACACGTCTTCGAGCGTGGCGCGGCGCAGCGTGGCGGCTTCGATGGACACCGCATGCTCGCGGATGCGGTGCAGCAACGCTTCGCCGTCCCGCGTGTGGAATAGCACCAGGTCTCCGTGCGCCTCGTGGGCGTCGGTGAGGTCGCCGGCCACCGCGAGTACGCGTTCGAGCGTCGCGCGCGCCACGCCATCGCTTTCAAAGCCGCGGAGCTCGACCACCTCGTGCCCGACGTGGGTACGCACCAGGTCCGCGGGTGATCCCTCGGCGACGATCCGTCCCTGGTCAACGATGACGATTCGGTCGCACAGCGCGGCCGCTTCTTCCATATAGTGGGTGGTCAGGATCTGCGTCACACCGGTGCGCTTGAGTTGGCGCAGTTTTTCCCATGCCAGCTGTCGTGCCTGCGGGTCGAGGCCGGTGGTGGGTTCGTCGAGGATCAGCAGGTCGGGCTGCGGGACCAGAGCCCGCGCGACCATCAGGCGCCGGCGCATGCCCCCGCTCAGATGCTCGACCTTGGCGTTGGCCCGATCGGACAGCGACGCGAACTCCAGTAGCTCCGCCGCACGCCGGCGGGCGACGCTCCACGACAGGTCGAAGTAGCGCGCGAAGATCATGAGGTTCTCGCGCACCGTCAGCGCCGAATCCAACGTGTTGCCCTGGGTGACGACGCCGAGCCGGGCCTTGATGGCGCGCGGCTGCGCGCGCACGTCCATGTCGAAGACACGCAGGGTACCCGACGATGAGGGCAACACGCAGTAGATCATTTTCATGGTGGTGGTCTTGCCCGCGCCGTTGGGGCCGAGGAAGCCAAAGCACTCGCCGGGTTCGACGGCGAAGGAGATGCCATCCACGGCGGCAAGCGAACCGTAGCGCTTGGTGAGGCCGGATGCCTCGAGAACGGGCGAGCTCATGGTCCGACGATCAGCCTAGCGCGTTACGGTCACCTTCTGCAATCCGCGCGGGTGATCGGGATTGATGCCGCGAGCCACGGAGAGATGGTACGCGAAGAGGTGCACGGCGCTAGCCGCGGCGATTGGCGCAAGCGATTCGGGCAGTCCGCAGTTGATCGCGACGTCGCCGGGATCGTCGCCGAAGGCAAAGGTCAGCGTGGGAACCGACCGGCCGCGCAGCTGGACGCGGAGATCAATGAGCCCCACGCGGCTGCGGCCGGGCGGCAGCAGGATCACCACTGTGCTGCGTTTGTCCAGAGCGGCGATCGGCCCGTGCAGCATCTCCGCGGCCGAGAGCGAGTCGGCCGCCGCGTAACACGTCTCCTTCAACTTGAGCGCCGCTTCGTCGGCCACGCCGAGCATATAACCCCGCGTCGTCACCACCCAAGGCTCGCGCTTCGCGTGACGCTTGGCGAGGGCTTTGATCGTGGCTTCCTGGGCCAGCACGTCGGAGACGGCTCCCGGCAGCCGGGGCAGGGCACGCGCCAGGTCTTTGTGCTGTCCCCACCCGGTGACAAGCGTGGCCAGAACCGCCAGCGATGACGTAAACGTCTTGGTCGCCGCGACGCTCTTCTCTTCGCCGGCCGCAAGCGGTAGCACATGGGCGCTGCCCTGCGCCAGGGGGGACGCGGGGTCATTCGTCAGGGCAACTGTAAGCGCACCCTGCCGGCGTGCCTCGGCGACGACCTCGGCCACGTCCATGGAGCGACCCGACTGGGAGATGGCAATGATGGCGCCGGCGCTCCAGTCCGGGGCGCGACCGTACAGCGTGGTGACTGACGGCATCGCCGAACTCGCCGGGACGCGCAGCAGTGTCTCGACCAGGTATTGTCCGTAGATGGCCGCATTGTGCGACGTGCCGCGTGCCACGAAGACGACCACCGCGGGCTTGCGCCGGCGCAGCGCGGTGGCCACCTCGCCGATGGCGGTCGCGTGCTCGGCCAGCAGGCCGGTCAGCACAGCCGGCTGCTCGTGAATCTCTGAGATCATCGCGTGGACGGGTTTGGATTTGGGCATGCGGGCCGGGCCGCCTTTTCTTGTTCAGCGTGTTGGCATTCGTCGGTTGTACGCTTCCGGATTGACCACGTGCTTGGGGCGTTCCCCGTTCAGGACCGCGAGCACCGCATCGGCGCACGACTGCTCCATTAGCGCCAGCGTCTCGCGCGTGTGTGAGGCGACGTGCGGGGTGGCGACCACCCGGTCGAGGGCAACCAGCGCCCGATCGCGCACCGGCTCGTCGTGAAACACATCCAGCCCGGCGCCCGCCAGGCGGTCTTGCTGCAGCGCGCGCAGCAGCGCAGCCTCATCGACCACGTCGCCGCGACTGGTGTTGATCAGGAACGCCGTCGGCTTCATGGTCCGCAGCGTTGCATCGTTGATCACATGGCGGGTCGCAGGCGACAGCGGGACGTGCAGGGTCAGAAAGTCGCTTTCCGTCAGCACGGCGGGCAGATCGCGCAGCGTCACCCCCAGCACCGCCGCCGCGTTGTGATCCGGGGCCACATCGTATGCCAGCAGCCGCATGCCGAATCCCCCGCCGCGGCGGGCCACGGCCCGGCCGATCGCCCCAAGACCGATGATGCCCAGTGTTTTCCCGTGCACGTCCGTGGCCGGCGAGCGGTCCCAGCTCCCGGCCTTCACCGTCCGGTCGAGCAGCGGGATCTGCCGTGCCACGGCCAACAGCAAACCAAACGTATGATCCGCGACGGCGTCGGACAGCACGCCGACCGTGGTTGACACGACAATGCCGTTGGCGGTCGCCGCCTCGACATCCACCGCGTCGAACCCCACACCGCGCCGCGCGATGATCTTCAGCCGCGGGGCCGCCGCGATGACGCGCGCGGTCAGCGGCTCAGTGCCGGCAATGATCGCCTCGACGTCACCCACGAGGCCAAGCACCTCGTCTTCGGTGAGACGGATGCCCTTGGGGTTCGGGATCACCACGCAGCCGGCGGCCGCCAGCCGCTCGAGCGGCGCGGCGCCCGCGCGACCGAAGCCGGGTACCGTAATGAGAACGCGGGGATGCGGAGGCGTCTGCGGCGTCACGAACGCACGGCGGCCGTGCCGACGCGGATCGGCGCGGTGCCGGAGCGGGCCAGGTCGAGCGCGGCCAGGATGTCATCGAGTTCAGCGCGGCTGCCGGGGTCCAGCGCCGCGCCGGGATGTCTGAGCGCGGCCGACGCGATAATACCGCGCCGGCGGAAGATCTCCTTGCGCAGCGTCAGGCCGACGACCGGCTGACCTTCATAGCTGATCAGCGGTAGGTAATGGAAGAAGATCGAGCGGGCGCCCACGCGATCGCCCGATGTGAAGGCCGTATAGAGGGCGACCAGTACTTCGGGGAAGGCGAAGCCGGTCATCGTGCCGACCGCGCCCCGCAGCAGTTCTTCATAGAAATACACTCCACCCATGCCGCCGTACACGGCGACGGGCTGTTTTGCCGCCGCCAGGACCTGGGAGGCCTTCACCGGTGTCGGGATTTCCTCCAGCTTGATCGCCCGGGCCCGCGGCAGCGCGTCGGTGATCGACGCGAGAAACGCGGCCGGCATCACTACACCTGAGAATACCGGCTCATCCTGCACCACGATCGGCACCGTCGTGGCGTCGTGCACGCGCCGGTAGTACTCGCGGACCGCATCGAGGTTTCGCAGGTTGGTCGGCGGCGCCACCATCAACGCGGTCGCGCCGAGATCCTGTGCCTGCCGGCTGTACCGGATGGCCAGGTCGGTGGCCGGCGCGCTGGTGCCCACGACGATGGGGATCCGTCCGCCCACGCGCCGGATGATCGCCTCGACGACCTGCGCGCGTTCATCCTCTGTCAGCTTGTGCGCCTCGCCGAGGATCCCGAGGATCGTCAGGCCGTGGACGCCCGCGGCGACTTCGAAATCGACCAGACGGTCGAGGCTGGCAAAATCGATGGCGCCGTCGTCGGTAAACGGCGTCGCCAGGATGGCATAAATACCGTGTGGGATGGCCATGTAGCGAGAGATTACCCGCCGGATACTGCAGTCCCTGCCGCGCTCAACGATGCCCGCGCCCCGCTCCGATCCTGACGCTTACGATAACCCCCGAAGCTGGTTCAGGGCCTGCAACTCGGCGGTGGTTGGCGGCGGCGTTTCGCCGATCCTCGCCGCAAGACGAAGCGGCCACCCGGTCTCGGCCAGGACCTTGTCGACGGTCACGCCGGGATGCACGGTGTCGAGGCACATCTCGCCCGTCACGTCATCGAAGCGCAAGATCGCCAGGTCGGTGATCACCGCATCGGGCCCACCGCCAAGCCCGATCCGCCGCCGCTCGGCTTTCCCACCCAAATAGCCGGGACTCGTCACAAAATCGACGCGTTCGGGAAAGCGCCGGCGCTCGTGCTTGGCCATGATGATCGTGCGCCGCGCCAGCGAGGCGATCTCGCACGCGCCACCGCTGCCGGCCAGACGCACAGTCGGGCGCTCGTACGGGCCGATCACCGTGGTGTTGATGTTGCCGAAACGGTCGATCTGTACACCTTCCAAGAATCCAACGTCGATGTGCCCGCCCTGCAACACGAACGAGAAGAGATCCATCATCGGCAGCACGCACTGCGCGCCCGTGACCAGCGCCGGATCGCCAATGGAGACCGGCATGCGTTCAGGCCGCGCGCCGATGACGCCCGACTCATAGATCAGCACAACGTTGGGATTGTGCGCCCGCCGCGCCAGGTTGGCCGCCACGTTCGGCTGCCCGATACCGACGAGCACGGTCGATGCGCCGGTCAGCATGCGGGCGGCGGCGACGATCATCAGATCGGACAGCGACCACG
>JBGQGY010000034.1:0-27449 GCA_041497675.1 bacterium | reverse complement strand
GCGCCGAAGCTCATCGGCCGGGCCGCGGCGGATCAGGCGGCGATCGATCGCGCGATGCTCGACCTCGATGGCACCGACAACAAACGCCGGTTGGGCGCGAATGCGATCCTGGCGGTCTCGCTGGCTGTGGCCCGAGCCACGGCGGCGTCACGAGGGATGCCGTTGTGGCGGTCGTTGGGCGGCGAGGACGCGTGTGTGCTGCCGGTGCCGTTGATGAACATCGTCAACGGCGGCGCGCACGCCGATAACCGGCTCGACGTGCTGGAATTCATGGTGGTGCCGGTGGGTCTGCCGTCGTTCGCCGAGGCGCTGCGCGCGGGGACCGAGGTCTTCCACCACCTCAAGAAGGCGCTGCACGCGCAGGGCCTGTCGACCGCCGTGGGAGACGAAGGTGGGTTTGCCCCCGATCTGTCGTCGACGGCCGAGGCGCTCGAGGCGCTCGTGCGCGCGATCGAGACCGCGGGCTACGCGCCGGGGCGAGAGATCGCGATCGCGATGGACATCGCCGCCAGCAGCCTCTTCCGCGACGACGCGTACCGGTTCGAGGGCGAGCGCACGACGCGGCCGGCGGCCCAGTTGATCAGTTTTCTGACCGGACTGCTGGATCGCTACCCGATCGTGTCGATAGAAGATCCGCTGGATGAAAACGCGTGGCCGGACTGGAAGACGCTGACGTCGCGGTTGGGTGGGCGTGTCCAGATCGTGGGCGACGATCTCTTCGTGACCAATCCCGCGATCTTTCGTCGCGGCATCGACGAGGGTGTGGCGAACGCCATCCTGTTGAAGGTGAATCAGATCGGGACGCTGACCGAGACCCTCGAGACGCTGGCGATGGCGCGATCGGCCGGCTACGCGGCGATCATCTCACACCGCTCGGGAGAAACCGAAGACACGACGATCGCCGATCTCGTGGTGGCGACCGGCGCCGGGCAGATCAAGACCGGGGCGCCGTCGCGCAGCGAGCGCGTGGCGAAGTACAACCAATTGTTGCGCATCGAAGAAGCGTTGGGCCCGCGGGCACGCTACGCGGGCTGGGAGGCCTTCCCCTCCGCACAGAGGTAATGTCGTGAGCAGTTCGAATGAGGGCGGAGGCAACGCGGCGATGGGGTGTGTGATGCTCCCCTTTGTGATTCTTGCCACGCCGTTTGCCGTGGCCTTCGCCGCGTGCATGTTTCCGGTCGCGGGGCTGTTCACTCTTGCCACGGCCGTCATTGTCGCCTTTATCAGCACCCAACAGAAGTTGGGCGGCTTCATGCCCATCTTCATGGTCATCATCCCGTGCTGGATCGTCTTCCACCTGACGATACGGCTCGAAGCCCGGGTTGAGCAGTCTCCACGCTATCGAAGGGCGCGGTATGTGTTCCGGCTCGTCACCGGCGGGCTTGTCGCGCACTCACTCGCGTTGAGCTTCACCGGACCCTTCCGGAAGGGGACGCCGTTTCTCGAACGCCTGTCGCCGACATACTTCGTCCTGGTGCTGGCGGTCGTCATCGGCATACATTTCCTATCGCGGAAGCTGGATGAGGAGCTGGGTGGGGCGGACAAATTCCTCGCGCGTCTCCGCTTCCGCCGGGCGACGGGCTAGGCAGGAGTCCAACGGCTCGCCTCGAATCGCCCATGACGGTATTTCGTCGCAGCCTTCATCATGCCATCCGTCGCCGCTCGCCGCCTCTACGCCCCTCCCGGCACTTCGCGCCGTACTATGCCGCGGTGGATCCTACCGTTGGCGGTGCTTGGCGTGGTGGTCCTGCTCGCCGTGACCTTTGGCGGGGCCTATTGGGACACGTACCAGATCCGGCGCGAGGCGGGGCGTCTGGCGCGTGAACGCGATGACCTGCGGACGCAGAACGCCCAACTGCGCGAGGAGATCCGTCTGCTCAACACGCCGGAGTACATCGAGCGGATCGCGCGCGAGCAGTTGGGGTTGGTGAAACCCGGTGAAGTAGCGGTTATCCTGGTGGCGCCTTCACCGGCGCCGGTTGGGACGGATACGAACGGTGCGGGAAGCCGCGTCGCGCCGGAACCGCCGAAACCCGGCGCACCCCTCCCGGAGCCCTGGTGGACGCGTCTGTGGCGGCGTTTGCCCCCTTAGGGCCCAATTGACACCGCCGCTGCGGCGCGTGGTATAATTCGTCGCACGCCAGCACCAATCCGAAGGAGCGTGCCAGTGCAGGTATGGATCTAGAGCCGGGTACTATCGTCGAAGGAACGGTCGTCAAGATCACCAACTACGGCGCCTTCGTAGAACTCCCCGAAGGAAAGAGCGGTCTTGTGCACATCTCCGAGATCGCCGATACCTACGTCAAGGACGTCAAGGACTATCTCAAAGAGCACGAAAAGGTCAAAGTCAAGATTCTCGGGCTGAACGAGAAGGGCAAGCTCGACCTCTCGGTCAAGCAGGCGCTACCCCCCGAGGAACGACAGCAGCGGGGCCGACCGCGCACCACGTTTGAAGACAAACTCAAGCAGTTCCTGAAGGAAAGTGAAGAGCGGCTGCTCGACTTGAAGCGCAACACCGAAGCCAAGCGAGGCGGCCGGCGCAAGAAGTAGCACGCAGACACTACTCGATCCCCAGCAGCGAGATAACCTCCTCAAACGTCTTCCACATGATGTCGTCCTTCTCGAGCTGTCGAGACACTTCGGGGACATCTTCACGCTTGTCGAGCTCGCCCAGTTGCTCGTCCATACGCTCGAGCCGCGTACGGACGCCGATAATCTCGGGCAGCCCCGATGCCAGCGGCAGCGACGCCCTGATCTTATCGAGCAGATCGCGCTCGACCTTTCGCGCGATGCGGTCCATCTCCTGGGCTTCCATCTTCGAGTAGATCACGAGCCCGCGGCGATCTTCCAGCGCCGCGATGGCCGTCTCGCGCAGTTGCTTCAGCAGTGGATCACCGGTCTCACGCCGCGCCATCCCCTGGACCTCCCCCTTCGCCCGCCGCGACCGCCCGCCCCGCTGGTCGCAGCTCCTGATCGCGATACTGCAAATGATACAGCTTGGTGTAGATGCCGCCGCGCACCAGCAGGTCGCGGTGCGAGCCCTCTTCGGTCAGGCGGCCCCGGTGGATCACGAGAATCCGGTCGACGTGCTGGATCGTCGAGAGCCGGTGCGCGATGATGATCGACGTCCGGTTGTGCATCACGCGCCGCAATGCCTCCTGGATCACGATCTCGGTCTCGGTGTCGACGCTGCTGGTCGCTTCGTCGAGCACGAGCAGTACCTCGGGGTTGTGCGCGATGGCCCGGGCGAACGCGATCAACTGCTTCTGCCCCACCGAGAGCGTCGCCCCGCGCTCGTGCACCTCGGCCTGGTAGCCGCCGGGGAGTTTGGTGATGAAGGCCGACGCGTTGACAAATTCCGCGGCCCGGCGGACCTGCTCGAGCGTAATCGACTTCGTGCCCAACCGGATATTGTCCTCGATGGTGCCGGAGAACAGGAAGACGTCCTGCAGCACCAGGCCGATGTGCCGGCGGAGCTCGCGCTGGTCCCACTGCCGGACGTCGATTCCATCGACCAACACCTGACCGCGCTGGACATCGTAGAACCTGGTGATTAGGTTGATAATGGACGACTTGCCCGCGCCGGTGTGACCCACCAACGCCACGCGCTCGCCGGGCTGGATCTTGAAGGAGACGCCCTTCAAGACCCAGTCTTCGCCCTCGTAGGCGAACCAGACGTCGCGGAACTCGATCTCACCGCGGATGGATTGCGCGCGCACCGGCCCCGGAGGATCGGCGACCTCGATCGGCTCGTCGAGCAGGCGGAAGATGCGCTCGGACGACGCCATCGCCGCCTGCAGGATGTTGTACTTCTCGGCCAGGTCCTCGATCGGATCGAAGAAACGCTGCGCGTACTGGATGAACGCGACGACCAACCCGACGCTGACGGCGCCCGCCAGCGCCTGCCGGCCGCCATAGGCGATAATGACCGCCACCGCGACGGCGCTCATCGCGCCGACGGTCGGATGAAACATCGCAAACGAGCGCAGCGCGGCCATGTTGGCCACGAAATGGTCGCTGTTGAGCGTGTCGAAGCGATGGTGCTCGCGGCGCTCGCGGCCGAACAACTGGACGATCGTCATCCCCATGATGTGCTCGTTGAGGAAGGCATTGATGCGGGCCAACCGGACGCGCACCGCGCGGTACGAGTCACGCGCCTGCACGCGAAAGCGGGCGGTGAAGTAGATGATCGCTGGGAGCACAACGAGGGTGGCAATCGCGAGGCGCCAGTCGAGCCAGACCATGATGGCGACGATGCCGACCAGGGTCACCAGGTCGCCAAACACGGCCACCACACCCTGCGTGATCACCTCGTTCAGCGCGTCGATGTCGTTGCTGATGCGCGTGACGAGGCGCCCGACCGGCTGGCGCGTAAAGAACGAGATCGACAGACGCTGCAGGTGCGCGAACAACTCCATGCGCAGGTCATACATCGCCTGCTGGCCGACCCGCTGCATCACGTACGACACCGCGTAGCGCAGCCCGAACTGGGCGAGGAGCGCCGCCAGGTACGCCAGGACCACGAGATCCAGGCCTTCCAACCGCTTCGGCGCAATGTGCTCGTCAATCGCAATCCGCACAAGATACGGCCCAACCAGGCTCGCGAGCGACGTAAGGAGCAACAGCACGATCGCGCCGACAACCGCAGATCGGTACGGCCGCACGTACCGCAGCAGCCGGCGCATGAGCCGCGAGTCGTACGCGGCGCCGAGAATGTCATCCTCTTGGAAGGTCAAGCTCATGATGGCGTCAACTCGCCCGGCGCGCCCGCGCCCGGCGCGGCCTCGTCGGCGTCGAGCGCGTCGCGCAGGAGCTGTTTCTGGTAAAGGTCCGCATACAGACCACCGCGGGCCAGCAGCTCGTCGTGCGTCCCCTGCTCGACGATCCGGCCGGCGCCGAGGACCACGATCAGGTCGGCGTGCCGCACGGTTGAGATGCGGTGCGAGATCAGGATGCTGGTGCGCGACTGCATAAAGCGCCGCAGCCCCTGCAGGATCTCTTCTTCGGTGCTCGTGTCGACGCTGCTCAGCGCGTCGTCGAGAATCAAGATCGCCGGGTCGCGCGCGAGCGCCCGCGCGATCGTGGCGCGCTGTTTCTGCCCGCCCGACAGCGTCACGCCGCGCTCGCCGACAACGGTCTGATAGCCGAGGGGGAAGTCCTCGAGATCGCGGGCGATCTGGGCGATCTGCGCCGCGTCGCGCACGCGCTGCCCGTTGCCGCCGCCCGTCTCGCCGTCGCCGAAAGCCAGGTTCTCTTCGAGCGAGGCGGAGAACAGAAACGGCTCCTGCGGCACGAACCCGATCGCGCCCCGCAGCGTCGAGAGGCTCAGGTCCCGCGCGTCGACGCCGTCGATCAGCACGGCGCCCTCCGTCGGATCGATCAGCCTCGGGATCAGCGACACGAGCGTCGTTTTGCCTGACCCCGTGGGGCCGACGATCGCCACCGTGGCGCCGGCCGGGATCGTCAGCGTGATGTCGTGCAGCACCGGTTGCTTATCGTAGGCGAACGAGACGTGGCGAAACTCGATCTCACCGCGCACCCGGTCGAGCGCGGCGGGTGAGGGCGATTCGGCGATCGCCGGGCGCGTCTCGAAGATATCATCGAGCCGGCGCATGGACGCCATCCCCTGCTGGATCAGGTTGGTGGTCCAGCCGAGCGCGATCATCGGCCACGAGAGCATCATCAGATAGCCGAAGAACTGCACGAGCTGGCCCAGCGTCATCCGGCCCGACATCGCGGCCAGACCACCTTGCCACAACACGAGCGCGGACGCCGAGCCGAGGATGAGGGTCATCGCCGGCCACAGCGCCCCCGACGTCCGGGCGAGCTTCACGGCCCGCCGCACGTACTCGCGGTTGATGTCGCCAAACGCCTCGATCTCCGCCTGTTCCTGAGCGAACGCCTTGACCACCCTGATGCCCGAGAAGTTCTCCTGCGCGCGGGCCGACAGCGTGCTGAACTGCTCCTGCACCTGCTGGAACTCCCGGTGGATGCGCCGGCCGAGGATCACAAACACGACGCTGACCATCGGCAGCATGACCATCACGAGCAACGCCAGCGGCGCGTCGATCGTAAACATCAGCACGCTGGCCGCCACGAACATCACGACCGTGTTGGACGAATGCATGAGCCCCGCCGTGACCAGACGGGTGACCGCGTTCAGATCATTGATCGCGCGGGCCATGAGGTCGCCGGTCCGCGTGTGCTGGAAGAAGCCCTGGTGCAGCCGCTGCAGCTGCGCAAAGTAGTCGTTGCGGATCTCGTACTCGATGCGCCGTCCCGCGCCCAGCATGCGCATGCGCCAGTTGAACCGCACGACGCCGCCGGTCACGGCCACGACGACGTACAGCACGGCCAGGCGGCCCAGCAACTGGGGGGCGGCTCCCGCACGGATGCCGTCGATCGCTTGGCGGAGCACCCAGGGATTGAGCACGGAAAGGCCCGTGCCAATCAGGCTGAGGGCGAGTCCGACCAGGTACGCGCGGCGGTGCCGGAGGATGTAGACACGCAAACGCCGACTCATGACCAGTAAATCAAAATTATAACACGGGGAGATCGGGCCTACAGATGGAAGATCATATGAGGGGGCACTCTATGGACGCCAGGAGCGCGTTTCGGGACGCGGGCAAGGACATGTCTCGCCTGGGCGCGTTGAGCGATGCCGTATTTGGGGTGGCCCTCACCCTACTCGCGCTGGAGCTCCGGCTGCCCGAGTCTGCCGAGAGGGTGCCACTCGCTCAGGCATTAGTCCATGTGTGGCCCAAGTTCTGGGGCTACGCGGTGACCTTTGCCGTTGTGGGGGCCTTCTGGATCTCGCATCACCAAACCGTGCGACACATCGTGCGCTACAACCAAGGGCTGCTGTGGCTCAACCTCCTATTTCTCTCGCTCATTGCCCTCGTGCCCTTCCCCACCACCCTGGTCGGCCGCTTCGGCGCAAGCCGTGCCGACTTACAGTTGGCGTGGATCATCTACAGCCTCAACATCGTGATGATCGGATTGAGCCTGTTCTGGCTCTGGAGGCACGCCCTGAGCCGCGGGCTGACGAGCGAGAGTCTCACCCCGCAGATGGCCCGGTACTTGGGGGTTCGTGGGTTGGTGACTCCGGCGGTGTTCTTGCTCTCGATTGCCATATCGTTCGCCAACCCAATCGTGGCCTCCATCAGCCCGCTCCTCATCCTGCCGGCCATGAGGATGGTGGGCCGCGCCTACTCGCGCGTGGAGTAGCCACGAGTGTTCATCCACACCTCCGGTCAGATTGCCCCGTCGACGACAGAGCGTCCCAGGGCGTACCGTAGCGAAACGACTCCCGCCAGTTCGTCAAATTGCGCGTTGTCGAGGGTGACCTGCGCCTGCACGAGCGCCGTCTGCGCGTCGATCACCTCGAGGATGGTGGCCGCGCCGGCCGCGTAGCGACCCTGCGACAGCCGCAGCGCTTCCTGCGCGAAGGCCAGACCCGCCTGCGCGCTGGCGATCCGCGCGCGGGCGCTGACGATGCTCGACAGCGCGGTCACGGCCTGCAGCTGCAGCGTCAAACGCGTGTTCTCGATGCGCGCCTTGGCCACCGCCAGGCTGGCCTGGGCCTGCGCGACCTGCGCCGACGAGCGTCCACCATCAACGAGAGGAAAGCTCACGGTCGTCCCAATGCTGTAGACGGTCTGCCCCGTGGGTGTGAGCCCCTGCGTCACCCCACTGGTGAGGGAGAGCTGCAACCCGGCGTTGGCCTGGGCCACCGCCACGGCGGCGGTCGCCGCGTCGATATCGGCCAGGGCCTTCCGCACCTCCGGCCGCTCTTCCACCAGACGCGCCAGATCGGCCTGCGGCACCGTCGCCTGTGGGACGGCCGGCGCCGATGCCGCGGTGATCGCGACCGTGGGCCCCTGGCCGATGGCGGTGTTGAGCCCCGCCGTGGTCTGATCCACGCCGTTGCGAGCCACGATCAGATCCCCCTCGGCGGCGGCCAGGTTCGCCTGCGCCCGCACCACGTCCGCGCGCGCGACCACACCGGCCTGGAACTGCGCCTCGGCGAGGCGCAGGAGCCCCTGGTTTTGCGCGACGACCTGCTGGTTCTGGTCGACGGCGCGCTGGGCCCGGAGCAACGTGACGTACGCCTGGGCCGCGGCGACCGCCGTGTCCTGCCGCACCTGATTCAGTGTGGCCTGCGCGGATCGTAGGTTCGACTCCGCCTGCCGCACCGAGGCGGCCGTTTGGCCGCTGTCGTAGAGCGTATAGGAGGCACTCACCCCCGCCGAACTCGACAGCGACGACGAGGACGTCGTGGTGCCGCCGACGATGCCTGCGCTGCCTTGGGCCGATACCGTGATCGCGAGACCCGCTTTGGCCAGGCGCACCGCGGCGTCCGCCGCCTCGACGCCGCGCCGCGCGGCCGTCACGGTCGGATTGCGCTCATCGGCCGTCGCCACCAGGGCGGCGAGTGTGAGGACGCGCGGGGCCTCTTGGGCCGCCGCCGGCCGCACCAGCGGACCGGTGAGCGCGACCATGGTCATCCATACGAATAGGTGTGTGAGCACTCTCGTCTTCATCGCGCTCCCTCTACTCGTGACGCAGCGCGTCGATCGGATCGAGCTGCGCCGCGCGCCGCGCCGGGTACAGTCCAAAGAAGATGCCCACCGCGACCGCGAAGGTGAAGGCCAGCACCACCGCCTGGATCGAGATGAGCGTCGACCACCCGGCCAGCTGTGTGATCAGCTTCGAGCCGGCGATCCCCATACCGATACCGATCAAACCGCCCGTGACACCCAGCGCCACCGATTCGACCAAGAACTGCGAGAGGATGTCGCGGCGCCGCGCGCCGACCGCCATCCGGATGCCGATCTCGCGCGTCCGCTCGATGACCGACACGAGCATGATGTTCATGATGCCGATGCCGCCCACGAGGAGCGACACGGCCGCCACGCCGCCCAGCAGCATCGTCATCGTCTGCGACACGCCGCCGAGCGCCTGCAGGATGTCGGCCTGGCTGCGGACGGTGAAGTCGTTGTCGCGGTTGGCGGGCAGCCGGTGCCGCGTGTGTAGGACGGCGCTCAATCCGTTCTCCACATCGGGCATCTCTTCAGCCGTTGCCGCCTGTACGTATATCGACCGCACGTAGGTCACCCCAAAGAGCCGGTGCTGCGCAGTCGTCAGGGGCACGAAGACCACATCGTCGCGATCCGTGAACCCCGTCGCGCCTTTCTCCTCCATCACGCCGACGACCGTGAACGTGACCCCCTGGATCCTGATCGGCTCGCCGACGGGGTTCCCCTCCCCGAACAACTTGGTGGCCACCGTTTTGCCGACTAGCGCGACTTTGGCGCGCCGGGTCAGGTCGGCATCGGTGAAGAACTCCCCCGTGGCCGGATGAAAGTTCCGGACGTCGGGAAACGCGGGTGTCACCCCGGAGACCTGCGTGGACGTGTTCTGGCCTCGGTAGACGACCTGCACCTGACGGCTGAACTCGGCGCTGACCCCGGTGACGCCCTGGACGTCGTGAAGGATCGCCTGGGCATCGTCATACGTCAGGGTCTGCACGGGTCCGGTGGCGGCAATGCCGTACTGCTGCGCCTGCCCCGCGAAGACCGTCAGCAAATTACTACCCAGCGCCTGGACCTGCTGGTTCACCGCCGCGCGGGCGCCCTGACCGATCGCGACCATGGCCACCACCGCGCCGACGCCGATGATGACGCCGAGCATGGTCAGCAGCGATCGCAGCCGGTTGGCCGACAGCGCGCGCAGCGCAATACGGATACTGACGGTCAGGCTCATCGCGGACCTCCCACGAGCACGCCCCGCGTTCGGGTGGGCTCGTCGCGAACAATGCGCCCGTCACGAAACTGCACCAGCCGGCGGGCGTGGGCGGCAATATCGGCCTCGTGCGTGACCATGACGATCGTGATGCCCTGTTGCGAAAGGCGTTCGAGCAGCGTCATGATCTCGTCGGCGGTCGCGGAGTCGAGGTTGCCGGTCGGCTCGTCCGCCAGGATGATCGACGGCGACATCACCAGGGCGCGGGCGATGGCGACGCGCTGCTGCTGGCCGCCCGAGAGTTGCGTCGGCAGGTGGCTGGCCCGGTCCTTCAAACCGACCGCTTCCAGCGCGCCAAGCGCTCTCAAGTGGCGATTCAGGGCGCCCGCGTAGACCATCGGTAGCTCGACGTTCTCGACGGCCGGCGTGCGAGGCAGCAGGTTGAACGATTGAAAGACAAACCCCAGCCGACGGTTCCGAATGCCGGCCAGGGCGACGTCATCGAGCGTCGTTACGTCGGTCCCTTCAAACGCGTAGGTTCCGGCGGTCGGGCGGTCGAGCAGACCCATGATGTTCATGCACGTGGATTTCCCCGACCCGCTCGCGCCCATGATCGCGACAAACTCGCCGGCCTCGATCGACAACGTCACGCCGCGAAGCGCGTGCACCTCGATCCCGTCCATGCGGTAGACCTTCTCGACGTCGTGCATGTGAATGAGAGACATGGTCGCCTCACCTCGCCCGCTGCCGTGAGGGCGCCTGCGGCTGGAAGGGGTTGACGGGCTGCTGGGTCTTTGTCGTACTGCCGGACCCCGACCGCGTGCCCAAATAGACGGTCTGACCGGCTTCGAGCCCGCTCACGACCTCGATCTGCCCGCCGTTGGTCGCGCCTGTTTGCACGGTGACCGGCACCAGTTCCGCGCCGTCGACGACCAACGCGCGCTTGGTGTCCTTCCCGCGGATGGCTTCGGCCGGCACCAACAGCACGTTCTGTCGCTCCACGATGATGAACTCACCGTCGACTGACATGCCGAGGCGGAGCAGACGATCGGGGTTGTCGATGGTGACGATGACGTCGAACTGGGTGACGTTCTGCGTCACGACGGCCTGCGGGGCGATCCGGATCACTTTACCGGTAAAGGTGCGTCCGGGCAGCGCGTCGACCGTGACCCGCACGGGCATCCCCACCCTGATCTGGGCGATGTCCGATTCGTCGACGGCGATATCGGCCTGGATCGTGCGCGTGTCGGCGATCGTCAACACGAGCGTCCCGCCACTGTTCGACCCGCCGATCACGCTCTGCCCGACCTGCACGCCCAGAGTGGCGACGATCCCATCGATGGGCGCCGTGACTTGCGACTCGCCGACGTGGTCGCGAGCCTGGGCGGCATTCCCCTGACTGCTACGCACCTGCGCCGTCGACGCCACGACGTCGGCGGCCAGCGCCTCTTCCTGGAGCCGGGCCGCGCGGGCGGTGGCCAGAGCGGCTTCAGCTTCACGTACCTGCGCCCGCGCCACGGCGATCGCCTCGGCGGTGTTCCCGACCTGCACCTGCTGCAACTGGGCCTGCGCCGCACGGACCTGCGCCTGCGCGCTGTCGTATTGGCTCTGCGCCTGTTCCAGATCCTGGTGGGCGATCATCCCCTGCGTGTAGAGACTCTGCGTGCGGTCGAGGTTTTGTTTGGCCAGCGTCGCTGCGGCCTGGGTCTGCTGGAGTGTCTCGCGCGTCTGCGCGATCACCTCGGGGCGCGAGCCCGCAAGCACTTGTGCGAGCTGCGCCTGTGCCGTCCGGAGCCCGGCCTCGGCCTGCGTGATCTTGGTGACGTTCTGGGCGCGCGTGGCCTCCAGCGTGCTGCGCGACTGATTCATCTTTGCCTGTGCGCTCGTGAGCTGCGCCGAGGCGGAGTCGTAGCTCGCCCGGGCATCCTTGTCGTCAATCGCGGCGAGCGGCTGGCCGGCCTTCACCGCGTCCCCGGCCTGCACACGCAGGTCGACGACGGTGCCGGTGGAGCGCGATCGTACCTCGACCTGCGCGTAGGGTTGCAGGGTTCCGGACGCGGTGGCGCTCGCCGTAAGGGTGCCGCGCGTGACCTGCGCGGTCCGCATGTTGTCGGTCGCCCTGCGCGAGGAGGCCTGCGAGCGGTGCTGCAGCCAGACCCCCGCGCCGAGCACGACGGCCAGACCGACCACCACCACCACTCGCTTCATCGAGACCCGTTTCATCGCACCATCCCCCGCCTTCGAAGTTGCCTGCACCATCAGTACACACCCCGACGCTCAGACCACACGCAGGCAAACCTCAAGATTGGGTAAAAACGAGCCGGCTCGGGAACGGGTGGCCGCGCCACTCGCCTCCGAGCCGGCCTTGGGGCGTCTTTGCCCTAGGAGCCCGTGTCGTTCACTTCTGGCGGTGCGATCTCATTCGACGTGTCATCGCCCGTCTGATTCGACACATCGTAACTACCGGACTGAGCGAGGTACAGGGGGGCGCTGCCGAACGTCCTGGGAACGAACAACAACCCCGCGACAACCATGAGCGTCGCGGCGAGTATCTTCATTGTGGATCCTCCTTTGCACCTTCGTTTTGACGTGCCTGACCATCGCAGAACCCACTCACCTCCTTTCACACGGCCAGTACACCGCCGGCGGCTCAAGACATGTGCAAGAAAAGCTCAGAGCAGGGTAAGAAACACCCGCAAGTTGTGAGTGAGCATTCCGGTGCGTGCGGTAAGATGGTGGACAGAGATGCGTATCCTCGTCATCGACGACGACCGAAAAATCACCGCGGCGCTGCGGCGCGGCCTCACCTACAACGGTTTTGAGGTCGACGTGGCCAACGAAGGCGCCGACGGTCTGGCACGCGCGCGTGCGAGCAAACCCGATCTGGTCGTTCTCGATATTCTCATGCCCGGTCTCAACGGGCTCGACGTGACACGACAACTTCGCGAGGACAGCGATGTGCCGATCCTGATGCTCACGGCGCGCGACGCGCTGGAAGACCGGGTGTTGGGTCTGGAGACCGGCGCGGACGACTATCTGGTCAAGCCGTTTGCGTTTGCCGAACTGTTGGCGCGGATCCGCGCGCTGCTGCGACGCCGGCAGGCGGAACAACCCGTCGTGCTGCAATTTGAGGATCTCGAATTGGACACGGCGACACACGAAGCGCGCCGTCGGGGTCAACCAATCGCGCTCACCGCCAAAGAATACGAGTTGCTCGAGATGTTTCTCAGAAACCCCCGCCGGGTGTTGACCCGGGAACAGATCCTGGAACGCGTGTGGGGGTTCAACAGTGAAGTCGACACGCACGTGCTCGAAGTCTACGTCGGGTATCTGCGGCAAAAGATGGAAGCGGGCGGGGCGCCGCGAGTGATCCAAACCGTCCGCGGGGTAGGCTACATGCTGCGAGAGCCGTCCGCGGGATGACGCAGGCGCCGCGCATGCCGCGCTTCCGTCCCCTGTCGATCCGGCTGCGCCTGACGTTGCTGTTTACCGCCGTGCTCGCGGGCACACTGCTCGTGTTTGGGATCACGCTGCACACGCTGCTCGCGCGCACGTTGATCGCCAACGGCGACAGGCTGACGTCGGGGCGTGCCCAGGTCATGGCCCGGGAGTCGATCCGCCTTGAAGCGGATGGATCGCTGACCGTCAGTCTCCGGCCGCCACCACCGAGGGACCCTGGGAGGTCCTTCATATTCATCCAGGTCTTCGACCTCCGGACGCGTCAGATCGCGGGGCGATCCTCCAACCTCGACGAGGAATCTCTGCCGATCACGTCCGGGATGTTGGCCGCCGCGCAACGGGGCAAATCGGTGTTCGAAACGGTTCGAATGGGCGATCTGCGCATGCGGGTCTTCAGCATGCCGGTCATCGTAGGGGGCGGGCCGGTGGCACTCGTGCAGGTCGGCCGGTCGCTCGCGTTCGATGAACAGCTGCTCGACCCGCTGCGCTGGTTGCTGCTGGCCCTGGCGGGTGTGGGACTCCCCGCAGCCGCCGGGCTGGGGTGGATGCTCGCGGGGCGCGCGCTTGCGCCCATCCGGGTGATCACGGAGACCGCCGGTGAGATCGGCCGCGCGCGTGACTTCTCCCGGCGCGTTGCGCACGGCGGGCCACCGGACGAGTTGGGCCATCTGGCCGGCGCGATCAATGTGATGCTCGATCATCTCGAGCGGGCGCACCGCGACCTCGAGCAGGCCCTCGCGACGCAGCGGCGGTTCGTCGCCAGCGCGTCTCATGAACTGCGGACGCCGCTCACCACCATCCGGCTCAACGCCGAGATGTTGGAGGCCCGGGAAACGGATCAGGGCAGCGAGCGGGCGACGATGCTGGCGGACATCGCCGGGGAAGCCGACCGTTTGAACCGGCTGGTCAACAACCTGCTGGTGCTGGCGCGCGCCGACGCCGGGTGGCGTCCAACCCTGCGCCCGACCGCGTTGCGCCCGATCGTCGAGGACGCGTTCAGGCAGGCCCAGGTCCTCGCCGACGAACACGCGCTCGAACTCGCGGCGCCACAGGACGTCAACGTGGCGGGCGACCCAGACCTGCTGAAACAGTTGATCCTCATCCTGCTGGACAACGCGTTCAAATACACACCCGCGGGTGGGCGCATCACGCTGAGCCTGGGAGCGTCCAACGGTGGGGTCGCCTTCTCGGTGGCGGATTCGGGACCCGGGATCGCGCCGGAAGACATCCCCAGAATCTTCGATCGATTCTACCGCGCCGATCTCGCGCGGCAGGTGGATGGCAGCGGGCTCGGATTGTCGATCGCGAAGTGGATCGTGGAGCAGCACAACGCCCGTATCGATGTCGCGAGCACCGTCGGGCGGGGGAGCACGTTCACGGTGCGGTTTCCGCCGGCGCCACGAGCCTGACCCCCGCGGCCCCGAGCGCCGCCCGCGCCGCCGCGGCGAGCGTGCCGGCGCCCGGCGTGTCGCTGTGGATGCACAACGTGCGGGGTTGGAAGGAGAGTCGGGTACCATCGACGGCAATTAGGACGCAGTCCGTCGCGAGTGACACTGCCCGCTTGGAAACAGTGTGAGGATCCGTGAGCAGCGCGCCTGGCTGTGAACGCGGCACCAGGCTCCCGTCGGGGCGATAGCCGCGATCGAGAAACGCCTCGACCGCGACACGCACGCCCCGCTTCGCCGCCGCGGTCGCCATCGCCGATCCGGGCATCGCATACAGCCACAGCCCAGGAAACGCCGCGGTGGCTTCGGCGATGGCATCGCCGAGCGCGGCATCGCTGACGGCCATGTTGTAGAGGGCGCCGTGCGCTTTGACGTGACGCAGCCGCTGCCCCTCAGCGACCGCTAGCGCCTCGACGGCACCGATCTGATAGATCAGCATGTCGACCAGATCACCCGGGGCGATGTGCATCGGCCGCCGGCCAAACCCTTGAAGATCGGGAAATCCCGGATGGGCGCCGACCGAGACGCCGGCGGCGGCGGCCGCCCGGATGGTCTGCCGTATCACCACCGGATCGCCGGCGTGGAAGCCACACGCGACGTTCAGCGAGGTCACCGAGTCCAACATCTCGGCGTCGGCACCGATGGCGTAAGCGCCGAATCCCTCACCCGCGTCGGCGTTCAGGTCGATGACCGCGGTCACGGCCTCTTCAATCCCAACAGAAATGGGTTGGTGCGGCGTTCGTGACCGACCGTGGTCGCGGGGCCGTGGCCGTTGTAGAGCACAGTCTCGTCCGGGAGCGGCAGAATGTGCGTCGCGATCGACCGCAGCAGCGTCTCATGATCGCCCCCGGGCAGATCGGTCCGGCCGATGCTGCCCTGAAACACGACGTCGCCGACAAACGCCAGACCGTCGCCGATCAGACAGATGTGGCCGGGGCTGTGCCCCGGTGTGTGCACCACGCGAAACGTCTGCCCGCCGAACGTCAGGCGGTCGCCCTCGCGGAGCAGGCGGTCGGGTTTGGGCGGCTGCGGCACCGTAATGCCAAACATCGCCGCCGCGCGCTCGGACGCGACGTCGAGCACCGGCAGCTCTTTCTCGTGGATCAGAAACGGCGCGTGGGTGGCGTCGACCAACCCGCGGACGCCGCCGACATGATCGAAGTGCGCGTGGGTGACGATGATCTGATCGACCGTGAGGCCGAGCCGCGCGATGGCCGCGAGTAGCAGGGGCGCTTCATCGCCGGGATCGATGACGGCTGCCCGGCGTGTGGACTCGTCGCCGACGATGTAGCCGTTCGTGCCGATCGGACCCAGTGACAACGTCTCGATGATCACGCCCTATGCCTCCAGACTCCAGGGATGGGATGCGGGGACGGGGAATATCTCAGCGCGCGGGGCGCGTAAAACCGGTCAGATAGCGGCGCGCGGCCTCGAGCCGCTGGGGCAGGCGGTCCTCCCAGCCGGCGTCGTCGATGTCGGCGGCGGGGAGAAAAAGCAGCGCATGCGCATCACCCAACAAGAGATTGTACGACACTCCCGGGAACGGTCCGCCGATCCGGTGGATCGACCCGCGATCGACGACGAGCGCGGGGTCGATGCGCTGCGCGGTGTCGCGGAGACGATGGTACGCGTCAGTTTCGCTCGTGATCATGCGGTTCACATTGTAACTCATCATCTGGGGGAGGCCAAATGATTAAGACGGAACCGGGCATCAACTGGGCGCAGGCATGGACCGCGGCGCTGCCGTACGCGGAGTTCCTGGCCGCGCACGCGGAGCCGAAGCATCTGGAGCGCTGGCAGCGGGTGTACGAACAGGTGGCCCTGACCGAAGATCACCGCGCCCTCGTGGCAAGCTTCACGCGGCAGATGCATGTGCTCTGCGTCGCCGGGGCGTGGTGCGGTGACTGCGTGCTGCAGGGACCGATCCTCCAGAAGATTCAGGAGGCCTCGCCGGCGGTCCACGTCCGCTTCATCGACAGGGACAAGCACGCGGATGTTCAAGACGCCCTGCTCATCAACGCCGGCCGCCGGGTGCCTGTCGTGGTCTTTCTCGCTGAGGATTTTGAAGAGTGCGGACGCTTTGGCGAGCGGACGCTGTCGACCTACCGTAAGATGGCCCGCGATCGGCTCGGCCCCTCTTGCCCGACGGGTATCGTCCCGCCCGACGACGCCTACACCGCTGCGGTCATTGCCGACTGGGTGAACGAAGTCGAGCGCATCCAGCTGATGCTGCGGCTTTCGCCGCGACTGCGGGCAAAGCACGGCGACTGACCCTCGCACACTCGCGCACGTTATCGGACGCCGATCGATCTCGATCGGCGTCTGTTGTTCTTGACGAATCCTTGAGGACCCGGCCAGGGTTCTTGTCGTTCTCTTGACGCCTCCGAAGATTAGAATTTTTAGGGACTGTCTTGCGGGAGCCGCTGAGAGGGGGACAAACGGGTGTACGATGGGCGTTCGATCCTTTTAGCGGCGACTGAGGGTTCCTCGCAGACCCCCCTCCCTCATTGAGCGCGAAGTTTGCCAGTAGGACCGCCGCCATGCTTCGCGGGCGATGGGCGCAGCGGCCATTGGCCAGATGGTCGATGCCGCGACGGTCGCTGCGCCGGCTTCTCTTGGGACCGCCCCTCCCTACCGATGAAATGCCGCACCAGACGGTGGGCAAGTCTGTGGGGCTCGCCGTCTTCGGGTCGGACGTGCTCTCCTCGGTCGCGTATGCGACGGAAGAGATCCTCATCGTCCTCGCTCTGGCCGGCACCGCCTATTTCGGCCTCTCTATTCCGATCTCCATCGCCATTTCGCTGTTGCTCATCGTGCTCACTGTCTCGTATCGGCAGACCATCTTCGCGTATCCGAGCGGCGGCGGAGCCTACATCGTCGCGCGCGACAATCTGGGCGAAGGGCCCGCCCAGACCGCCGGGGCCGCCCTCCTTACCGACTACATCCTGACCGTCTCGGTCAGTATCTCGTCTGGCGTGGCCCAGATCGTGTCGGCCTTTCCCGCGCTCGCCCCCTGGCGCGTCGAGGCATCGGTCGCGCTCGTCGTGTTCATGATGCTGGTGAATCTCAGAGGCGTGCGCGAGTCCGGGACGTTCTTCGCCATCCCTACCTATTTCTTTGTGGTGATGATTCTGGGGATGCTGGCCGTCGGCTTCTACCAACTCTCTACGGGGCAGCTGCTGCAGGTCACCGGCGTGCAACTGGAAAGCGCCACCTTTCAGCCCTTCACCCTCTTCCTGCTCCTGCGGGCGTTCAGCAGCGGCGCCGTGGCGGTCACGGGAACCGAAGCCATTAGCAACGGGATCACCGCCTTCAGCGAACCCAAGAGCCGAAACGCCGCGGCCACCATGGCGTGGATGAGCGCCTTGATCGGTACGACGTTCGTGGGGGTCACCGTGTTGGCCCATCACGTGCACGCGCTGCCTGTGCCCAATGAAACCGTGATCTCGCAACTGGCCAGGACGATCTACGGTCCGGGGGTCCTCCACCTGGTCACCCTGGTCGCAACGACGATCATCCTGATTCTCGCAGCCAACACGTCATTCGCTGACTTCCCGCGGCTTTGCGCGCTGCACGCCGGGGACGGGTTCCTGCCGCGCCAGCTGACTTACCGAGGGAGCCGCCTGGTGTTCTCGTGGGGGATCGTCGCGCTCGCCGCGGTCTCGTGTCTGCTGGTCATCGTATTCCACGCGGAGGTGTCGCAACTCATACCCTTGTACGCGATCGGCGTGTTTCTCTCGTTTACGATGTCGCAGACCGGAATGGTGGTGCGCTGGCAGAAGATCGGACGCCTAGGGCCGGACGAGGTCATCGAGACGAAAGGGTCCGTCCTCAAATACGATCCGCAGTGGCGTACCAAACAGGCGCTCAACGGCTTCGGGGCGCTGCTTACGACGCTCGTCATGATCGTCTTCGCGGTGACCAAGTTCGTTCAGGGCGCGTGGATCGTCGTCATTCTCATCCCCACGTTGGTGTGGATCTTCTTCGGCATCCATCATCACTATCAGGAAGTCCGCCGCCGGCTAAGCGTCGGCGACCTCACCGGTCCGCCCCCGCCGGTACCCATCATTCACCTCGTGTTGATTTCGAACGTGCACGCCGCGGCGCTCCGTCAGATCCAGTTCGTCCGATCCCTCGGATTCCGGTGGGTCGCCGTTCACGTTGCAACCGACGACGACAAGGCGGCGGAGGTCCGCCGTAAATGGCAGCGATTCTTTCCGAATGACTCGCTGGTGACGCTCCCGTCGCCGTACCGCGACATGGTCAGCCCGATCCGCCAGTACGTCGTGCGCCTGCGCGCGGAGCATCCCGATGCCTTCATTCACATCATCATGTCGCAGATCCTGATGGATAACGTGATTGAGCAGGCGCTCCACCAGAATACGACGATCATTTTCAAGCTGGCCCTGCAGGATATCCCCATGGTCGTCGTCACGGACGTGGCCTATCCGCTCCACCCCGAGGCGCCAGAACCGATCGTGGAGGCGGTCCTCGGAGCGGAGAATACTACGGCACCGGTGGACCGGGCGCGGGACGCCGGAACTTCTCCCCCTGAAGGCTAGCCACCCCAGTCACATTCGCCGCCTTGACGATTCCTTGACAGCCTGACGGGCGTTCTTGCGGGGGGCTTGACGCCTCCGAGGGTTAGAATTTCTATGGGATTCTTCAGCGGGAGGAGCAGCGCATGTATGATCTTGGACTTCTCGTCTTATCCGTGGTGTTCTTACTGGCCAGCATGTGGCTCATTTCGGGCTTCGAACGTCTGAGGGGGTCATAAGGTCATGATCGCCATCGCAGGCGTGTTGACCGTGCTGTTGCTCGTCTATCTCGTCGCGGCCTTGCTCAGGCCGGAGTGGTTCGCATGACGACAAATGGCATTCTTCAACTGGTACTGTACCTGGTCGTGCTGCTGGCCCTGGCGAAGCCTCTCGGCGCCTACATGGCACGGGTGTATATGGGCGAACGGACCTCGTTGGACCGTGTGCTCCGGCCGGTGGAGCGGTGGTTGTACCGAATGATCGGCGTGGATCCGGCGGCCGAAATGAGCTGGCATGCCTACGCCGGGGCCTTCATGGTCTTCAGTATCGCCGGGCTGTTCATGACGTACGCCTTCCAGCGGCTGCAGGCGATCCTTCCGCTCAACCCTGCCGGGCTTGGCGCGGTCCCGCCCGACCTGTCGTTCAATACCGCGGCGTCCTTCGCCACAAATACGAACTGGCAGTCATACGGCGGCGAGTCCACGATGAGCTACCTGACGCAGATGGCCGCCCTGGCGAAGGAGAACTTCATCTCCGCGGCCGCGGGGATGGCCGTCCTGGTGGCATTCATCCGGGGGCTGGCGCGTCATACGACCAAGACCATCGGCAACTTCTGGGTCGATCTGACGCGCACCGTACTGTACATCTTGATCCCGTTGGCCTTCGTGATGGCGCTGGCGCTGGTATCCCAGGGGGTTGTGCAGACCTTCCGCGGCTATCAGACCGTTCCGCTCGTCCAGGCGACCAAGGATGCCGACGGCAAGCCGGTGACCGAGCAGGTCATCGCCGTGGGTCCGGCCGCGTCGCAGATCGCCATCAAGCAGCTCGGGACGAACGGCGGCGGATTCTTCAACGTCAACTCCGCCCACCCGTTCGAGAATCCCACCCCCTGGTCCAACTTCCTGGAGGTCCTGGCGATCCTAGTGATCTCGGCGGCCCTCTGTTACACGTTCGGCGTGATGGTGGGTGACACGCGGCAGGGATGGGCGATCCTGGCGGCGATGACGGTCGTCTTCATCGGAACCCTGGCCGTCGCCGTGGTCCAGGAGCAGCGCGGCAGCCCGGCGCTGGCCGCGGCCGGTGCCGATCAGACGGCCAGCTCGGTCCAGGCCGGTGGCAACATGGAGGGCAAGGACGTCCGTTTTGGCATCACCAACTCGGCGCTGTGGGCCACCGCGACCACGTCGGCCTCCAACGGCTCGGTGAACTCCATGCACGATTCGTTCACGCCGCTCGGCGGGTTGATCCCGATGTGGATGATGCAGCTCGGCGAGGTGATCTACGGCGGCGTGGGCTCCGGGCTGTACGGGATGCTCGCCTTTGTCATCGTCGCCGTGTTTGTTGCCGGCCTCATGGTCGGCCGGACGCCCGAGTATCTCGGCAAGAAGATCGAGGCCTATGAGATGAAGATGGCCTCGTTGATGATCCTGATCCCCGTGGCGCTGGTGCTGGGGGCCACCGCGCTTGCTGTGGCCACGGCCGCCGGACGCGCGAGCGTGCTCAACCCGGGGCCGCACGGGTTCAGCGAGATCCTCTATACGTTTTCATCGATGAGCAACAACAACGGCAGCGCCTTCGCCGGGTTGAACGCGAACGTGCCCTTCTACAACATCGTCGGCGGGTTGGTGATGCTCTTTGCGCGGTTCTGGCTGGCGATCCCGGCGCTGGCGATTGCCGGGTCGCTCGCAGCCAAGAAGCGGATCCCCGTCGGCGCCGGCACGCTGCCGACGCACACACCGTTGTTCGTCTTTTGGCTGATCGGGGTGGTCCTGGTCGTCGGGGCGCTGAGCTTCATCCCGGCGCTCGCGTTGGGACCGATCGTCGAGCACCTGCTGCTAGCCCGCGGTATCGGGTTCTAGGAGGACGAAGATGGCGACTCAGTCAGTGCGGCGATCGGCGTATCCGGCGGGACTGCTCCGCCGTGCGGTCATCGATGCCTTCGCGAAGCTCGACCCGCGCGTGCAGCTCCGAAACCCGGTGATGTTTGTGGTCGAGGTCGGCAGTGTGTTGACCACGCTGCTGTTCGTTCAGGCGCTTGGGGGTCGTGGCGAGGAGCCGGCCGGTTTCATCGGTTGGGTGGCCGTGTGGTTGTGGTTCACCGTCTTGTTCGCGAACTTCGCCGAAGCCGTCGCCGAGGGCCGCGGGAAGGCGCAGGCGGAAGCGCTGAGGCGTATGCGTCGGGAGACCATGGCAAAGAGGTTGCGCCGGCCCGAGCGCGGAGCGCCTATGGAGACCGTGTCCTCGGCGCAATTGCGGCAGAACGACGTCGTCCTGGTGGAGGCCGGCGACTTCATCCCTGCGGACGGCGAGGTTATCGAAGGCATCGCGTCGGTTGACGAAAGCGCCGTAACCGGTGAAAGTGCGCCCGTCATCCGCGAGTCCGGAGGGGATCGCAGCGCGGTGACGGGGAGCACCCGTGTGCTGTCCGATTGGCTGATCGTGCGCGTCACGGCCAACCCGGGCGAAGGCTTCCTCGATAGAATGATCCGCCTCATCGAGGGCGCGAAGCGGCAGAAAACGCCAAACGAGATTGCGCTGAACATCCTGCTGGCCGGGTTCACGATCATCTTCCTGCTCGTCTGCGCCACCCTGCTGCCCATGTCCGCCTACAGCGTGGCGGCGGCCGGCCAGGGGCGCGCGGCGACCATCACGGTCTTGGTGGCACTGCTCGTGTGTCTGATCCCGACAACCATCGGCGCACTGTTGAGCGCCATCGGGATCGCGGGCATGGACCGCATGATCCGGCGCAACGTGATCGCGACGTCCGGACGCGCGGTGGAAGCGGCCGGCGACGTGGACGTCCTGCTGCTGGACAAAACCGGAACGATCACGCTCGGCAACCGGCAGGCCGTGGAGCTCATTCCTCTTAGCGGGACCGACGCGCGGCGACTCGCCGAATGGAGCCAGCTGGCTTCGCTGGCGGACGAAACGCCTGAGGGGCGGAGCATCGTCGTGCTGACGAAAGAACAGTACGGGCTGCGCGAACGAACCGTGGGGTCGGGCCCAGAGACTCCACACGGCGCGCGGTTCGTGCCGTTCACTGCGCAGACACGCATGAGCGGGGTGGATCTCGACGGAGAACGGATCCGCAAGGGCGCACCCGACGCGATCGTGGCACACGTGCGGTCGCTGGGCGGGGTCATCCCGCCTGACTTTGAAGTGGTCGTCGAACGCATCGGGCGATCGGGTGGTACCCCGCTTGGCGTGGCGCACAATGCCGATCTTGTCGGCGTGATCCACCTCAAGGACATCGTGAAGGGCGGCATCCGCGAGCGGTTTGCGCAGCTCCGGCGTATGGGCATCCGCACCGCGATGATCACCGGGGACAACCCGCTGACGGCCGCGGCGATTGCGGCAGAAGCCGGCGTCGACGACTTCCTAGCCCAAGCCACGCCCGAAGAGAAGCTCAAGATGATCCGCAAGTACCAGGCCGATGGCCACCTCGTCGCGATGACGGGCGACGGCACCAACGACGCGCCGGCGCTTGCCCAGGCCGATGTGGCCGTCGCGATGAACACCGGCACGCAGCCCGCCCGCGAAGCTGCGAACATGGTCGATCTCGACAGCAACCCGACCAAACTGATCGAGGTCGTGGAAATCGGCAAGCAGCTGTTGATGACGCGCGGCGCCCTCACGACATTCAGCATCGCCAACGACGTCGCGAAGTACTTCGCCATCATCCCGGCGATGTTCGCCGCAACCTATCCCGTGCTGAACGTGCTCAATTTCATGCACCTGGCCACCCCCCAAAGCGCGATCCTCTCAGCCGTGATTTTCAACGCCCTGATCATCGTCGCGTTGATCCCCCTCGCCCTCCGCGGGATCCGCTACCGACCCGTCGGCGCGGCGCAGGTCTTGCGGGACAACATTCTCATCTACGGCGTGGGCGGCGTCATCGCGCCGTTCATCGGCATCAAGCTGATCGACGTCCTCCTGGTTGTCTCAGGTATGGCGCGGTGAGACGAGGGACCTAGATGCGCGCAATCGATATCACACCGTCGCCCCGTTGGTGGCTACTCTATCCCGTCTGCCTGGTTCCGCTCATTCCGGCCTTCTTGCGGCAATCGGCTGTCATCTCTTCAGGCGCGGCGCACGCGCTGGACCTCGTGGCGTGGTTCGTCACCTGCGGCTGGCTGTTCGTGTGGGTGCGGATGAACGCGGCCGCCCTGGCTGCTGGGCGGCCGACAGCATCTCTGACTATCCCGCTTGATCGCGTCGAAACACGGAGGTCGATGAGTCATGCGACAGCACCTGCGTCCATCCATCATGGCGTTGCTCGTATTTACCGTCCTGACCGGGCTCTTGTATCCGCTGGCCGTTACGCTCGCCGCCCGGGTCATCTTCCCGGCGCAGGTGAGCGGCAGCCTCATCATGCGGAACGGCAGCCCGGTCGGCTCCACGCTGATCGGACAGCCCTTTGACGACCCGAAGTACTTCTGGTCTCGGCCGTCGGCGACGGGTCCCTCTCCGTACAATGCCGCTTCATCCAGCGGATCGAACCTGGGACCCACGAGCAAGGCGCTCCGCGAGGCGGTGACCAAGCGGATCGCGGCGCTCCGCGCGGCCGACCCACAGGCGACCGGGCCGATCCCCGTCGACCTCGTGACCGCGTCCGGGAGCGGCCTGGATCCCCACATCAGCCCAGCGGCGGCCGAGTATCAAGTCCGTCGGGTCGCCCGCGTTCGCGGCATGAGCGAAGAGAGCGTCCGCAGCCTGGTTCAGCGCTTCACGGACGGGCGGCAGTTCGGCATCCTGGGGGAGGCGCGGGTCCGAGTCCTCGAGCTCAATCTTGCACTTGATAGCGTAAAATAGCGTGTATGGCCAATACACCGGAGCGTCCGAGCCCGGAGGCGCTGCTCAAGCAGGCAGAGGCTGAGGAGCGCCGGCGGCATGCCGGCCGGCTGAGGATCTTCCTTGGGTTCGCCGCCGGCGTCGGAAAGACGTATGCGATGCTCGAGGCGGGGCGCGAGCGCGTGGCCGAAGGCATCGACGTGGTCGTGGCCTATATCGAGACCCACGGGCGCAAAGAAACGGAAGCCCTGCTTGCCGGTCTGCCCGTCATCCCTAGGAAGAAGGTCGAATATCGCGGCACGACGGTCGAAGAGATGGATCTCGACGCGGTGCTCGCGCGGCGGCCGGCGATCGCGCTGGTCGACGAACTGGCCCACACGAACGCGCCGGGGTCTCGCCACAATCGTCGATATCAAGATGTTGAAGAGCTCCTCGCCGCCGGCATCGATGTCTACACGACCCTTAATGTGCAGCACATCGAGAGCTTCAACGATACGGTGGCGCAGATCACCGGCGTCAAGGTACGAGAAACCGTCCCGGACCACGTCCTCGAGACCGCGGACGAGATCAAACTCGTCGACCTGACTCCTGATGAACTGATCGAGCGGCTACACGAAGGCAAGGTGTATGTTCCCGACCAGGCCACCCGCGCGGTAGAGAAGTTCTTCCGGCCCGGCAACCTGACGGCCCTGCGCGAGATGGCCCTGCGCTACCTCGCCGGACGCGTGGATACGCAGATGCGCAGCTACATGGACGCGCATGCGATCGCGGGTCCGTGGCCGGCCGGCGAGCGAGTGCTGGTGGGTGTTGGGCCGGGCATGCTGGCCGAGCGTCTGGTGCGCAGCGGGCGTCGTCTGGCCGAGGGTTTGGACGCGGAGTGGATCGTGCTCCACGTCGAGCAGGCCGGCGGCCAGCCGTTGCCGGACGCGGAGCGTCAACACCTCGACCGCGCCCTGCGGCTCGCCGAAGAACTCGGCGCGCGCACGGTGACGGTCGCCGGGAGCGACGTCGCAGAGGAAGTCCTGCGCTACGCACGCGCCAACAACATCACCAAGATCATCGTAGGCAGGCCACGACGCCCCTGGTGGAAGCGACTGCTATGGAGCTCGGTGGCGGATCAGGTCGTCAAGGGCTGCGGGGCGATCGACGTCTACATGATCAGCGCCGCGGCCGCCGCGGCGGCACCCACCGCTCCCACAGAGCCGGTCGAACGCCTGACGCCGCGGCGCTACTACGTCTACAGTGCGATGGTGGTCGCGCTCGTTACCCTCGCCGGGCTGCTGGTCCAGCACACGCTGGCGCCGGCAAACCTTACGATGCTGTACCTCCTTGGCGTCGTGGTCGTCGCGCTGCGGTGGGGCCGCTGGCCGGCCGCTCTGGCCGCAACCCTCAGCGTACTGGCCTTCGACTTCTTCTTTGTGCCGCCCGAACTGACGTTTGCGGTGAGCGACACGCAGTACCTGCTCTCGTTCGCCGGTCTGCTCATCGTCGGCCTCGTGATCGGCGGCCTCGCCAGCCGGACGCGCGACCAGGCGGATGCCGCGCGGCGCCGCGAGATGTCCACGGCGGCGCTCCAGGCGCTGAGCGGCGAGCTGGCGGCTGCGAGCGACCTCGACGCGATTCTACGGGCCATTGAACGCCACGTGTCGGCCACGTTCAGCCGGCAGGTCGCGGTCTTCCTGCAGAGCCCCGGCGGCGTGGAGGCGCGTATGGTCAGTACGGGGTTCCCGCTGGATGACAGCGAGCGCGCCGTGGCCACGTGGGTGTTCGATCACGGCGAACCGGCAGGCTACGGCACCGAAACACTCGCGGGCGCAAACGCGCGGTACTTTCCCCTGCGAACGGCCCGCGGCATCACGGGCGTGATGGGGGTGCGGCCCACCATCCCCGGCGACCGGTTGAACCCGGAGCAGCGTCAACTGATGGAGACGTTCGCCAGCCAGGCGGCCGTGGCCATCGAGCGCGCGCAGCTGGCCGAGCAATCGCGCGAAGCGCACCTCTCCCGCGAGACCGAACGGTTGCAGACCGTTATCTTGAACGCCATCTCACACGATCTCCGCACGCCGTTGGCGTCCATCGTGGGGGCTCTCAGCAGCCTGACCGAGCAAGAGGCGTCACTCGACGATGCCGCGAAGCGCGATCTGTTAGAGACCGCCCAGCAGGAGGCGCAGCGGCTCGCGCGGCTGGTGAGCAACCTCCTCGACATGACCCGGCTCGAAGCGGGAGCGATCGCGCTGCGGCGTGAATTCTTCGACGTGGCGGACCTCGTGGGCTCGACGCTGGCGCAACTCGCCGAAGCCACGCGGACGCGCGAGATCGTCGTTGACGTGCCCACGGATCTGCCGATGGTGTTGATCGACTTCGTGCCCATGACGCAGGCGCTGGCCAATCTGGTCGACAACGCCATCAAGTATTCGCCTCCCGACAGTCCCGTCGAGCTGTGGGCCGCGGTCGAAGGCTCGGAGGTTCGGATTACGGTGGCCGATCGAGGGCCTGGGATCCCGGAGGTCGAACTCGCGCGCGTCTTCGACAAGTTCTACCGGATCCGCCGGCCGGGCGAGCCCGGCGGGGTGGGTTTGGGGCTGGCGATCGCGAAAGGGTTTGTTGAGGCGCACGGCGGGCGTATCTGGGCCGAGGCGCGGCCGGGGGGCGGCACCATGGTGACGATCGCGCTCGCCGTGGCGCCCCTGCCAAAGGGGACAGAGAAGGCCTCCGATGAGCGAACCCAAGCCGCGTATCCTGGTCGTCGATGACGAACCGCCGATCCGCCGGCTGCTGCGGACCTCGCTGACGTCTCAAGGATTCACCGTGCTCGAGGCCTCGACGGGCGAACAGGCCATTCAGGCAACGGCCATGGAGCGGCCCGACGTGATGGTGCTGGATCTCGCGCTCCCCGACGTCGACGGGGTCGAGGTCACGCGGAGAGTCAGGGAGTGGAGCAAGGTACCGATCATCGTGCTCTCGGCGCGCGGCATGGAACAGGACAAGATCGCGGCGCTGGATGCGGGCGCGGACGACTATCTGACGAAGCCGTTTGGCATGGGCGAGCTGCTGGCCCGCATCCGGGTGGCGCTGCGACACCTGGGGCCATCCAGCGGAGACGCGGTCTACACCGCGGGGGACCTGACGGTGGACCTGGCCCGGCGGCTGGTGACGATCGGCGGACAGGACCTCTCGCTCACGCCGATCGAGTACGACGTCCTAAAGGTCTTGGTCTCGCACGCGGGAAAGGTGCTGACGCACAAACAATTGC
>JBGQGY010000033.1:0-27463 GCA_041497675.1 bacterium | reverse complement strand
CCACCGTGTCTTCCACCGTGATCCCGTTCGACGCATGGATATTCATGAAGTTGTTGTCGGACCGCCAGATCGATGCGCCCCGCACGGACATCCCCCGGGACGTATCCGCCATCAAGTGGAAGTGCACCGGGTACCGGCCCAAACACCCAAAGTCCCCCAGATCCCGGAACTCCGCATAGGCGATGCTCCCGGTGGCTCCGTTCAGGTACATCGTGTGTCCTTGCATGGTCCGCCCTGGGTACTTACTCGTCACCACCACGTTGCGGGTCAGCAAGGCCACCTCGCCCACCGTCTGGCCGCTCGCGTCGTGCGCGTACTGCAGCCCCGCACTCAGCGTCAGTTCCGTGACCGTCCCCCGCCGCACGACCTGCCGGATCTGCCGCTCATCATATTGGGGGGTGGTCCGGTTATTGGCCTCATTCCCCATAGCCGTCGAGGTGAGCACCACCCAGGACCCTACCGTCCAATCCGTCACGTCGTCGGCGACCTGTACCACCGTCGCGCCTGCCGTGGCCGGAGCCGCCAGCTTTGTCCACGTCACCCGCACGGGCGTGCCGTAGACATCCCAGCGGCCGTACGCCCATATACCGGTGTCGCTCTCGACAAAGGCCGTCCCCCCGGTGCACGTCGCTCCCGAGGCGATCACCAACCGCAACTCCGCCGTCACGGTCCCCGGGATCGGGCTCCCCGGCGTCCCCATGTCCAGCGTCCCGCCCCGATCCACAATCACGTTCCCCACGTCCAACCGCGTCGCCCGGTCCCGCGCAAACGCCAGGGTCCCCTGGATTTGCAGCCGGCCAATCTCCACGTCGCTGTAGGCATCGTAGGTGATCGCTTGCCCCGCCGAGACGAGAACTGAATCGCCCTGCACGGGGACCCGCCCGGTACTCCATACCGTGGAATCCGACCAGCGCCCGCTGCGAACTGAGGCTACGGTAAACGGAACCTGTGCATGGAGTTGAGGCGTCTGTCGGAAGACTGGAAACGCGCTGGCGATCAACACCGCACACACAACCAAACCAAGAATCGTGCGAACCTTCACGGTGACTGTCTCCTTTCGGTAACCCGGCTGACCCCGTGAGGGGGTCCCGTGGCTTTGCGTCCCCGCCTTGCGACGGGTTTGCCTTTATCGTGGCACGGCCACCTAAACGGCCGACCTTTATGGCGGCTTTTGTCCCAACCTCTTCATGCGGGCAATAGGCTCATGCGGGGCGGGTATTGCTTTTGTTATGCCCGAACCGCCAGACGTCTAGACCCGACGGATCCTACAACTTGACGATCTTGTTCCGTCCCTCTTCCACTTCCCGTGTAGCGTTCCGCGTATCCATCACAAGTCGCGCATGCTTCACCACGTGCTGGTAGTCGATGCACGAGTGATCCGCGACCACGAGCACGCAGTCAGCCGCTTTCAGGGTTGCCGCGGATAGTGGACGGCTGACAAACAAACTGCCTCCGACGGTGATCTTCGGCACGAACGGATCATGATAGCTGACTTTGACGCCGCGTTGCATGAGCAACTGGATGATCTTTAAGGCCGGAGATTCCCGATAATCGTCGATATCACGCTTGAACGTCACGCCGAGAACCAACACCCGCGGACCCCGCGGCCGACTCCGTTGCCCATTGAGCGCCAGCAGCGTCTTAGTGACGACGTAGTACGGCATCTCCTCGTTGACCCGAGCGGCCAGCTCGATGAAATCCATGTGGAAGTCGTATTCGCGCGCCTTCCATGCCAGATAATACGGATCCACCGGAATGCAGTGTCCGCCGACACCTGGGCCCGGATTGAAAGGTAGGAATCCGTAGGGTTTGGTCGCGGCCGCTTCCACAACTTCCCAGACATCCAAACCCATGCGGTCGCACAGCATCGCGAGCTGGTTCACCAGGGCAATATTGACGTTGCGGAAGACGTTCTCCAGCAGCTTGGCCATCTCAGCCGTGGCCGGCGAGGAGACCGACAAGATGGGCGGGCCGAGTTGCTCGAACAGTTTCGCCGCGCGGCGCGTGCTTTCCGGATCGCACCCGCCCACCACGACGGGCGTGTTGCGAATCGTATAGTCCTTGCGCCCCGGATCGACCCGTTCGGCGACGAACGCCAGAAAGAAGTCTCGCCCGACTGACAGCCCACCGGATTCAAGGATCGGCAGCACCAGCTCGCCGGTGGTCCCCGGGTAGGATGTGCTGCGCAGGATGATCAACTGCCCGGGCCGCAGGTGCTGCGCAATGCCTCGTGCGGCGCCGGCAATGCTCGATGTATCTGGCTGCCTGTTCCGCGTGCAGGGGGTGGGTACGCAGATGATACTGATATCCGCTCGGGGCAATCCATGGTAGGTCGCCTCGAACTTCAGGTGTCCAGATTCACGCGCAGCCACCAGGTCCGCGGACGATACATCTCCCACGGGCGATTGCCCGCGGACGAGCCCTTCGACCCGCGCCGAATCAACGTCGATCCCCAGCACATCGAAGCCGTCTTGTGCAAATGACAGCGCAAGAGGCAACCCGACATATCCGAGTCCGATCACCGCCACGGACGCATGGCGGCTACGCAGTCTCTCGTCGAATTCGGCGTCGGCCGGTCGTTTGGGTTTGATCTGTTCGAGGGTTGCAATCGTCATAGGTACAGCTCCGCCCTACCGGCGTCCTATTCTCCGGCTTAGATATCAATCGGAATTGTGTTCCTCGGCGGGATCACACCTTGCCCCGCCGTAGTTCCCTCAGGCGACTAACTCGATGTCTGTAACGTCCAGCTCCACTCGCGCCGTGGCGCCCATCAGCCGTAGCAGGACGCGCGCCCGTTCTCCCCGGCTTGCCGGTCGCTCGAGGATCCCCTGCAGGCCGGCAAACGGCCCGTCGATCACCTGCACCGTTGCTCCCGCGGGCAGCCTCGGGCACCAGGAAATGATCTCGCCGTCCACACACCGCTGACGGAGGAGGTGAATAATCTCTATCGGCACGGGCGTCGGTATTTCACCGGTGCCAATGATTCGCTTGACACCTGGTGTCCACTTCACCGCGTACCAGGGGCCGGGTTCGAGGCGCATTTCCACGAACACATACGATGGGAAGAGCGGCTCGATGATGGTGACCCGCTTGAACCTGCGTTTGCGCACGTCCTGGATCTTTGGCAGGAATACGGTCAGCCGCGCTCGTTCTTCCAGCCAATGCCTGACATGTTCTTCCTGCCGTGGCTTCGTCTGCACGACGTACCACGCCGCTCCAACCGGCGTCTCCCCGATGTCCATCTTACGCGCGTGACGCCGCTCGTGACCGAGCCCGGTTGAGCACCATGCCGAAAATACGCGCTTCCACGCGGTCCAACAACTGGCGGGCCTCTTGCTGATCCCGCCGCGAGGCCCCGTGTGGCGACACGACCATCAAGACCCCATCGACGACCTTACTGATATGAAGGACGTCAGGGCAACTCAAGATCGGCGGCGTGTCAACCACGATCATTTCGAATCGTTCGCGTAACGTCTGGAACAGGTCGGCCAGGCTCGTCTGCGTCAGCAGGGCCTGCGGGGGCACTTCAGCATTTCCAGCCGGCATGACCGACAGGTTGACGATCCTTGTCCCGACGATGGCGCTCTTCGCGTCGCTCTTCTTCGTCAGTACCTCCGCGAGACCAGGTCGCTGCGGGACGTCAAAAGCCGTGTGCAACCCCGGAGTGCGCATGTTCGCGTCCACGAGGACGGTCGCCCGACCCGTTTGCGCCATCATGATGGCCAGGTTCAGCGCCGTCGTAGAGCACCCATCGCCCGCTCGTGCGCTGGCGACCGCCACGGTGCTCGGTGGTTTGCCGTTGCTGCCCAACAGCAAGCTGGCCAACAGCATGCCGTAGGCCTCGACAAATGGCGTCCCCGGGTCGGCCGTTGCGACCGTCACAAACCCGTTTTTCGCCACTGTGTCTTTGCCGTTACTACGTCCGTCCATACCTATCGATTCTCCCCGACGGGCTTCATTTCAGATGCGCGCGCCGGTACTCTCTCTGCCATCATCACCGTGACCTTGCGAACCTCCTCCGACACGCGGCTCACCACGGGTGGATGGGTTCGAGCAATCGCCACCCACGCGGCCCCCGCCACCAACAGCAACATGAGCACGAACACCGCCGGGGCCGGTGTGACTCTCGGCTGGGCGGCGCCGAACGTAGGAATCTGCGCCAGCACTGGCGCGCCCACGACACGCTCGGCGTCCTGTGCGCTTCTGATCCGATCGTCGAACGCCTCAAGAAGCAGCGCCCCCAGAATACCTAACACCATCCCAATCACGCCGGCGGCCGCCGCAGTCTTGGGGAAGGACGACGCATTCGCGGCGAGTGGCGCCACCGCCGCTTCCATCAGCTGGATGCTGGCGGGGGAGTACCCTGCTTCGTTCTCGCGCAACAGAAGATCCTGATAGCGCGTCGCCAGCGTGGTGTAGTTCGCCTCCAGGATCCGGTTCTCACGCATCAGCCGATTGAACTCAGTTTCGGTCGAAAACAACCCCTGCACGTCCTGCTGCCTGCGCTGCAAGCTGTTCTGTACGCCTGCGATGCGCGCCGTCATGGCCGCCCGCTCCACTTCCAACGAGAGAATGTCGCCGATCAGACGGGCGTGCAGCGGGGTGGTGGTGGTGATCTCTTCCCCAACCATGGTCTTGGCTTCGGCCAGCATTCGGTTCCGGACATCCGCGATCTCGTTGCTGAGCGCCTGCATGCGCGGATGCTGCGGCGTGTACAACTGGGCCAGCTGCGTGCGCCGGATCTCGAGCTCGACCAGATAGCTCTGAATCCGCTGGAAGATCGGGTTCCCAGTCGTCGCGCGGGACGCCACGATCACGGGCCGCTCATGCGACAGCCGTTCGCGGATGGCCACCAGGCGCGCGTCGACTTCGGAGCGCGTGCGGTTCGCCACATCGAGCTCGGTCTCGGCCATGTTCATCTGCCCCAACACGCGGGCACTGGCTTCACCAGCGCTCACCACTCGCCGGCTCTCCCGGAACCCTTGAATGGCGCGCTCGGACTGCTCGAGCCTGGACCGCGATAGCGCCAGCTGTTCCTCCGCGAACCGCCGAGTTTCGGTCACCGCGTTGCGATTGGCCTCGCGGAAGTAGGCAATGAACTCCTCCGCGGTCGTGTTGGCGAGGAGGGCGGCCAGTTCAGGGTCACGATCGTTGGCCGCGATCCAGATCAGTGACGTGCCGCGCTGTGGAAACGCGGACACGGAGCGCTGAACCACTGCGAGATTAGGCAGGTCCAACCGCTTGGCGACGCGTGCCGCGATGGGACGGCTGTTGATCAGCTCCAGGATGTCGGCGGTCACAGTCGTCTGGCTGGATCCGGAAGTTACCGTCCGGCCAGATACGCTTGGCGGCGGGGTGAGCACCGGGGCCGTCACCATCATCATCGCCTGCGCGGTGTACCGCGCCTGCCGGCGGCCGATGGTCGAATAGGCCGCGCTCACGGCGACCGCAACCATCAGCATCACCAACCAGAATCGGCTCTTGACGGCCTGCAGGTAGATCCCTAGCTCATTCGTCTGTCCACCCATTACCGTTGCTCCTCTCCGAACAAAAAGGAGATCTGCTCCTACGGAGTACCTAGCACCGACCGAATCAAGCCGATACCCCCAAGATACACGAGCACATCGGTCCACCGTATCCGGTTGTCGCGCGGAATGTACACGATGTCTCCGTCCTGCACCGGGACGTTTTGGGAAAAGTCGCCTTTCACAAACTTCGTCATATCAACGGTCTTGATCACCGGCTTGCCGTCTGCGCCCTGTCGGATCAGCCCGATGTTGTTCTGGGCCGATCGCTCCAAAGGGCTCCCAGCCCTGATCACTGCGTCGAAGATCTTCGCGCCGTCATCGAACTCGTAGGCGCCTGGGCTGGTCACCGCACCCAGCACCATGATCCGGTTCTGTAGCGCGGGTACCATGATGACGTCCCCCGGCTCAACGGGCACGTTCACACTCCTGTCACCCTTGTTCAAGAGACGGTCGAGATCGATCGGGATGACCTCCCCGTTGCTCTTCCGGGTGAGCGTCGCACGCCGCAGTGCCGCGCGAGGGGTGACACCGGCGCTGATCATGACCTCGAGCACAGTCCATCCGCGTTGAATCTCAAGTTGACCCGTGCGCGCCACCTGACCCACGAGGTACACGTACGCGCGCGGGTACTCGCGAACGGTCACGGTGACCTGGGGGTTCCTGAGGTACGCTTTGAGCGCGTCTGTGAGCTTTTCGGTAAGCTGAGTGGGTGTCAGCCCGGCAGCCTGAATCTCGCCGACCAACGGGAGGGTAATCTTCCCATTGGGGCCGATGGTGACGCTGCGGGAAAGCTCGCCCTCCCCAAACACGGCGATCTCCACCGTGTCCCCGAGATTGAGCACGTACTCCCGCGGCGGCTGCTGGGCCAGCACGCGCGACCCGGGCCCTCCGACCGGCCCGACATGAGCCGACAGAACCACCACCGCGATGCCCAAGATAATGGCCAGGCACGTGCGGACGTGTGGCTTACGTCGCTCTCCCACTCTCTTCCCTCCTCTGCAACACTTGACGTCCTTCAAGGATCAGATACTCTTCGACCTCACTGGTGATCGGGTCGGCACCCATGAACAGCCCAACAACGGTCCATGGCTGCCCCCGATAGTCTAACACGTCACCAATGAAAGGTGGCCGGCTCGGCCGGCCCACACAGTCGCGGGCACGCACAGTGATCTGTGACGGCATCAGTGGCGACTCCCTGCCTAGTTTGATTGGTGGTGATCGTAGAGTACGACGTATGCTGGTTCGCGCCAACTCCCTACCTGGAGGAATTTCGCCCTTGGCCGGGATGATCTAGGTGTCATCATGGAGCGTGGTATGTCATCCCTCTCTAGGAGGATTAGATCGCTACACTAGGGGCGTAGGCACGTCTACTCCGTTTGGGGGAGAAATCGCCCATAAAATGACCGCAACGGGGCGGGAAATGGACCGCTAACTCTTTCGAAGTGGCGCTGTTGTTCTCCAAGAAGCGCCGTGATCTGACCGATCCCGTCCTGACGCACCCGAAGCGCTGTCTGATGGAGGCGCTTCGGTAGAAGGGTCGCAGCGGAATACCCGACGAACCCATACAGTTGGTCGTGGGCGCGGGGCGGGCAGGCCGCGCAAACCACCGCACTGGTGTTTGGGGGTGTTCGATGCGCAACGTGGTCATCCTCGGTGGAGGCCCGGCGGGCCTGACTGCCGCCATTTACGCGGCGAGAGCAAACCTGGCGCCCTTGGTCATCGAAGGAAGCGAAGCCGGCGGCCAGCTGATGATCACGACGCTTGTCGAAAATTATCCTGGGTTCGAAGAAGCCATCATGGGCCCGGCGTTGATGCAAAGCATGCGCAAGCAGGCCGAGCGCGTCGGAGCTGACTTCATCACAGAAGATGTCACCGCCGTCGATCTGCGTCACCGGCCCTTTGCAGTCACTACGCAGTCGGGCCAGCGATTCGAGGGACGTACACTCATTGTTGCCACCGGCGCGTCCGCCAAAATGCTTGGCGTCCCCGGTGAAGCCAGGTTGATGGGTCGTGGGGTGTCCACGTGCGCGACGTGCGATGGCTTCTTCTTTCGGAAAAAAGACGTCGTGGTTGTCGGAGGGGGCGATTCTGCGATGGAAGAGGCCCTCTATCTGGCGAATCTCGCGCGTTCCGTGACGATCATCCATCGTCGTGACACGCTGCGCGCGAGCAAGATCATGCAGGAGCGCGCCATGAAACATCCTGCGATCAGCTTTGTCTGGAACGCCGCCGTTGAAGACGTCCTCGGCAATGGAGTCGTTCGCGGCGTGCTGCTGCGCAATTTGAAGACGGCCGAGCTCACCGAACGGCCGACCGACGGCGTGTTCGTGGCGATTGGCCACGTGCCGAACACCGCGCTGTTCGCCGGTCAGCTCGATCTCGACGCGGCCGGCTATGTTGCGCTTCGGACACGATCGATGACCAGCGTCGAGGGGGTCTTCGCCGCCGGAGACGTGCACGATCACACCTACCGGCAGGCGATCACTGCTGCGGGGTTTGGCTGCGTGGCCGCGATCGACGTCGAGCGGTGGTTGCAGACGGCGAACTGATTCAGCGTCCTGCGGCTAGATCGCGCCGTCCAACCGGCGCTTCAACTCCTGTTTGGGCATGTAGCCAACGATCCGATCGACGAGTTCTCCACCCTTGAATACGCCGAGCGTGGGGATGCTCATGATGCTGTACCGCATGGCGAGCCGCTGGTTGTCGTCAATGTCTACCTTAGTGACCTTGACTCGCCCGGCGTATTCGGTCGCAAGTTCTTCTACGATCGGCGCCACCATCCGGCACGGCCCGCACCATTCGGCCCAAAAATCCACCAGGACAGGCAGTCCGGCCTTCAGGACTTCCTGGTCGAACGTCTCTTCTGTTACCGCGAGCAACTTGGCCATCACACGTCCTCCTCACCAGTCACGACACATTCGGGCGGACCGGCGCCCGATACGATAACCGGACCTCACGATAGGCTATTCCCACTCGCGGCGTCCCGACACGTCATCCGCCATGCGTGCGAAAGATCAGAGCCGCCGCCGCAAACACGATCAACCACAATGCCGCACCCCCCAGACACCCGAGCCGCCGGCCCTTACCTGCTCCCGTGGGGCGGAGCGCCGCTTGCGCCGAGAGTCGCGTGGCTTTGCGCAGCGACGCTATCGCCTCACTCATCCGGCCCATTTTCCGGTAGAGTCCGCCAAGGTTCTGGTGCGCGATCCAGTAGTCTGGATCCGCGGCGATCGCACGCTGATAGGCGTCGAGGGCTTGTTCGGTGCGTCCGCTCTCGCGGTAGATGTTCCCCAGATTGCTCCACGCCGGCGCGTACTTCGGGTCGATCGCCACGGCGCGAGAAAACGCCTGCCCGGCTTCATCAAGCCGGCGCTGGTGAACGAGGGCCACACCGAGTTTGCTATACGCAAGCGCGGAGGACGCATCGGCTTCGACTGCGCGCCGGAACTCCGTCTCGGCGGCTTCCCAGGCGCCGGTCTCCAGGTGTTTCTCACCCTCCGCGAGGCGAGCCGCAGCTGCTTCCTGTGTCATGGTGGGGGGAGAGACTTCTGCGGCCGACCGCCGCAGCCCTGCGCTTACGAAGCGGCAGCCCAGAGCGGGAGATCGGAGTAAACTGGCCGGTGCCGGCGAAACGCGGCCGCGGCGGCAAAGACCGCTTCGGGGGTCTCGCGCGCCGCGCAATGCTGCACCTGGGCGGACCGGAAGGCATTCAACAGTGCCCTGACTTGCAAGTACAGACCCAGCACGGGCGCCGGCGGCCGCTCGGTCCCGTCCAGTTGCGCAACAACGTCCGCATTGTCGGCGTAGATGATCACGGCACGGGCGCGAACGCGTCGCGCCTCGGTCAATCCCAGCACGAGTGCCCGATACGCGGCCGCCATCACGTCGCCGTTCTGCTGCGACCGCACGATCACCCTGGGCGGACCGGTACCGTCCCACCGCAGGACCACTGCTGAGGTCATGCAACCATCCGCCTTCACACGAGCAGCTGTCGCGACGTGGAGAACGGGTTTCACCGGGGGACCTCGAGCAGGGCCGCGGCAATGAAGCACAGGCCGATCAGCAGTATCTTCAGCCGCACGGCCTGCCGGTCATTCCAAAAAGGCGCCCTGGAGGACTGTGAAACCCTCTCTGCGCCGATCCCTATCAGCGGGTACGCGTGGATCATGCCTGATTCTCAATCGGGTACCGGCGCAGTAGGCCGACGACTTTGCCCAGAAGTTCGAACTCCCCACGAATCGGGGTATACGCCGGATTCTCGGCACGCAGGAACGGCCGTCCATCATCCATAGCCATCCGTTTGACTGTGGCTTCAGTTTCAAACAGAGCGACGACGAGATCACCAGGGTCGGCCGTCGGTTGGCACCGGACGATCACGAGGTCGCCGTCGTAAATGCCCGCGCCGATCATGCTGTCGCCACGAACGGTCAACAGAAAACACTCTTCGTTCCAACCGACGAAACGTCGTGGAATGGGGATCATGTCTTCGACGTGCTGCTCTGCGAGAATCGGCGTTCCGGCGGACACGCGTCCGACCAACGGGACGTGGACCACGTCATCCGGATCGGGGAGCACGGTCCGGTTGGTGATCTCCAGCACACGCATGCGATCGCCGTCTCGGCGGAGGTACCCCTTGCGCGCCAATGCTGTCAGGTGCTGGTGCACCGTCGATGGCGATCGCATGCCAAGCGCCTGGCCGATCTCCCGCACGGACGGGACGATGCCGGTACGGCGAATGCATCCGGCGACATGCCGAAGGATCTCTTCCTGACGAGTGGTGAGAGGGACGCTCACGGGCTCACCTCCTTCCGGCATAATAGCGAACATATGTACGTATACGCAAGGGGAAAGCACACGAACATTTGTACCCTATGAACTGTTGGGTGCGGAAATCGGGGGATTATCTCGTCATATCGCTGAATTTCACGGTCAATCTCGACAGGACGATGTCAGAAAATCAGACGGTCTTTCGAGGATTGCTTAGGTGGTCCCCAACAGAAGCGTTGTCAACAGATGTGGATCGAGGTTGCCGCCGCTCACCACCGCGACAGCCGGTCGCTGGGTCACTGCTCCGCTCATGAGCGCCGCCATCGCGATGGCGCCGGAGGGTTCGACAACAAGGTTCGCGTCCAGGTAGAGTTTCCGAATCGCATCGCCGATGGCCTCGTCGTCGATCCCCACGAACTCGTCCACCGTGCTCGCCGTCGCCGCCAAGGTCATCACCCCGGGTTGCTGTCCACGCAGACCGTCGGCAATGGTGTCCGCGAACGGTACCATAGTCCTGGTTCCGGCGGCCCGAGAGACGGCAAAGCGGCGAAGTCCCTGCGGCTCTACCCCCACAACCCGGATGTCGGGCCGCAGTGTTTTCAGCACAAGCGCTACGCCGGACAGCAGCCCCCCGCCGCCGGTCGGCGCCGCCACGACCGCGACTTCGCCAGCCTGCTCGCCGATTTCCAGGCCGCACGTCCCCTGACCGGCGATGATCATCGGATCGTCAAATGACGGCACAAAGTGCAACCCTCGCTCCGCCGCCAGACGCTTGGCCAACTCGGTCCGTTCGGGCATTGTCGTGCCGCACCGGATCAACTCCGCGCCAAATCCTTCGATCCTCGTCGCCTTGATCGGCGTGACGGTCTCCGGCACGACGACGACCGCCGGGATGCCCAGCCGGCCCGCCACATATGCGACGGCCTGGCCGTGGTTGCCCGAAGATGCGGTGATCACGCCGCGAACAGTCGCGGCCACCTGCCGCAGGTGGTTGGAGGCCCCGCGCACTTTGAACGATCCCGTCGGCTGGAGGCTTTCGAGTTTCAAGAAGATCCCGTCGTCGACCGGATGCAGGGGTGTCCGGCGGATGTCCGGAGCGATCCGCGTGGCCGCAGCGCGAATGTCGTCGATGGTCGGGAGGGTCGCGGTGAGTGACGCGCTCACCGGGCCGCCCCGGTTTTCGTCGGGGGGCGCCAGCGGAGGTTCGGCTGGCGGGCAGCGGTGACCTCATCGAGGCGCGACACGGCGGTCCGGTGCGGCGCGGTCTTGACGATCTCCGGGTTGCTCTCGCACTCCTGGGCGACGTGAATCAAGGCGTCGGCGAAGGCGTCGAGTGTCTGCCGGCTCTCTGTCTCGGTCGGCTCGATCATGATAGCTTCGTCGACGATGAGAGGGAAGTAAATCGTCGGGGCGTGGATGCCATAGTCCAGCAGGCGCTTGGCCATATCGAGCGTGCGCACCCCGTGCTGCGTCTTCTGCCGGCGGCCGGACAGCACGAATTCGTGCATACACGCTCTGTCGTACGGTACGTCAAAGTATGGACGCAGCTTTGCCAGCAGATAGTTCGCGTTGATGACAGCGGCCTCGGAGACCTGGCGCAGCAGCGGACCGTACGCGCGCAGGTACGCGTAGGCGCGCACAAAGATGCCAAAGTTCCCGTTGAAGGCCCGGACGCGGCCGATGGATTTTGGCCGGTCGCCGTCGAGGCTGAAGACCGCGCCGTCGCGCTCGATCGTCGGCGACGGCAGATAGGGTTCGAGCAGGCGTTTCACCGCAACCGGGCCGGCGCCGGGTCCCCCGCCCCCGTGCGGCGTCGAAAACGTCTTGTGGACGTTCATGTGCATCACGTCGAACCCTTGATCGCCCGGCCGCGTGACGCCGAGCACCGCGTTGAAGTTGGCGCCGTCCAGATACATCAACGCCCCGCACCCGTGGATGATATCCGCCACTTCAGTGATGTGTTCTTCAAACAATCCCAGCGTGTTTGGATTCGTGAGCATCAACGCCGCGACCGAATTGTCGGCCGCCCGGCGGAGCGCACCGGAATCGATGTTGCCTCGGCCGTCGCTGGGCACAGTCACGACAGTCAGCCCGCACATCGCCGCCGAGGCGGGGTTCGTGCCGTGAGCCGAATCGGGCACGATGACACGGGTACGCCGCTCGCCCCGATCGTCGAAGTAGGCGCGAATCATCATCAGCGCGGTCAACTCGCCGTGCGCGCCCGCCGCCGGTTGGAACGTCACACGATGCATGCCGCTGATCTCGCACAACATTTGCTCGAGCTGCCACAAGAGCTCTAGCGCCCCCTGCGCCAGGGCGGCGGGCGTGTTGGGATGGAGGCGGGCAAAGCCCGGCAGACGCGCCGCGTCTTCGTTGACCTTCGGATTGTACTTCATGGTGCACGAGCCCAGCGGATAGAAGCCAACGTCGATCGCGTAGTTGCGCTGCGACAGACGCGTATAGTGCCGGACCAGATCGAGTTCGCTCACCTCAGGAAGCATCGCCGGCTCGCGGCGGGCATGCGCAGCGCCGACGATCTCCTCCAGCGGGACGTCCGGCACACCCGCGTCCGGCACCGACACCGCGATGCGTCCAGGCGCGGTGCGCTCGAAAATCAAGGGGAAGGACTCGGGGTTCACGCGCGCACCCCCTCCAACACCGCGTCGGCGAGCGCGTCGATCTGCGCCCGCGATCTCGCTTCCGTGACGCAGACCAGCCACCCGTCGGCGAGTTCAGGGTACCAACGTCCAAGCGCGAGTCCGCCGAGGATGCCGCGCTCGACCAGTCGTTCGTTGAGGCGTTCCGGATCGACCGGCATGCGGAGCACGAACTCGTTGAACACCGGCCCGTCGAACGCCGCCCGCACACCGGGGATCGCGGTGAGGCGCTTCCGCGCGTAGTGCGCGCGACGGGCATTGATCTCGGCGACGCGGTGCATCCCGGTCTTGCCCAACGCGGCCATGTAGATCCCGGCGGCCAGCGCGTTGAGGGCCTCGTTGGTGCAAATGTTGCTGGTCGCCTTCTCACGGCGGATATGCTGCTCGCGCGTCTGCAATGTCAGCACAAACCCCCGGCGGCCGTCCCGGTCGCTCGTCACCCCGACCAACCGCCCCGGCATCCGCCGAATGTATGCGTCACGGGTCGCCAGCATCCCCAGGTAGGGTCCGCCGAAACTCAAGTGGTTGCCTAACGGCTGGCCCTCGCCTGCCACGATGTCTGCCCCAAATACCCCGGGAGGTTGGAGCACGCCGAAGCTGATCGGTTCCGCCACCGCAACCACGAGGAGCGCGCCGGCAGCGTGTGCGACTTCAGCCAGCGCGGCTCCCTCCTCGATACATCCAAACACGTTGGGAGACTGGACGATCACCGCGGCGGTCCGGCTGCCGGTTGCTTCGCGGATGCGGGCAGGCGACGTCCGGCCGGCATCATAGGGGAGCTCGACGACGTCGATTCCCAAATGGCGCACGTAGGTCCGCAACACCTGCCGGTACTGCGGATGGACGGTGGCGGATACCACGACCTGGTCACGCTTCGTCAAGTCTCGCGCCATGACCGCGGCCTCGCCAACGGCGCTCGCGCCATCGTACATAGAGGCATTGGCAACATCCATGCCGGTGAGCTCGCACACCATCGACTGGTACTCGTACATCGCCTGCAGTTCGCCCTGCATCATCTCGGCCTGATAGGGTGTATAGGCCGTGTAGAACTCAGCGCGACCGGCCAGGTGCCAGACGACGCTGGGAATCACGTGCTCGTAGGCCCCTCCCCCAAGGAAACACACAAGCCGGTCCGCGTGCCCGTTGCGGTCTGCGAGCGATCGGAGATGGCCCATAAGATCATCATCGGCCAGCATCGGGGGGAGCGCCAACGACCGGCCGAGGCGCACCGCGGCGGGGATATCCGCCAGCAGGTCATCCACAGAGTCGGTCCCGATGGCCCGGAGCATCGCGTCTCGATCCTCCGCCGTCATCGGCAGGTACTTATGCGGATGCCAGGTCGACGTCGTCATGCCCCTTCGGCTCCCACCAGCTTCGCGTACTCAGCGGCCGACAGCAACCGTTCCAAAGCCGTCGGGTCCGCCGGTTCTACAACGATCATCCAGGCGCCGCCGTAGGGATCTTGGTTGATCAGCTCCGGGTTGTCGACAATCGCCCGATTGACCTCCACGACTTTGCCCGAGACCGGCGCAAACAAATCACTCGCGGCTTTGACGGACTCGACGACGCCAAATGGCTCCGTCTCGCGAATCTCGGCGCCCACTTCTGGCAGTTCGATGAAGACGACATCGCTCAGGCGTTCGGCCGCAAAAGCCGTAATGCCTACCCGGAGGCGGCCCTTTTCTGCCTTCGCCCACTCGTGCTCACGGGTGTAGCGCCGATCGTCCGGGTACATGCCGTCACCTCACCTCTGTGGGGATTTTCTTCCGCCGGTAGAACGGCAACTTCACGACGGTCGCGGCCGTCGGCTTCCCACGTATCTCGATGCGGATCGACGTCCCTGCCGCGGAGAACGCGCTCGGGACGTATCCCATGCCCAACGGCCGTTTCAGGAACGGTGCAAACGATCCGCTGGTGACTTCTCCTACGACTTGTCCGCCGGCCTCGATCGGGCAGTGCTGGCGTGGGATCGCCCGTTCGGTGACCTCAAACCCCGCCAGACGCCGCGCCACGCCGTCGGTTCGCTGCCGCAGCAGCACGTCACGTCCGGTAAAGTCCCCTTTGTCGAACTTCACCGTCCACACCAACGGCGCTTCCAGCGGCGAGGTCGTCTCATCGATGTCGTTCCCGTAGAGCATCAACGCCGCCTCGAGTCGCAGCGTGTCGCGTGCACCCAGCCCGACGGGTTGCGTGTCATGGACGCGTCCCGCCTCCAACAGTGCTGTCCAGACGCTCGGCGCGGTATCCCACGGACACGCAATCTCGAACCCGTCCTCCCCTGTGTACCCCGTGTGAAACACGCGTGTCGTCGCCCCGCCAATCACCACGCCATCACGGAAGTGGAACGGTGCCAGCCCTGAGAAGTCTACCCCGGCCGCGCCGGCCAGGATGCCGGCAGCGCGTGGGCCCTGCAGCGCCAGCAGGGCCGTATCGTCGGAGACGTCTCGGACCACCGCGGCGCGCCCCTCAGCGTGTGTGTTGATCCAGGCCACGTCCTTCGCCCGCGTCGAGGCGTTGACGACGAACAAGTAGGCTCGATCAGCGGTCCGAAACACCGTGATGTCGTCTACGATCCCCCCGGACGGGGTGCACATCGGACTGTATAACCCCTGACCGATCGTAAGCCGTGCCGCATCGTTCGTGATCACGCGCTGAACGACGGCCAGGGCGTCCGGTCCTTCGACGTGCACTTCTCCCATGTGCGATACGTCGAACAATCCAGCACCCGTACGGACCGTCAGATGCTCCTCGGTCACACCGGCATACTGCACGGGCATCTCCCACCCTGCAAAGGGCACCATCCGTGCCCCCGCGGCGACGTGCAGGTCGTACAGGGAGGTCCGGCGCAGTTCTTCAGCGGCCATCGGAGCGTTCCCCGAGTACCGCGAGCACGGTCGTGTCGTCCACCTGTGTGAAGTCACCGTAGAATTGCCCAACCGCGTGAAACTCTCCGGCGACTTGTAGACAGACCACCTCGTCAGCTTCCTTTGCCATACGCGCAACGCCGTCCGGTGGGGCGACCGGCACGGCGGCGACCAGGTGCGCCGGGCCGAGTGCGCGCGTCGCCCGCAGCGCAGCGATCAGTGTCGCCCCCGTGGCGATCCCGTCATCCACGACGATCGCACAGGTTCCTGTAAGAACGGGCAACGGTTTCCCACTCCGATAGACCTCCACGCGGCGAGCGATCTCCGCGCGCTGCGCGGCGATTTCCTGCGCCAGATACCCTGCCCCCACCGTCTGGGCCAGTTCCTCATCGACAAAAACCGCCCCGCCTTCCGCAACAGCACCAATCGCGAACTCGGGATTGTAGGGCGCGCGCAGCTTGCGCGGGACGATCACCGAGAGGGGAGCTTGGAGAGCATCCGCCACCTCGCGGGCCACCACGACACCTCCCCGCGGCACCGCCAGCACGAAGAGCCGTTGCCCGCGGAGGTGCACGAGAGCCGCAGCCAGGCGGCGACCCGCGTCACGCCGGTCCGCAAAAACCATTAGTGCCGCGCCTCAGGACTGCGTGATGGCGCGCTGCTCTTCCTCCGATAGCGTGATCGTCGACCGTCCGCCTGCGACAGGTTTCGCGTACGCACGGGCGCCGTTCCGATCGTTGAGCACGCTGACCACCACACCGTCCTGGCGCGCGTCGAGCAACGCGAGGCTGAAGCTCAGGTGCCCACCGAGTTCCTTGAACGCATCGTAACGCACGATGCCGACGCGCCGCAGGCATCGCTGCGTCTCCTCACTGATGCGGTCCACCCGTCCTGCCAGATGATCCAACCGCCCACCCACCGCACCCAGTTCGCGCTCGACGGAGGTCAGGCGTTCGAGGACTCGCGGATCGCCGGTCGTCGCCGTGAGCCGTCGCTCGAGCGCCTGCACTTTGACGGCGACCCAGACCAGACCGGCGGCCACCGCCAGAGACACAGTGAGCATCGCGAGCGTCAACAACTCACTACTTGGGGGCATCGGGTTCTCCGTTGTTCCACGGTTGTCGGTGCTTCTCCTGTCCTACGACCCCGCCAGACCCAGTTCCCCCGCGATTCCGCGCATAGCGTCGATGACCAGTGTGACGTGATCATCGAATGGCACACCAAGTGTTTCGGCGGCCCGCACCATCTCGTCTCGTGAGACCGCGCGGGCAAAGGCCTTGTCCTTCATCTTTCGTTTCACCGCTGCGGCGTCCACCTCGTGCAGGCTGCGCGAGGGTCGGACCAACGCGACCGCGATGACAAAGCCTGTGAGCTCGTCGCAAGCATGCAACGCTCGTTCCATCTGTGATTCGCGTGGGATGCCCGAGTAGTGAGCGTGCGTGAGAATAGCCCGACAGACCATCTCTGGGTAACCCAGAGCCCGTAGGTGTTCGACTCCTTTGAAGGGATGTCCGGCTTCTTGAGACGGATGTCGCTCGTAGTCCAGGTCGTGAAGCAATCCCACCAGACTCCAAAGCGCCTCGTCCTCGCCGAACCGCCGGGCATAGCTCTGCATGGCCGCCTCGACGGCGAGCATGTGCTTGCGGAGGTTCGGGTTCGGCGTCCACTCACAAAGAAGCGTCCACGCGTCGGCGCGCGCTGGCAATCCGCTGTGCGCGCTCATCACCGGGCCCCTTGAGTCTCTACACCCAACGCTGCCAGTAGGCGGTCAAAGTCGGCCGGAGAGAAGAAGGATATCCGTATTTCTCCCCTTCCGGATCTTGACGTCACGATTCGTATCGGTGATCCGATCTTTTCTGATATGGTTTGTTCGATATTTTTGATCTCTATTCTTCCTGCTCCTGACGTCATCCCACTGGTTATTTCACGTGAAATAGTCAGGCGTTTTGCTGCGGATTCAGTTTGCCTAACAGACAGCCCCCTCTCCTCGACGGCCCTCCAAATGGCCAATAGCCTGCGTTGGTCGCGTATCGAAAGGAGCGCCCTGGCATGACCCTCTGAGATCCTACCCGCGTCCAAAGATCTCTGAACCTCGTCGGGGAGGGCGAATAGTCGGAGTGTGTTCGCAATCGACGGTTGGCTGCGCCCGACGCGTTTCGCGACCGCGTCCTGGCTGAGACCGAACTCTTCAGTTAGCCGCCGGTATGCCCGGGCCCGGTCCAGGGCGCTGAGATCCTCCCGTTGGAGGTTTTCCACCAGAGCGGCCTCCAGCGCGCCAAGGTCGTCAAACGGCTTCACGACCGCTGGAACACTGGTCAGCCCAGCAGCCATCGCGGCCCGCCATCGGCGCTCCCCGGCGACCAACTCATACCCATCGGCGGTGGGTCTGACGAGCACCGGCTGCAGCACCCCCTGCTCCCTGATGGACGCTTCCAGGTCCCGAAGTTCCGCCCCGTCCATCTCCGCGCGCGGCTGAAGACTGTTGGGTCGGATTCGGTCCACAGGAATCTCCATGGTGGCGTGGCCCTGGAATGCCCCGGCCCCAGGGATCAGTGCGGCCAGGCCACGGCCCAGCGCTTTGCCGCGGGTGTTTCGCGGAGACTCAGGGGGCAGAGGAGAGTTGGTGTCCACGAGCGATCACCTCTTTGGCGAGCTCAAGATAGGCCTTGGCGCCCCGTGAGTCTGGATCGTAGGCCGTTATCGGCTTGCCATGACTCGGCGCCTCGGCAAGACGAACGCTGCGGGGAATGACGGTGTTGTAGACCCTCTCACCGAAGAACCGACGCACCTCGGAGGCCACCTGATCCGAGAGGTTTGTCCTGGAATCATACATGGTCAACAACACCCCACTGACCTCAAGGGAAGGATTGAGGTGCCGGCGGACCAGCTCGACGGATTGGAGGAGCTGTGTCAGTCCCTCAAGCGCGTAGTACTCGCACTGGAGTGGGATCAGGGCCTCAGACGCAGCCGTCAGCGCGTTGATTGTCAACAGCCCGAGAGAAGGGGGGGAGTCCAATAAGACAAAGGTGTAGGAAGCGCCGGCAATGGCGGTGCGTAGAAGCGTCTCTCGCCCCGCGATACCGGCCATCTCCACTTCGGCGCCGGCGAGATTGATGGTGCTGGGGACGATGTCCAAGTTGGGTACCGCGGTCGAAATGACACACTCGGCCAGCGTGGCCTCACCAAGCAACAGGTCATAAACCGATCCGGATTCTCGGTCCCGGGGCATTCCCAGCCCGCTTGTGGCGTTTGCTTGAGGATCGAGGTCGACGAGCAGGGTCCGGTGGCCGGCCCCTGCCAGGCAGGCGCCGAGATTTACTGCCGTCGTGGACTTCCCGACCCCGCCCTTCTGGTTGACGATGGCAATGATGCGCGGCACGGTGGCAGTGGAATCATTCGGCGGCCGATCCTTGGGTTCCCTTGTGCAATCGCGGGGGTCTGCCCAAAGCATGCGCAGCTCTGGGATATCCCTCCGGTGTTGTATGCCGTTTGCGTAAGATGACAATGGTGCGGATAATTTCCGTTGTCGGCAACGGTATTTGTTCATGGGACTCGATCCTAGCTCCGAGCGCCTCAACCAGCAGCGCCGCATGATCGAGTTCTCGGAGAACACCAGGCCCCTTCAGGCAGACAGCCACTCCTTCAACCCTGACAAACGGCAGGCAGAGCTCCGCCGCGGCCGCCAGGTGCGCGGTTGCCCGGGTCGCCCCGATATCGAATGTTTCACGCAGGTCTCGGCGGTGCGCCAAGTCCTCGGCTCGCCCCCATTCGATTCGTACATCGTCCAGTCCGAGTGCTGTCTGCAGGTGCTCCAGAAATGCCACCTTCCTCCGTGACGCCTCGACGAGCACTACACGGACATCCCGCCGGATGAGCTTCAGCGGGATGCCAGGGAGTCCCGCGCCGGTCCCGACATCGACGACCGCCGCGCCTTCCGGGATGTTGACCGCAGCAATCAGGAGGAGGACGTCAAGGAGGTGGGGGTCGACGAGCGCAGACAGCGTGGTGGCTCCGGTGAGGTTCAGACGCGCCCGCCACAACAGCAGCTCGCCGGCGTAGCGGCGGAGGCTGTCGACGGCGAGAGCCGGCAGCGCCACTCCCAGGGTTGCCGCTGCTGCTTCGAGTTGCTCGAGTGCTGGCTCCACGCCCCTACGGGGCGTCGGTATCTTCTGTTGAGCCGAGGGCCACCGGCGTCACGACGACGAATCGGGATCCCTCTTCACCCTGGCTGGCAGTCGCCACACGCGGGTCATCACGCAGTGCCAAATGCACAACGCGGCGTTCCTTTGCTTCCATCGGCTCCAGGGCAATCGGGAGGGATTCCTGGGTAGCGCGTTCGCTGGCCTGGTGCGCCATTTCGACCAGCGCCTTCTCTCGACGTACGCGGTACCCGCCGGCGTCAATGACGAGCCCCACTTTGCTGCCCCGACTCCGGAAAACGTGCATGCCCACCAGAAATTCGAGCGCATCCAATGTGTGCCCATGACGTCCAATCAACCCGGACAGGTCCTGTCCAGACAGCATGATCGACGCTCCGTCTGGACCTTCGTCGGACAGCTCTGCCGTTACAGAATACCCCATGAGTCCGAGCATCTGCGTGGCGACGTCTCGGGCAAGCGTACCGTATGACGCCTGCCTGGTGACTCTGACGCGTGCTTCGCGCCCACCAAATCCGAGAATGGCCGGTTTGGGTTCCTGCAGGACTTCGACGTCGACTTCCTCTCGGGCCGCCCCAATCAACCCTAGCGCGGCTGTAGTCGCTTCCTCGATCGTGCGTCCGCTTGCTTCAGTCTGATTCATTGACCGGCTTAGGCACCGCCTTCGGCTCTTGTCCGCGCCGTCTTCCGCATCTCTTTTGGCGGCGCCACGCCGGACTTCTTCGGCCGGCCGACAACGATTAGGTACTCCACGACATACAGCGCCGTCGAGGAGATCCAGTAGACCGAGAGCGCAAGAGGAAACTGAAGCGACATGAACGCAAGGAAGATCGGCATAAAAATGAACATTTTGGCTTGTTGCGGGTCGGTGACGGATAACTGCTGTTGCAAGTAACTCACCGCGCCATTCAACACGGGAATGATGATCAATATGGGGTGGGCCAGCAATACGTCCTTGTCGGGGTGGTGGCTGAGCTGCACGCCCATCAATGTTTCACCACCAAACGTTCCCGCGTTGACGATCACCCGGTACAGGGCGATCAGGATCGGAAACTGTATCAGCAGCGGCAAACATCCGCCGAAAGGGTTCGCGTTGTTTGCTTTGTACATCGCCATCATTTCGGTGTTCAGTTTCTTGGAGTCGTCCTTGTACTTGCGCCGTAGCACCTCAACCTGTGGCGCCAGCGCCTGCATCACTTTCATCGAGTTGAGCTGTTTCCGCGTGAGGGGGTGGAGAATGAGCCGTATGGCGGCCGTCAACAGGATGATGGCGGCAACGTAACTGCCCGTGAATGCCCGCAGCGCCTCGAGGGCCGGCGTGAATATTCTTATGATGGGATCAAGCACGCGGCGTCCTCCTCAGGGTACCGGATCGTAACCACCCGCGTGAAAGGGGTGGCAGCGGACGAGCCGCTTGATCGTCAATACCACACCTCGCCCCGCGCCGTGTCGGCCGATGGCTTCAGCGGCGTAGACCGAGCACGATGGCGTGAACCGACAAGCTCGCGGTAAGAGGGGAGAGAGACCCCTTCTGTAGCCTGCGATCAGTGCCAAGAGCACCCGCGTGGCCATCAGGGTTGTTCAGTCTCCTCGCGCAGGACCCTCGCGGCGGTCAACCCGGTTTTCATCTCGTCTCGAAGATCGCCGAACGACTTTGCGACCGCGCCCACGCGAGGCGACAGCACAAGATCAACCCCCGCCTGGATCTGTGCCGCCAAGGAACGCGTGGCCTCTCGTAGACGGCGCCGCAACCGGTTGCGCACCGTGGCGCGCCCAAACCGTTTGCCCACAACCACTCCCAGTCGAACCGTATTCAACGTATTGGGTCGGGCGTAGATGACAAGGTGGGTGGTAACGTGGCGAGCACCCTCGCGGTAGGCGACTCGAAAGTCTCCGTCTCGTGCGAGTCTCCCCAGCGAAGATCGGGGGTTCATCTGGCCCTACCCTGAAACGGTCAGTCGATGCCTCCCCTTCGCCCGGCGCCGCTTCAGGACTCGCCGACCGCCGGGTGTCCGCATGCGGGCGCGAAATCCATGCACCCTCTTCCGGGCCCGCTTCTTGGGTTGATATGTCCGCTTCACGCGGCCCAATATACCACAGGGCCCGGTCAACGAGCAACGTCGCCCTCAAAGCATCTCTCGTTTCGGGTGTGGGTATCTTGTGGACAACACCCCTCCTTGTGCACATTTTCCCGCACACGATTCACTCGCCCCGCCCGCAAATTGTTCGTCTCGGGCATGTCTGCGCATGTTGTCCACATGGCTTCGTTGGTTGTCCACAGGATGTTCGGCGTCTGTGGATAACCACCAAGCGCCCGTCGGGGCGCGCAGATGCGCCCTTTTCCCCGCAGCAGGAACCCGTCACTTTCAGAGAGAATCTACGGCGCTGCCCAGAGAATCTATCCACAGCACTGCCGCGTGCGTGACCGCCCGTGGATCATCGTGAACTCGGGCGGTGCTGGTCAGCCGTGGTAGGAGTCTCTCGTCATGCTAGACAATCGTTACCCAACAGCCGGGGGAGCGATGTCCATCCAAGAACTCATCGCCCGTTTGATCGAGGAGCGGCGGGCGCCGTCGGCGTCCTCCGTCGGCACCGAAGGGCCAGAGGTCCGGCTGGCCGTGTATGACTCTCTTGTCGCGGAACCGCAGGTCACGTCCCTCCGTGGCGACAGTTTCAATACGCTGGTTGGCGAGATCGCTGCGCGCACATACGCCGCATCACACGAGCGGGGTGGCAAAGTTCCCTATGTGGTTATTCGCGAGGTCGTTGAGAACCTCATCCATGCGCTGTTTCAGAACGCGACTGTGACTATTCTCGATAACGGCAATACCATCCGTATCTCAGACCAGGGGCCGGGGATTGCAGACAAGCAGCGCGCTCTCCTCCCGGGCTTTTCTACGGCGACGGCCGAGATGCGTCGCCTGATCCGCGGGGTGGGGAGCGGCCTACCGGTTGCGAAGGAACAATTGGGGTTTCTTGGCGGCACCCTAACCATCGAAGACAACCTCGATCGCGGTACCGTTGTGACCCTCAGCCTGCGGGGTGACACTGCCGGTGCCACCCCCCTCGCGGCGGACGTTCCCGTGCACCGTCTCGAAGTCTCCCCCCGCCAGAAGAAGGTCCTGCTGCTCATCGCCGAGCTTGGCGCTGCCGGACCCACGTCCGTAGCCAAAGAGCTGGATATCAGCCACAGTACGGCCTACCGGGAATTGCTGGCGTTACAAGCCTTAGGGTTGCTGACCGGGAAGGGACGCGGTAAGCGCACACTTACCGAGGAGGGCGTGGCCCGCCTCGACGAGGTGTTCAAGGCGTAGGGAACAGCGTCTCCTCGCGCATTTTGGGATGAGAGGAGTCTTCCGTGTCGATTGATGTACCTCCGACAACGCTCTGGGCAGAGGCTCTGCGGCACATTGAAGGCCAGCTGAACAAGCCGACTCTAGAGTCGTTCCTCAAGATCATGCGGCCAGTCGGGCTACAGGGGGACACGTTCATTCTGGCTGTCCCGAATCGGTTCGCCAAAGAGTGGGTCGAGCAACGCCTCCTCGGCACCGTGCGAACTGCGCTCTCGGTGGCGGGCGGGCGCCCGCTCAACGTTCAAATTACCGTTGCCGATGCCCCGCGGACCGCGCCACCCGTGCAGTCCGTATCTGTCCCTTTGCTTCGCAACCGGGACAGTCTACATCTATCCCCGAAGTACACCTTTGAAACGTTCGTCGTCGGTGCAGGCAACCGCTTCGCGCACGCCGCCGCTACTGCCGTCGCCGAGGCGCCGGCGCGGGCCTATAATCCCTTGTTCATCTACGGCGGCGTTGGCCTGGGGAAAACGCACCTCCTCCAAGCAATCGGGCACCGGGTTCTTGCTGATGGTGGCGCTGTTCGGGTCGCATATATTAGCAGCGAGAAGTTTACCAACGAACTCATCAACGCTATCCGGGACGACAAGACCCTCGAGTTTCGCCAGCGGTATCGGCACGTTGACGTACTCCTCATTGACGATATCCAGTTCCTCGCCGGGAAGGAACGCACGCAGGAGGAGTTTTTCCACACGTTCAACACCCTACACGAGTCGAGCCGTCAGATCATTATTACCTCCGATCGTCCCCCGAAGGAGATCCCGACACTTGAAGCCCGGCTTCGAAGCCGGTTTGAGTGGGGGCTGATCGCGGATATCCAGCCGCCCGACCTCGAAACGCGCATTGCTATTCTCCGCAAGAAAGGGGAGATGGAACGGATCCCTGTACCCGATGACGTCGCCGAGTTTATCGCGCAACGCATTCATTCGAACATCCGCGAGCTTGAGGGAGCGCTTGTCCGTGTGGTCGCGTATGCCTCCCTGACGCGTGCTTCTGTCACCGTCGATCTTGCCGCCGACGTCCTCCGTGATCTCTTGCCGCCCGCTCGCGCACGCGTGGTAACTATCCAGGCCATCCAACTCGCTGTGGCTGAGTTTTTTGGGATCGGTCCGGAAGAAATGCGCGCAAAGCGCCGGACGAAAGGCGTCGCGTTCCCTCGCCAGATCGCCATGTATCTCGCGCGCGAACTCACCGAAGCCTCTCTGCCGCGGATCGGCGAAGAGTTTGGGGGCCGCGACCATACGACTGTCATCCACGCCTGCCGGCGGGTGCGAGAAGCCCTACGCCAGGACGCCTATTTGGCTGCAAGTATCAAGCGGTTGAACGAAGACCTACAACGACACGCCGGCTGAACATGTGCATAACATTGCTTTCCTTGTCTCTGCGTGTGCACCATAGGTCTTTTGGCCCTGGTTATCCACACGCCACCCCCATCACCAAAATGCCTCTCTCGCGGTACCTAGTGCCTAAAACAACACTTCATCCACACTATCCACACCCCTTACTACGACTACTAGTTCTTTCTACAATAGAATTACTTCAGTAAGAGAGGGAGTTCGAAATGTTATTTACCTGCTCGCAGGAACAGCTCAACCGAGCTATGACACTTGTTGGCCGTGCGGTGTCAACGCGAGTCGCGATGCCGATCTTGTCGAATGTGTTGCTTGAAACACAGAAAGATGGGGTAAAGTTTGCCGCGACGGATTTGGATCATGGAATTCAAACGACGATCCCGGCGACGATCAAAAAAGGCGGTGCAATTACTCTTCCCGCGCGGTTGTTTACGGAGATTGTTGCAAATCTGCCTGCCGGACAGGTCCAAATCAAAGTCGACGAAAACGGCCGGAATGTTGAGCTGCAGTGTGAGCGGATTACCTACGATCTCGTTGGGATCCCAGCAAGCGAGTTCCCGCTAATGCCTGAAGTAGATACGGCAGTCGTAGCGACTATCGACGGAGGTCTCTTACGGACGATGGTTCGGCAAACAGGATTCGCAGTATCCACAGACGAAACCCGCGTGTTCTTAACCGGACTGTATCTTGTATTAGACGGTGATGAAATCCGGCTCGTCGCCACGGACGGTGGCCGGCTAGCGCTCCGAACAGCGAAGCTTAGCACGCCGGCGACACAAAAAGTCGGAGTGATTGTGCCGGCGAAAGCTATGGGAGAACTTGTGCGCGCACTGGCGGGCGGAGAAGGACTGGTCGAGATTGCACTGGCAGAAAACCAGATCGTGTTTACGTTTCCTGGAGCACGTTTGGTGAGCCGACTCATTCCAGGACCATTCCCCAACTATCAGCAGGTTATCCCCCAAGGCCATAAACAGCACCTCATCATTGGGACGGAAAAGATGCTCGCTGCAGTCAAACGGGTAGCGATTACCGCGCGGGACTCCGCAAACGTCGTACGGCTACAAGCGACAGCCGACACGATGAACCTTGCGTCGAACACGCCGGAGTTTGGCAGCTCTGAAGAGACTATTCCTGTTGTCGCCGAAGGAGAGACGATTCAGACGGCGTTCAACGCCAGATATCTGCTCGACTGTCTTCAAGTCATCGACACGGAGGAAATTGCGCTGGACCTTACCGGACCGCTGAGTCCGGGCTCCATCCGGCCGACGGGACAGACCGATTACACCTACGTGCTGGCGCCGGTGCGTGTTGCCACCTAAACGGGAAGTGTATATTCGTACGCCACAGATTGTACTCGGGGCACTCCTAAAGTGGGCGAACCTCGTCACGACCGGAGGAGAAGCTAAAACCGTCATTGGTCAGGGGCGGGTACGGGTAAATGGTCAGGTGGAAACACGACGAGGACGCCAAATTAGACCCGGGGATAGGATCACCCTACAGGGCGGCGGCGGTACAATTCTCGTAGTGAGAGAAGCCCATGCACCGACTACGCCAGCTGTGGCTCCGCGAGTTTCGTAACTATGAGCGCGTCGATCTCGCGATAGAACCTGGGATTACCGCGTTTACCGGACCCAACGGTGGCGGGAAATCCAACCTGCTCGAAGCCGTGTATCTCGTCGCAACCGGTCGATCACACCGAACAGCGCATGAAGAAGAAACGATCCGGTTCGGCCAAGATGCCGGGCGAATCCGCGCGTTCATTGCACGACCGGGTCGCGAAGAGGAGCTCGAGGCCACGCTCCGCCGAGATGACGCACGAGCAGCGGTGCAGTTGAAGGTCAACGGCGCCCTAACGCCCCGCGGGAGCGTACTCGGGAGGCTGCCAGTCGTTATGGTGGCACCGTGGGACATGGACGTAATTCGCGGGTCCGGCGCGGCGCGGCGCCGTATCATCGATGCCGCGCTCTCCCAGCTCAGTCCCGCGTACTACTTTGCGCTGCATCGCTACCACCGAGTGCTCATGCAGCGCAACGTGGCACTCCGGCAGGGCCGCGCGGCCAGCACAGATCCGTGGGACGCACAGATGATCGCGCTGGGCGTACGGTTGACAATCCACCGGCGGGGCTATATCGAGAGACTAGGTCCGGCCGCCAACATGTGGTTCGAGCGCTTGGGAGGGGAAGGCGACCTCCGCGTGGTGTATCAGGCCGTCTGGCAGGGGACAGGCGAAGAAGAGATGACCACGGATGCAAGGGGGCAAATTGCCCAGCGGCGCGCCGAAGAATCTCGACGAGGGGTCACGCTCACAGGACCGCAGCGGGACGAGCTCCTCTTATCGCTGGACAACCACGCCTTGCGTAGCGTAGGGTCGCAGGGACAATGGCGGACGGTTATGCTGGCTATTCGGCTGGCTGAGCGCGAGGTCATGTCGGGCGAGGTAGGCGGGCCCCCGGTATTATTGCTGGATGACGCGCTGGCAGAACTGGACCACGTCCGCCAGCGGCGCGTGCTCGACTTGAGCGGCGCCGGGCAGGTTCTGTTGACGGCCACGGAACTGCCGCCCGACGCACCTCGGGTGTGTGTGGTGGCGGTTGAAGCCGGAACGCTAAGGGGAGGCACGTGGTTACCCCAATACGAGAGATCCTAGCACGGGCGGCAGCAGGGTGGGGGCTCGAACCGGCCGCGCGGTTGGCACATGCCCGCCGGGTGTGGGGTGCGCTCGTCGGACCCGAGATGGCGCATGCCAGCGCTCCGGTCGCGATCCGAGGCAAGACGTTGCTTGTGG